>NZ_JAESPJ010000028.1:0-8829 GCF_016806945.1 Capnocytophaga genosp. AHN8471
AAAACTCCCCGATTAGCATTAGTTAATCGGGGAGTTTCGCTATTATTATTTCAAGAAATACTCTTAATCGGCGGCTCTATAGAGGTTGAAGTGACCTACATATTCTTGGTCGTCTTCGCCGTCTTCGTGGGTTTTGAGGATGTACCAATAGTCACCTGTTGGTAATTCCTTGCCGTTGTATCGACCATCCCATACTTCTCCTGAACGTAAGCTGGTGATATAACGTCCGTAACGATCGTAGATGTCTACCGTTAAGTTTGGATAACTGCGGTATCTATCTGGATCCCAGCCGTCGTTCTGTCCGTCTCCGTTTGGTGTAAAGAAATCGGGTGGTACTGACTTCATATACTCTTTCTCTATAGTGAGCGTTGAGCTACAGCCGTTGCCGTCTATCGCCTCTACAACTACTGTTTTGTAGACTCTCTTACCTACTACTCGTGTGGTTGGATCGCTTGAGCGCAACATATATTCATTTGTACCGTCTTGATAACCATTGAACGTGTAACTATAACTTGATGGGTTACCGCCAACGGCTTGTACTTTTATCTTGTTGATTGCTCTCGGATCGGTAATATCCTTGATTTCTAAACCTCGATAACGGGTTAAGCTCACAGTACTACCCCAAGTTTGTTCACATAGTGGTGCTCCTGGTACATTTGAGTAATAGTATACCGTAAGGGTGTATTGTCCTGTAGGTATAATATCGGTATATCCGTACTTACCTTCTATTCTCTTGAATGGAGTTTTTTGAAGACCTCCGTCTACTGAGTAGAGGGTATTGCTCGCTGTACGTTTGTCATCGGCTTGTGAGAACTCTACACGTAAATAGCTGGTGGTGTAAGTAGTGGATACTACTGAACAGTTGAACTGTTCTTTTACATCTACAATATCTAACTTAGGTGCTGATGGTACTGTGATTTGTAAAGATTGTGAGCACTGACCATCGCTGTATTCTAAGAGATAAGTTCCTACTACATTGGTTATAGTGCGTACCGTTCCTGTTGCTGTTACGGTTCCGCTATCTGCTAAAGTACCTGAAGCTGTTTTGAGTGTATAGCTATAAGGTGCTCTACCGCCTTGGATGCTGAATATCAACTGTCCGTTGTTTAAACCGTAGCAGGTTTCGGATACTGTTGAGGCATTGACTTGTAACAAATCGGGTTCTACTATAGTGAAGCTGTGTTCTAATTCACAATTGATCTCGCCATTAGATCTCACTTTCACTGTATAAGTACCTGCCGATAAGCCTGTGTATCGGCTGTTTGCTGCATCGAACGTGCCGGCTTCTGGTTCAATAGTATAAGTATAACTATTGGTTGCGCCGTTTACCACAAAGGTTATCGTTCCATCGTTTACTCCATAACAGCTCATATCGGTTTTTGTTACCGTTGTTGCCGTTAAACTGTTGTAAGCTGTTACATTTACTGTAAGGCTGGTTGTACAACCATTGAGATGTGCAAAGGTGATGGTGTGAGTACCTGCTGTTACTCCTGTAAATTTACCTGAGTTTTGTGGTGCTGCTCCGTCTAAACTGAAGCTTACCGCTCCTGTGTAGCTGGCGCTGACCGTTGCGTTGATCGTATTGACTACGGTATTGTTACCACAACCGTAACTTACTGTTGCTGTGGCTTGCATATCTACACCTTCTTTTATCAATACTGATACTTCGGTTGTACAAGAGTGTGCATCTTTCACCGTGATGGTGTGGGTTCCTACTGATAAGCCTGTATACAAGGTCTTATCTACTGTCCAAGCTCCACCGTCGATTGAGGTACTGTACGATTGGGTTCCTCCAGTGATGGTTATCGATACGGTACCATCGCCTGCTCCATAACATACCTCATCA
This sequence comes from Capnocytophaga genosp. AHN8471, assembly GCF_016806945.1. Lineage (NCBI taxonomy): Bacteria > Pseudomonadati > Bacteroidota > Flavobacteriia > Flavobacteriales > Flavobacteriaceae > Capnocytophaga > Capnocytophaga genosp. AHN8471. The sequence continues at coordinate 1,847 of NZ_JAESPJ010000028.1, forward strand.
GTTTGTTTATCGATGATGGCATTTAATACATCGGGTTCGTTGATCTTGAAGACCTCATCTACAAAGCAACCATTCTTATCTTGGGCTCTTACTACGTATTCTCCTCGAGCAAGTCGTGTGAAGTAGCCTTCGGATACAAATCTATCTAATCGTGGACTGATTGCGTATTGTATATCGCCTGCGCCTCCGGTTACCGTCATTGAGATGGTACCATCACGCATTCCGTTACAAGTGATATCAGTGGTTGCGGTTGCTACTGTAAAGGCTGGTGATTCACCTATATTTACTGTCGCCGTTTGTACGCAATCTACGCTGGTTACCTCTACTTGGTAAGTACCGCTTGCTAAGCCTGAGAATGCCCAATCGGTAGCATTTACTTGGGTTGCTGAAACTGTTTGTGCAATTCCGCCTTTGTACAATTTGTACTGATAGTTACCCAATGCTCCGGTTGCTGAGAAGGTGATACGCGCTGAACTTTCTCCGTTACACTTCACAAAGGCATCGGCTGTATTCACGTGCAAGGCTAAAGGTTCTAAAGCTGCTATGGTTATCTTATTAGATACTTTAGATGTACAGCCGTTGGCATCTTTTACATAGAACTCGTAATCGCCTACATCGGATGCATTGACCGTAACGGTACTTCCTACTGTTGTAGTCAATCCGCCTTTTATTTGATAATAAGTATAAGCTCCTGTGCCTCCTGTTGCTACAAGTGATATTGTAGCTGGGGAATGACAAGTAAGTGGACTGGTAATACCGGCTACTATATTGAGTTCGGCAGGTTCGGTTACCTCTACTTCTATCTGTGATTCACATCCCCATCCATCGGTGATCATCAACACATATTCTCGTGCATCTAATCCTGTGAAAGTGGTATTAGTTTGTGCGCCTCGTACAATAGCTCCTCCTTTTTCTTTCAATTCGTAAGTGTAGTTGCCACTACCTCCTGTGATGCTTTGTACGCTTATCACCCCTGTTCGATCGCTAAAGCAATTTACATTGGTTACTGTTACTGTCGCATCAATAGGATCGGGTGCTGCCATCACTTGGGTTACTATTGTTACACATCCATTTTCATCTTTTACCTCTACTGTATAAGTTCCTGTTGATAAACCTTCAAAGAGTGAGGTGCTGGTATAAGTTCCATATACTGGATGGGCTGTACCGTTGTGGGACAAACGATATTCGTAATTGCCCCATCCTCCAGTAGCTTCTACATTAAAGGTTCCTGTTTGACCAACACCACACTTGATGCGATCGGTGACTGTAGGGGTAGCTGTAAGTGCCGTTGCTGGCTCGGATACCATTACTTGGGTGCTAGTTACCGTACAATTTGGCGCATCGGTTTGGTCTACTCTTACCACATAGTTGCCTTTTGGTAAACCGCTGATCACCGCTTTACGCACCGCATCTGGACTGCCTATTTGGGTTTGCAAACTACCTACTGGAGCAACCGTAGGACTTACTGTGTAGGCTTGGTAAGCTATCGGGCCTTGGTAACCACTGAAGGTAATGGTAATCTCTCCATTGCTATCTCCCACACAGCTCACTGGTTTACTTTGGGCTGCACTTACTTCCATCGCTCTATATTCGTTTACGGTATAAGATACGGTGGCATAGCAGCCTGTTTCTCTATCGGTTACTTTGATAGTATAGTAACCTGGAGCATTGAAGTGTACCATTGCTACATTCGCTCCTGTTGTAAGGGTTTGTGTTGATGGCGTTGGCGTTGCCACACTACCATTGGCTGTTACCTCTACTATATAACCGAGGTTCTTACCTCCTACTATAGTGAAGTTCACTGTTTCGGATTGATTACAACTGATGGTTGTCAATCGGGTGGCTTTTATCTCACTGATGCGTTGTAGTGGTGGTACTATCAATGGGGTGTAGACGGCTCTACAGCCATTGGCATCCTCTACATTCACTATCACGGTTTGTGTGGCACTACCTGCACTTGTGAGGCTGTAAACACTGCTGCTTATCCAGCCTGAAGTGGTGGTGCTTGTACCATCAAATACTTGATAGTTGTATTTGTAAGGTTGTGTACCGCCTTGCGCTACTGCTGAGATAATTGCTTGTTGGGCATTGTTATTGGCATCACATCTGTAGTGTGTGGTTACCGTAGTGGTATTGCTCACTATCAAGGTGGCTGGTGCGCCTATAACAATTGTCTCAGTTTTAGTACAGTTACGCGCCGAGGTGAGTGTTACCGTGTAAGTACCCGCTGGCATAGCTATAAACTCTATGTCCTTAGGTGTGGTGTTCACCGTTTCACTGCGGGTAAAGCCGCCACTACCTACTATATTGATTTGATAATCGGTTTGTGTTTGGGTACCTGGTATGGTAATTTTTAACTTACCATCGCTGCTACCACTACAGCTCACTGCTGTTGTAGTGTAAGTAAAGCTTACTGCCGCCGCATCAGTTACTGCAAAGGTGTGGGTTTGGGTAGGACAACCTGTTGCTACATCGTATACCGATACTTCATAATTACCTGCTGGTACATTTGTAAATCCGTTGGTAGTGGATGTAGTGCTCACTCCTGTACCTAAGTTCTTAAGGGTATAACGCAAGCTTGGTGAATCGCCTCCTGCATAAGTGATGCTAACTATCGCTCCCGTAACTGGAGATGGTGTACAAGTTACTTGCTTGATAAAGTGTACGCCTACTCCTTCTACCGGTTCGTACAAGGTTACCGATTGGGTAAGGGTTACTGTACAACCCCAAGAATCGGATATCGCTACTTGGTAATTACCTGCACTTAAGTTTTGGAACTCGGTGCTGGTTTGTGCTCCGCCTTGTGCTACCCCATCTTTGATGAGTTGATACAAGTAGTTCGCGCCTTCACCTCCCGTTACACTTCTCACTCCTATGGCTCCCGTACCATTGGTACAGTTCGCATTGGTTACCGTAAGTGTACCACTAATAGTTGTCGGGGTGGCTATGGTTACTGTACTGCTAAGGGTTGTAGGACAACCTCCGTTGTCTTTTACTAATACTCTATAAGTACCTGGGGTTAAGCCTGTGCGTACACTTGTGTTTGTCCACACTTCAAAGCCTGGAGCTGCTTGACCGATATAGTACTGATATGTGCCCCAACCGCCGGTTACATTTTCTATGGCTATCTCTCCACTGTTGTAAGTAGGTGCGCTAGCACAAGTTGCCTGACGTACTGTAACGCTCGCTGTAACAGACGCTGTTGGTTCTTCTATCTTGAAGCTATATACTTGCTCACAAGCTGTATTGTTATCTTTTACAGTTACTGTATAGGTATTAGGAGCTAAACCTGCTATGTTGAAGGTTGCTGTTGTGCCCGTTGCTGTAAATGGTGCGGATGGTGCAATCGTTCCTCCTGCTGGGGTTACGGTTACATTATAAGCGTGACCACTTACTGTATTGCTAAGGGTAAAGGTAGCGGTACCATCGTTAGCGCCTTTACAACCTACATTCTTCACTTGTGGGTTTACAATGCTGAAGTTGTTAGGATTAGGTGAGATGTACAACTTGCTCACTGTACAGCCTGTCGCTTTGTTGGCTACCCAGAATGTGTAAGTTCTGTTAGGGGCTATGGTAAAGCTATTGCTTGTTTGCCAGCCGCCTGTTGTTGGGGTGATCGCTCCCGTAGGGGCGGTAGCTCCTTGATAATACAACAACTGACCGGTAAATGGTGCTCCTGAACTTTGGGTTGCACTGATGGTGATGGTCTCACTCGCATTACAAGTTCCTGAAGTGGTTACCGTAAAGTCGATCTTATCGACATCAAAAGCTTCAAACGGTTTGATCACCACTGAGGTTTGGGTGCTACAACCATTGGCATCGATAGCGGTGATGGTTACTGTACCTCCTGCTGTATTACCTATGCTAAAGCTATTGCCTGTACCTGATACGGTACCGTACAAGTACTCTATTCTATAAGGTTGTGTTCCGCCTTGTACTGCCCCACTTGGCACTGTGATTTGAGCTTGTTGTACACTGCCTGAGCTTCCACAACTGAACTCTTGTTTGTTGTTCTCTATCACTGTTTTGCTAAGGGTAAGTGCGGTAGGCTCTTTCACTGTTGCTGTATAGGTGCTTTGACAACCATTAGCCGTTACTGTAATGGTGTATACTCCTGCCGTTAAACCTCTCACTTCTCTATTGACTATTGATGATGATGGAACTGCTCCACTTGGCCCTTGTACTGCATAAGTGAATGTTCCTACAGTGGCTGCATTGACCTCAGTAAGGTAAATCGCTCCATCATTACCTCCGGCACAAGTTACTGTTTTTACCGAAGTGGTTATCTCTGGATGTTCGGCAGTACGTACTGTAATGCTCTTAGTATAACTACCGCAAGTGCCTGATGTACTCTTATCTCTTACTGTTACGGTATATACACCTACAGCCGTTACATTGATGGTCGCTTTATATTGACCTCCTACTTGTGATATTGCAAAAGGTCCTGTTGGTGTACCGCCTGGATTTATATAGCTATATTCGTAGTCGCCTGAACCATTGTCTACTTTTATAGTGATTTCGGCTCCTCCGCCTCCACATCCTAATGGTGTGGTTAATGCTATATCTGCCTCTAACGCATTGGTGATGCTCACGGTTTTAGTAGCTATACATCCTGTAGATTTATCACGGATTTGTACATCATACTGGCCTGCTACCAAGTTAACAAATACATTGCTGCTTTGGTAATCTAAACCTCCATCTATTGAGTATTCGTAACCGTTGAGTTCTGTTCCTGTTGCTGGGGTTCCTAAAGTTCCTGTTTTAGCTTGTGGCTCAACAGTGAGGGTGTACTGTCCATCGGAACAACCTATTACAGTGGCTTTTGCAATTCTTGGAGATGGCGTTACTGTAAAGGTGTATGTACCTAAAGTAGCTTTACATCCATATTGGTCTTCCATCTCTAATTTTACTCCAAAACTATAAGCTCCACTTGGATAGGTTGGCATCGCTGGAGTGGCTATATTATCTTTTACTATCTGTACTCTTGAGCTTCCTGTAACTATTGGTGCTCTAAAAGTAACTCCTGCTGTTGTTGGAGTTACTGTGTACCTATAACTACCTCCTCCTCCGGTAGGATTTTGTACCTCTAAAACTCCATCGCTATCACAAGTAATTGTAGCGGTTTGTGATACCGTAGCTGAAAGCGTTGCTAATTCTCGTATATGCAAGTCTCTACTACCCCACTTACAACTTCCTTCGCTGATAATAGCGTAGTATGTTTTGTTTGCACTGAGGGTAAAGGTAGACAAGATAGACTCGGCTCCTGGTCCTGGCATAGCTGCTGTACCATTGATAGGTGCTGATGTTACAGGATCTATAGCTATCGCATTGGTTGCTTTGTCATACACTGCCCAACTGATATTAGTTGATGCGCCTGAGCTATATGCAGTGCTACGACGTACTTTAAGCGTTGCATTACCATTAGAGCCGTGACAAGCTGGATTGCCTTCAAGCATTGCACTGATCGCTGGTGAGGATACACTCGCATAGATGTCTCCTGTGTAGGCTGCCTCACATCCATTGGCATCTTTAACTCCAAAGGTATAGGTACGACCTACTACTAAGCCTGTGAACACATGTGTGCGTGAGTTCACACTTCCTGCTACATAGGCTCCTCCATTGAGATTAAACTGATAAGGTGGTTGTCCATAACCTGGAGCTACTGTTACCGTAGCGGTAAACAATGGGTTACCTGCCGCTGTACAGTTCTGTACGTACTGTTCTAAATTGGTGGTTACACTTACGCCTCCAATTGGCAACGGTACTACATAAGCCATCGCTGCTGTACTACATACATTAGGCGCTGTAGCACTCGGACGTGTTGCAAAACGCACTTGGATGGTTCTGCCTGGCTCGGTTACTCCTGATAAAGGAAGTATGTAATGTGGATTGTTTAGCATTGGATGCCAAGTACCACTATTGTTAAACTCATAGTATATTTGGTTACCGCCTGCTCGGTAGGCTGTCCAAGCATCATTACCCATTGTAAGGGTAAGGGTGGCTGCTGAACCTGTGGATGCACAACTTCCTACTGTTGCCGATAAGGTTATCGTAGCGGTAAGTGCTGGCATATCGGCTAAAGTAACATTTTGTGTCGCATTACAGCCGTATTTATCGGTTACTGTTACTGAGTATACTCCTGCTGCTACATTGGCTATCGTATAGGTGTTGGTCGCTATACCTGTATAAGTGGCTATTACTGGGGTTCCTCCATTGCCATAACGCACGGTAAAGTTGCCATCGCCTTGAATGTTTTTCAACACTATCTTTCCTGTTGCTGATCCTTGACACGTAGGCGTTACTGTCGCCGCTGTAAAGGCTACATTATCGGCTTTCTTCACTATTACTTGATGCGTTTTTACGCAACCTGCAGAACGTACATAAACTGTCCAAGTTTGTACTGCCTCACTAAAGTGTGGAATCACTTTGCTCGTATCGTTTATATGGTAATTGGGCGATCCACTGCCTAATACATAAGCGTATTCGATATTGCTTGTTCCTACTCCTCCTGAGGCTATTACCTCTATCTTCGCATTGGTATTACAACTACTTTGGTGGGTTACCCTTACTGTACTATTTAACGATGGGTAAATACGCACTTGGGTGGCTGTACTACAACCATAACCATCGGTAACGGTGATGCTATAGCTGCCTTGAGTAAGACCCGTAAAGGTATGGGTGGTGCCATTGGCTGGTAAAACTACCGCCGCATTGTTATTTAACCTTACTTTGTAATTGCCATTACCACTGTTGATCTTCACTTCTATTACTCCATCTCCATTGTTTGAATAACAAGTGGTTGCTGATGTAGTAAGCGTTATAGCTGCTGGAGTGGTTACTGTAAAGACTCCTGTGAGCTGTGCACTACAACCATTCTTATCTTTTACTATAAAGGTAGGGGTGCCTGGGGCTATGCCTGTAAAGACATTGTTTGTTTGGGTAGTGGTCGTTCCCACTCCTTGATAGATATAAGTATACGGTGG
>NZ_JAESPJ010000029.1:0-154131 GCF_016806945.1 Capnocytophaga genosp. AHN8471
ATAGTAGCTTGTACTTGTTCTACGGCAAAGCTATGGAAACCTTTGAGAGTAAGCAAAAAGTCGTTAGAACCTTCTACTCGTTTGGATGCGATGAGTGCGCCTTTATCGGTTTTGAAGATAAGGCTATCAGCGCTAATATTCTTATCGGTAATCTGTACTTTGGCTAAGAAAGGTTCTGTTTCACCTTTTACCACCGCTTTAAACGGAATGTACTTACCGTCAAGCTTTTGGTAGTCCTTACTATAGGCTTTGGTAGGGACTTCATAAGCGTATTTAGAGTCGGCTGTATTCTCAAAAGTTACCTCAATACCTTTGGCGGTAAGGGCTGTAGCCTCACCTCCTTTGCTTACGCCATTGGTGTTTTCTTTGGTAGGTTTGCCTCCTTGAGCTACTATTTGAGGTTCAGATACTTTACCGTCTTTATCTATGCGATATATATATTCTTGGGTAGAGGTTACTCCATTGGTAGTAGTGGTTACTTTTCCTTTGACAGTGGAATCATTGCCTCCAAATGGGAATACTTCCTTGCGACCGTCTTTACCTGTAACAACTATTTCACCATTGCGAGTTTCTACCTTATCAATCTCAAAAGGTACGTTTATCTCATTAGATTTTTTGCCTTGACCTATGAGGTTTTCTATGAACTGTACATTTTTCCAATCGGCATCATAAGTAGTTTTCACTACTCCGTCTGTGAGCTGGTAATCACTGTTGATTTTGACGTTTTCAAATTCTACCGCCAGCTTAGTATCGTTCAAGTAAGGCACTTTTATAAAGCCTTTACCTGAAAATACACCATTGCTACCACTCACCTCCAAAAGGGTAACCGCAAAATCACCTGCGGTAAACACTTCATTGGTTATTAAACTATTGAGAGGCTTTTGGTTTGTAATCGTTATTTTGGGTACAATTCCGCAGTTATACCCTTGCTCAGTGGTGTTGGGTGTTTTCTCTATTTTGAAAGTCTGTATATCCGAATACACATAGCTGGGAGTAATACCATAGCGTTCGCCCTCGCAAGAAGCTCCTACACGAAACTCGTACTCACCCGCCTCCAAGTCGGCGATGAGGGTTTGGGTATTTCGGGTAAAGGTCTCGAACCACTGTGCGTCTTCTACGTTTTTCTTACGGTATTGGATATGGTATTTTTGGTGCAGTGTGTGCCCTTGCCAGAGTAGTTTGGTACGACTTTTACCCTGCTGTTCGCTTAGCAAAAAGAGCGGTTTGCTACAGTTTACGGCGTAGACAAACGTGTGTACCTCGCTATAACCATCGTTTTTAAAGACACTGTTTTCTGCCAGTCCACCTGTGGAGATAGCTCTTACGCGCCACGCATAGCGTCTACCAGGGATGAGGTTGGGTTTGCTCACATCATAGACGAAGGTGGTCATTCGTAAATCGTCTTCTTTGAGTATGCGTCGGCTTACTTCAAAAGCAAAACGAGGGTCGAGGGTAGGGTCTAAAATCTCACGTAATTCAAAGGAATAGGTTACATTGGTCGCGTTGATTTGACGGGGTGTCCAACTGAAAATAATATTTTGAAAATCGGTTACAGCTACTTGCTCATTATCAGAGGGAATATTCAGAATTGGGGGGTCATTGAGCATTAGATAGGCAATGGCGCAATGACTTTGGGAGAGCCAACGACCACTGAGCACATCTTTTACCCTAAAGCAGAATGAGTACATCCCATCGGGCAAGGCAGAGGCGTATTGTTGTGAGGTGATACCTTGCAGGTTGCGCAACTGGAAGTAGCTTGCCAGCTCGGCATTGGTGAGGCGGAGGATTTCGCCTCCACTGATACGCAAGGGTGAAACGCCTGAAAGTACAGGGGCTGAGGCTGCTGTAAGTCCATTGCCTTTAATCTCTACATATAATTGTACGGGGCGGTTCTGCACACTCAAGTCGGTAGTGATGAGTTGCAGTTGTACCTTATTAGCCATTGGGTTGGCATAGTCAGCAATCTTACTACTATATGGAGGTGTGAGCACAGGCACTACCTGCACAGGGTAGGTTTGTGCTATGAGCTGCCACGTTGTGAGCAGAAAGAGGAATATGTAAGAGAATAGGCGCATCGTACTTAAGGAATGATAATGATTTTTTTACTTAATCGTTGGTAAGGAGTTTCTAAAACCAATATATAGGTAGCAGCTGGTAGTGGGTCTTGAAAATCAACCCAGTGTTCAGTAGCTGAAGCTGAGTTTTTCTCGCTCACTAATTGCCCTGTGATACTATAAAGGCGGAATTTGATAGCCCCTGCTTTTTCTAAAACTACTTTTGCTTTGAACTTGCCATCGTTAGGGTTAGGTGCTACTTCAAATTCTCTTACAAAAGCCTCATTGGTTTTTTGAGTTTTAGGTAAATCGGTAGCGGGTTCTACAATGATATTCTTGTAGAACAACTCAAAGCAATTACCTTGTGTTTGCTTGATACCTATACGGTATTCACCTTTTGCTTTGAAGATGAGAGAGATATAGTCATCATTTTTATTGGTGACTTCAATAGCTTCATTTTCGGGGACTAACCACTCAGTAGTTTCTCCTTTAGGACTACTGGTGTTTACTAATATTACCTCTTCATTCTCATAGGCTTGGGTAGTGAGTAAGAACTCAGAAGCTATTTGAGTATTTGCACTTTCAATGGTAATAGCATCTGTTGCTGTACAACCATCTTTGGTAGTTACCGTAGCCCTATAAGTACCTTTTTCGGATAAAGTTACCTGAGGTGTATTAGAAGAAAAACCATTATCACCAGTCCATAGGTAAGTAGCTTGTGGATCATTAACAGCTATATTTAAGGTAAGTGTTTGTCCGTTACAAAGCGTACGATTTCCCCCTAAATCAATCTCAAATTTAGGAGGGTTTTCGATAGTGAAAGTTTTGAAGTGAGCACAACCTTGAGCATCGGTTATTTTTACCTTGTACTCTCCTGTGGGGAGGTTGTTTATATTTGCTGTTGTAGCTCCTGTATTCCACAGATATTGATAAGGTGCCGTACCTCCCTGCACTGCAAGCGCTATAGCGGCATTATTAGCATTATGGCAACGAAGTGGGGTGATAGTACCCGTAACCGTAAGGCTATTGGGTTGCAGAACAGCCGTACTTCCTTGTACCATACATCCTGCTCCATCTTTGATTTCAACTGTATAAGGCATAGGTAGCAAGTTTTCGATGGAAGCGGTAGTAGCTCCATTAGACCACAGATAAGTATAAGGAGGCGTGCCCCCAGTAGGGGTAGCGGTAATTTTACCATCGTTACCCTTGCAAGTAGCATCTGTTTTTTGGAGGGAAAGGGTTAATTTGGCAGGTTCTTTAAGCTCATAAACAACGTCTACCACTTTAGTTACTGTATGGGTGTTGTACTCACCCAATACAATACCATTGGCATCTTGTATATTAATAGCGTATTTGCCAGCAGAAAGATTTTTGGCAGTATCAGTCTCAATAGGGAGTGTTACCCAATAGCCATTGCTGTCTTGTTTTTTCCAAGTGTAAATGTAAGGCTTACCACCATTTTGAGTACCTGTAAAAGGAGTTCCTCCTGAAGCCTCAATTTTTAGTTCACCATCCTGACTTTCATCGCGCTGACCGTCGAGATTTCGGTCTCTCTCATTGCCAAATTCGTTTTGAGAGTTGCAGGATATAGATTTAGGAATAATTTTAGCAGTTAGAGGAGGCATAGCTTCTAACTTGAAATGACTATCTTTAACTAAACAATTAGATCTTCCCATGGGGTGATTATAGTAATTTATATCATAGGCCATTAAATAATAATCTCCTTTAGGAATATTATTCGCTATGATATAGAATTTTCCGTTTTCCGTATCGTATCTAGTAATTACTTGTGAAGTTATTTCTTCTATTGTATTTCCATCTCTTCTCTCCCAATAAAAAATATATCCTTGAAAGTAAGGAAGAACAGTTCCTCCTTCAACAACCGCTGTGATTCTTCCTTGAGTAGCATTAGAAAATTTGGGTCTTATTTGTAATTCTGGTGGATAAGAAACTTTTATAGGTAAAGGAGATTTCAGCTTCACCTCCATAGTTTCTCTATTTCTATTTCTATCTCTATCTAAGACTTTTCCTACACATCCTTTTACATCTCTTACGCTAATTGTATAAGTACCTTCAGGAAGATTTGAGAAAGTATGTTTCCTTCCATTAGAAAAATCAGTCCATTCTTCATTATTTATTTTAATCTGGTATGAATTATTTCCTCCCCTCGCTGTAATAGTAATACTACCATCACTATTTTGAAAACAAAAAGGACTTTGTATATCAGTAGGGTCTTCTATATAAAATTCTACAGGGTCGGGATTTTTGATAGTAAATATAAAAGGATGCTCCTCTGTATAAGGAGTATAAGCATTTGCTGAGCCATTTCCCAAATAAGAAACTGCATAAGTTCCTGCTTTTAAATTTTTAAAAGTTAAAGTATTACCCTTTTCTAATGAATCTAATCTATAAGTAAAAGGGTCAGGATTGCCAACATTTACACCTTTAATATTGAAAAACATTTTTTCACCTTCTTTTAAAGGACGATCAAATCGTAGTGTATAGTTAGCTTTATCACCATAACAATCAGTTATGATAACATCGTTATTATCATTTTTAAGAATAGGGAGGGATTTTTTAACTGTAAAAAATACTGGATCTGAAATATTTCCACAAGATGATCTTTGTATAAAAGAAATTTTTTGACCAATAAATTCTTCCATTCTACTTCCTAAAATATCGTAAGCATTCACTTCAATAGTTGATTGTCCATTAAATTTAGACAAATTCATATAACCATCTCCAATGTCATATTGCCAATTATAATCCACAGAGCGAAATCCGTAATCAGATTCTATTTTTATTTTATCTTTTGACGGAAGATCCCCTCCATCTTTTGTTCTGATAACTAATTGAGGATAAATCTTCACTGATATAATATGGTCCCACCAATCAATTGCTTCGCTATTTTCAAAAAAATTACCACAAAAATAAATTCTTTCTAGTTTTTCAGAATCATTAAAAGTTCCATTTCCTCCACATCCTCCTACCCTTCTTTTCCAATTTCTGGAAGCAACCGACCTTAAAAGCAAGGGGCTCCAAGTAGCTGGTACATTATTTTTTTTTATCCCATAATCGGAGTAATGATTTTGGGAGACACCATTTAAATCTTGTTCTAATATCTTTCTCCTTCCTTTATCAAAGAGAATTTCAATTAGAACTTGATTTTTACATCCACCACCATAATTTTCATTATGAGCTTTTATTTTACAGTGAGATTCTATAATATACTCCCCCAGCTGTGCTTGTCCATAAATAATGGAACAAAAAAATAAAGTAAAGATCACAAATATTTTTTTCATACTTTCGAAATAAAAGAAATTTTCTTATTTTTATAAGTTTATATTTTCGTGAATTGATATACAATGGAAACCACATTTTTATTCCAGTCTTGTTCTTTTTCTTTTTCCATTCCTTTAGAAATTTTGAACATTTGATCCTTATCAGGTAATTGCACAATTTTCATTTTAAGTTCTCCTAAACGCTCTCCATTATAGATAAAATCATTACTGATAATATTCCAAGTAAATAGAATTTCATCTACTTTAAATTTATCATCTGGAATACAATCTTTTGTATTTTGAGTTGTATATCCGATTTCTCTACCTCTACCATTAGGTAAAAATTCCAAAAAAAACACAATCATCGGCTTTTTGAACTTCATTACCTTTAGATTCCAACCCAATTTCTATAATTTTCCACTTTCTAATCAATTTTTGTTCGAGGGAGTTTTTAGGTTGTTCTTGAGGTTTAGTGTCGTCTTTTTTTCCACAAGCGTTACTTACAAATACGATTGCGACTAAGGCAATTAATAAAAATACTTTTCTCATAGTGTAAGTATTTAAAAAATTAATAATTAACTTCTACTTTTTCACCTTGTGTGGGTTTGCCATTAGCTAATGAAGGTAAAAAGTAATATTCATATATTGTATTGATATGTATTTCTTTATCGGTGATGTGTTGTTGTTTTGGGGTGAGTACTTTCCAAAGAGAAGGAGTATTGCCCTTTACATTTTTGTAAATCTGTATCTCGGTTACTTTGGCATTTTTTTGATATTTCCAAAACAAAGAGATAGAACGTGCATTCCTATCGGCTACAAAATCTACGCTTTTTATTACTTTATCAGCTCTTACTGGTGCTTTTATGGTTATGGTTGCATTGTCAGCACTTGACCATAGACCTGCTTTGTCCTTTGCTTGAATGAGATACTCATACGTTTTGCTTCCTTCAGTATTTTCATCAATAAATGTGTTGGTTTCTTTGTGAAATACTTGTAACGGTTGCCATTTTTCTGTTCCTTTTTCTCTTCTACTTAGGGTATAGCTTTCTACATCATCACTTGAACTGCTTATCCAATACAGTGTTATCTTTCCGTTTTCGGTAGTGAAATTATTAAAAATAGGGGCAGTAGGCGGGTTTTTATCAGGTTTCTCAACTACTATTACTTCAGAAAAAGGAGAGCGATTGTAACGTAAATCTTCTGCTAAAATTTTGTAAAACACCTTTTTATTAGAAAGAGAGAAACTCACTGTATCACGGACTGTATTTTCTGTAATGATATGATTAAAGATATCTACAAATTCTTCTTTATCGGTATTAGCTCTCAGTACTCTATAGCCTGCCAAGTCAGCCTCTGTATTAGCTTTCCACGAAAGAGTAACCACACCTAAACTATCAATTTTTCCTTGTAACCCAATAGGTTGAACAGGAGGAATAGAATCGGATGGTTGCACTAAAGTACTATGTGAAAAATGTCGTTTTTGTTGTTTATCAACTGAGGCTATTTTGAAGTAGTTAGACGCTGAAAGTTTCTTATAAATCAGTTTTCTATCTTCTTTTTTGATATTGTCCACCACTTTTTGATAGTTCGCATCTTCTTTGGTATTGTGCCAAAGTTCGAATTTTTCAGTAGCTTTTTCAGCTTCTTTAGGGTATTCCCAAATAAGTTCTACCCCGTCGTTAATAAAATTATAATCGGATATACGAGGGACAGCTGTAGTAGCAGAAATACCTTGTACTTTTATAGGGACTGAAGGAGTACCTTTTTCGCCAAAGGCATTGATACCATAGATGCGAAAGAAGTAAGGTGTATCATTTGTTTCTAAAGTAGTCGCATAGAACATTTGTTTTTTACTTGTTCCATTCATATCTACAATAGGTGTGGAAGAAATGGGCTGAAAGTCAGTGCCGTTTTCAGAGCGTTCTATGATATAAGAAGTATATATATCTTTTAAATAGGTAATCCCCCACGAAAAGAGCACCTTTTTATCATCGGGGATAGCTGTGAAATCGTGAATTTTAGGAAGTGTTTCAACATCAGAAAGCCCTACCATCACTGCAGAAGACTCTATTTCGGGCATTCCGAGAACTTCTACCTGATAAATATAGGTTTCTCCCGCTTTTACATCGGTATCTATAAATCCCCAACCTGCTTTCTGAGCTGCTACAAAGGACATATCTGCTGCAAAAAGAGCAAAAGTATGACGCTGGTTTAGCTCCTCTGCTATATTTACAATTTTAGATATACCATTTTTACTATCTTGTTCTACAGAAAAAGATTCACCATATAGTGCCTGAGCAATGATAGCGCCATAATTATCTTTTTGAATGAAGTCTATCCAATCTTCTTGTTTATCAGGTTTTAGAGTGGCTATAGTTTGTTTTTCAGGGTTTTCTAGGAGATTACCATCTTTTTTGAGGAGTATTTTGTGAAGAACAAAGCCTCTTTGATTTGCTTTCTGCCATTCAATAGGAGTATTTACCGCCCAACGGAGCAGTATTCTATCTTTTTGAACGTAGGACTTGAGCATTACTGAAGGAGTAATATCAGACAATTGAGCAAAAGACCAATTTACTACCCAAAAGCAGATAAGAAATAAGGCTTTTTTCATACTTATAGCATATCAAAAGTATAGTAATATTTTAAATGCCACAAAATTATACATTAATTTTTTAATTACAAATATATTCTCGAATAAAATTGAAATATATTTTGTTATAAAAATACAAAACTTTGTAATTCAATAAAATATAATTTATTTCTTATTTGAAAAAGATAAAAAAACATTTCTAAAACACTTCATAAATGTATTTATTGTATTTTATTTATAGAAATTGTTTCAATTTTTCTCTATCTCACCGTTAATTGTGTAATCTAAAAGAATGTTTTTTGAATTTACTAATAAAATGTGTATCTTTGCACAATCAAATTAGTAACTTAACGTTAACATTTTAATACTTAACAACAATGATAAAGAAAATATTTTTACTCACCTTTATGGCAATAGGAATGACTGCCTGCTCTAAGTCTGACGACACTCCTACTAATAATGGAGATAACAATAACTTATGCTGAAAGAGTAGCGTGCTCTGTAATGAGCATTAATCTATCATAAGTTTCATATTGAGAATATTGTGTGCGTAACTCTCAATATAGTTTCGTGATAAAGGTATACCTAAAAGAGTAAAGGCCATAATCTTTACCTAAATTTAATTCGTCCTTTACTTTCTTAAACCTTTTAGTCCAATAATCCCGTTTATTCATTTCTTCAGTTTGCCAATCTCCTACACCAGTAGGAGTAAATAAATAATGATTAGGGCTAAGTTCTTTAAAATGTTGGATTTCATTGAGTAAAATTTCAGGTATGATTTTTATTTTTACCAACTTATTTTTAGCTCTCACGTTTAGTTTAGCACCATCAAAATTAATATCTTTAACTTGTAATCTGCAAACTTCAATAGGACGCAAAAAGTTATAAGAAACAAATTTTACAAATAGTAGTAAATCTCTATCTTTCTCTTCCATAAGAGTAAAAATATCATCTTGCTGATTTTGAGTATAGGTTTTGTTACGTTCAGGTTTAGCTTGTAACTTCTTGTTTTTTTTCAACATTATTATGCTGAATAATCTCATTCCTCTAACGTACTAAAAATGGCATTCAGTACCGCAAGAGTGTTATTTCGGTTATGAGGATTTGATTTTAATAGTACTGAATTGAGAAAATCATTTATTTCTTTCTTTGTGATATTACTAATAGGAGTATTTTCTAATCCATTACTTTTTAGGAACTTTTGAAACTGACCTACTCTATATTTGTAATCAGAAAAGGTCTTGTTCGAAACGCTACTTTTCTTTAAGTTTAGAGTAAAATCAAGAGCTGAAATCACTGTGTAATCATTGTTTTGAACAATGGACTTAGAGCTAATTTCAGGTTGATCAGCATTAGGAGTATAGCCACTCTCCAAAATATTCTCTATGATATTTCGCAAAGAGTGGATTTTTATATATCTGCTATCAAAATCCTTGTACTCCTGGTTTATCTTAAAGAAGATAGAAGGCTGTTTTATCATTTTGCCGTCTTCATTTCTGAAATAGTAATACACATACCAACGTTTATGCTTTTTCAGAATCTCTTCTTTTTCTCTTTCAGAAAAAGCTGAAAGCCGTTTTTCAGAAATAATTTTAGGATAGATTTTGGGGATAGAATATTTCTTCTTCTCCATAAGTTCTTTCAATTTTGTATACTCGAAAATATACTCGGTTTTATACTCGCTTTGTATAAGTTCATAAAGTGTAGACATAAAAAAATACGCTTTAAAGCGTATTTTTATTAGGTTTTAATTTTGTAGCGAAGACGGGATTTGAACCCGTGACCTTTGGGTTATGAATCCAACGCTCTAACCACCTGAGCTACCTCGCCATTAATCTATGTCTTTTCTCTTTTGCGGTTGCAAAGGTACTACTTTTTTTTATACTACCAAAGAAATATTTATTTATTTTTGATTTTGAAATATGAAAAATATAAAAGTAATTAATTATCAAAAGATTATAAAATAGAAAAGCATTACTTATCCTTGATTTTTTCGGGGTTTGAATAAAATTTTATATCTTTTTTAATTTGAAAATAATGAAAAATACCTCCAAAATTTGAATTTTGGAGGTATTTTTAGTTTGAGTATAAGTTAAGAAACAGCAGTACTTGCTACAAAAAAAGTAGCTAAAAGGATAAGGAAAATAAGACCTATTAGAGAAATAGCAAGTCCTGCAATAGCTAATCCTCTAGGTGTTTTGGTAACGCCTATTCCTGATAGAATAAGTCCTAAAATCCAAACGATCCATCCTAAGAAAGGAACCCATACTAAAAAGATAGCTATTAAAGCTAATATAAAACCAGCTGTACCTATCCCATTACTATTAGAAGAATGGGTATTTTGGATAATGATAGTAGGAGGATTGTTTTCTTTAGCAACTTGTTGAGTTTGTTGCTGTGCCTGAGATACTGTTTGCTCTTGTGTTGAAGTTGTATTTTCTTCCATAAAAACTGAAAATTAAAATTACTTCCCTACTCTGTTAAAGGCTTTTCGGGTTATCGCCTTTTGTTATTTAACGTGAGTTCAATGTAAGTAATTTATTGATTTTCATAGTTGTAAATCAGTGTTTTGTTATATTGAACTGACATTATTTAATATATCGGTTGCAAAGATATGAAATATTATTATACGATGGAAAAAATATTTTAACAAAAAATTAGGTTTTAGATATAATAAAGTCTACTACTGTTCTGTTAAAAAAAAAAGGAAATCCTTTTTAACCAGCTAATTATTAGTAAGTTATATTGATTTTTAGTCGAATGTACTTGAATATATTTTGTTTATATTGCAAATAAAACAATCAGCTACGTGTTAAGATAATTACATTTTTATACAACTAACATCTTTTTTCAATTGCATTAAGCTTAATATAATAGTTGATAGCTATTCTGACAGCATATATGTTAAACATTATTCTTGTTGGAATCTACTTTTTACTATACTAAGTAATCGCGAAAGTTTTCGTGGTGTATTACTATACCTAAAAGTAATAAGACTTATAAAGTTTTGTGTAGAAGAAGAGAAAATGTGAATTAATTTCTTAAGTCAACTTTAGAAGGCTAATCTTTATAAGAATCGTTGAAAAATAGGAGTATTTTTTAATGGCTTAAACATTTAATAAAAAAAGAGGCTATTCGAAGAGTTTTGTTTTGCGAGGGTGATTTGCTAACCCTCTATAATATAACTAATAATAATTGATTATCAGTATAATTAACTTTGCCAAAGTTTTACACTTTGGCAAAGTTTAGTGTCATAAAGGCAATTTTGAGACTTTTGGGTAAGCCTCAGTATAGTCTAATGATTTGTTATTTTTGTTATTTAACCAAATTTACTATCTCATTTACTATTTGCAATTCTTCATTAGTAGGGATGATAAGTATCTTCACGCGGCTATCAGCAGCTTGAATCTCTACGGGTTTAGTAGGATGATTGAGTTCTTCGTTTTTTTTCTCATCGAGTTTGATTCCGAAGAAATCCATATTCTTACAAGCAAATGAACGGGTAAGAGCATCGTTTTCGCCCAAACCTGCGGTAAATACAATGCTATCCAAACCATTAAGAGCTGCTGTATAAGCGCCTATAAACTTCTGAATGCGGTAGCCGTACATCTCATAGCAAAGAGCAGCATTGGCATCACCTGAACGATATAGAGCTGCTACATCACGAGCATCAGAATGTCCTGTGAGCCCAAGCATACCACTCTTCTTGTTAAAGAGTGTTTTCACTTCTTCATAGTTCATACCTAATTCTTGTCCCAAGAAGAAAACTACTGAGGCATCTATCTGCCCAGTGCGAGTTCCCATAATGAGTCCATCGAGTGGTGTAAGTCCCATTGAGGTATCTACACATTGTCCTTTTTCGTTTACAGCAGCCATACTCGCTCCATTTCCCAAGTGAATAGTAATGTTTTTGATATGTGGGTTGTTGAGGTATTTACGAGCTTGAGCGTCTACATATTTATGACTGGTACCGTGGAATCCATAAGCGCGCAATCCGTATTTTTCATAGTATTCATTAGGAATGGCATAGCGGAAGGCTTTAGCAGGCATTGTTTGATGGAAAGCAGTGTCAAAAACCGCTACGTGAGTAGCTTTATTAAAGAGTTTTTGTGCTACGCGTATCCCTTCTAAATGTCCTGGGTTGTGCAAAGGTGATAGTGGAATAAGACGTTTGATTTCGGCTACTACCTCATCAGTAATTACAGTAGGTTGTACAAACTTCTCACCTCCGTGTACTACGCGGTGTCCTACCCCTTTAATATCGCTAGGGTTGTGGATAACGCCCACTTCAGGGTCTGTAAGAAGTTCAGCTACCAAATTCATACCCACTTCGTGAGTAGGAATAGGTTGTTCTTTCTTCACTTCTATCTCTTTGCCGTTTTTTACAGCCACATATTTCACGTAGCTACCGTCAATATTGATGCGGTCTACAATTCCTTTTGCTTTTGACTCTCCTGTTTTAGAGTCGATAAGCTGATATTTGAGAGATGAACTCCCTGAATTAATGATTAATATTTCCATTTTAGTCTTTTGTTATTAGTCGTTAGTTTCCCCCTCTTTTAGAGAGGGGGTAGGGAGGATATACTAAAATTCCGATTGTATTGCAGTGATAAGTACAGTGTTGTAAATATCAGGGATAAGAGCCCCACGACTGAGGTCGTTTACAGGTTTTTTCAAACCTTGTAACATAGGGCCTATGGCTAAACCTCCTGTTTCACGTTGCACCGCTTTATAGGTGTTGTTACCGGTGTTAAGGTCTGGGAAAATAAGCACATTGGCTTGTCCTGCCACGGGTGAATTTGGCATTTTTTGTTTTCCTACTTTAGGGTCTACCGCAGCGTCATATTGTATAGGTCCTTCTACGAGTAGCTCAGGGCGACGTTCTTTTACAAGTGCTGTTGCTTCACGCACTTTGTCAACATCGGCACCACTACCAGAATTACCAGAAGAGTAGGAGAGGAGGGCTACCTTAGGTTCAATACCGAAAGCAATAGCAGAGTCGGCAGAGCTGATAGCAATATCAGCCAACTGTTCAGCGGTAGGGTTAGGCACTACGGCACAGTCGCCATATACCAATACGCGGTCGTGCAAGAGCATAAAGAATACAGAGGAAACGGTGTTTACCCCTGGTTTAGTTTTTACAAATTGCAAAGACGGACGGATAGTGTGAGCAGTAGTATTCACTGCTCCTGATACCATACCATCGGCATCACCGAGGAATACCATCATTGTACCGAAGTAAGATGCATCGAGCATTAGATCTTTAGCTTGTGAAAGTTCCAAACCTTTGCTCTTGCGCAATTCGTATAGTTTTTCGGCATACGCCTCATACTTATCACTTTCAGCGGGATTGATAATACTGATACGTTCTTCGTTCCATTTCAAGCCCAAAATGTTTTTAGCGCGTGTTTTAATAGTTTCGGGTTCTCCCAAGATAGTGAGGTAAACGAGTTCATCTTCGGCTAATTGTGAGGCAGCTGTAAGAATACGGTCGTCAGTACCCTCAGGGAGCACGATGCGTTTTTGTCCGGCACGAGCTTTCTGTACCATATTGTATTGGAACATACGAGGGGTAATAGTTTCTGATTTGAAAGAAGCGATACTGTTGTTGAGTTTTTCGGCATCTACATTTTCATCAAATAGTTGAAGAAGCATTTTTACCTTTTCAGTATTTTCAGGGTAGATATGAGCTTGGGTATTACCGATGATGTTAGCAGTTTCGAAAGTATCAGTTTTAGCTACCATTATAGGGATATTTTTCTGGATACCGTCGAAAATCTTACTCATAGAAGGGTTGAGAGGTAGGTCGCCGTAGAGCACTACCCCTTTGATGTTAGAGAAGTTAGAATAGTTAGCTACCAAAGAACCTGCTATGAGGTCGATGCGGTCGATAGGGAGTACTGCCAAAGTATCTTCGTTTAGCTTGGCTAAATAGTTAGATAACTGCATAGCCCCTACAATAGTGCGTTTGGTGGTAACGTCGATATTATCACCTTTATAGAGGAATTCAGCATTGAGAGCGTTAGCAATCTCGCGAATGGTAGGGCGAGAGAGTTCTTCTTTGCGCGGAATAATGGTAAAAGTAGTATCGCTGAAGCGCTGTTCTAAACGGTTGATAGTAGCAGCAGTAGCATTAGTAGCTTTGTTTACAAACACGCTGAGTACGCGAACATCTTTTTCTATAAAATTGTTTAGTGTAGCTTGTACTTGGTTAGCGAGTTCATCTTCTGAAGAAAAATTATCTTTAAGTACTACCAATGCAGGAATGTTGAGACTTTGAGCTACTGAAGCATTGAAGTTTGCATCGAAATAGCTATCGTCTACAGCACTTGAGCTATCGACTAATACAAAGTCAAACTTACTTTCTAAGGCTTTGTATTTTTTGATGATAGTATCATACACTTCGCCTATATTACCTTCGTTTTTAAGAGCGATAACCTCTTGACGTGTGTAGGCATAGGCTTCATCATAACTCATATCGAGTTTAAAATGTTCTAAAACAGTTTCGATGAAAGTATCTTTTTTAGATTTACTTTCTACAATAGGTCTAAAGTAACCTACCTTGGCAGTGTTGCGCATAATCATTTGCAAGACTCCCAAACTCACTACCGACTTACCACTATGGGTATTTGCAGCAATGACATAAACAGATTTATTCATTTTTTATTTACTTTTTAGTGTTAAATGTTATAAGTTGCAAAGGTAATAATATAATTTAAGAAAACAAGCGAAAAAGGTATTTTTATTTTTAATACCTAAATAATTCATTTTAATTTTAGATAGAGATAGTTGTTATTTTCTTTTGAAAAACACTTGGTTACTTTAGTTAACTAATATTTTACAGTTGGTATCTTGAATAGAAGATTAGTAAAAATAACTTATTGATTAACAAATTAGTCTTGTGTTTTGAAATTATTTTGTACTTTTGCCTGCTGAAAATAAATGTAACAGATGTTAAAAAGAATATCCCCTTATACGCTAATAATGCTTTCCTTTTTTGCTTTGATAGTGTTAGGAGCTTTACTGCTGATGATGCCTTTTGCACACATAGCAGAAAAAGACCTATCTTTTTTAGAGGCATTTTTTACAGCTACTTCGGCAGTGACAGTTACAGGGCTTTCGGTGATAAATATTGGGGCTACATTCACTATTTGGGGAAAACTTATCTTGTTAGTGCTCATTCAGTTTGGAGGATTGGGAGTGCTTACTATTTCTTCTGTTTTGGTGTTACTTATAGCTAAACGTATTGGATTTTATACTAAACGTTTGGTTGCTGAAGGGCTCAACCACAACAAGACTTATGATATTTATGCGATTACTAAGCGTGTAGTGCTTATAACTCTACTTTTTGAGGCTGTAGGGGCGTTATTTTTGTTTTGTTCATTTATTCAGGACTATTCCTTTGCGCACGCATTGTTTATGGCGGTATTTCACTCGGTTTCGGCATTTTGTAATGCTGGGATTTCGTTATTTTCTAATAGTTTTGAGGGCTATACCTATAATATTT
Organism: Capnocytophaga genosp. AHN8471; assembly: GCF_016806945.1. Classification (NCBI taxonomy): domain Bacteria; kingdom Pseudomonadati; phylum Bacteroidota; class Flavobacteriia; order Flavobacteriales; family Flavobacteriaceae; genus Capnocytophaga; species Capnocytophaga genosp. AHN8471. Next base: position 15,433 of record NZ_JAESPJ010000029.1, read on the forward strand.
TTGTGAATGGGGTGATTGCTTTACTCATTATTTTTGGAGGTTTAGGTTTTACTACTATTATTCAATCGTATGAATATTTACGCAAAAAGCGTCGGAGGTTGGATATCAATTCACAGTTTTCGATTATTACTACAATTATATTGCTTTTAGCGGGGACTTTTCTGTTTTTTACTTTGGAATACGGTAATTATTACACTTTATATGGTAAGAGTACTTTCAATCGTTTGCTTATTAGTTTTTTTCATTCGGTGAGTTTGCGTACAGCAGGTTTTGATACCATTCCGTTAGAACATTTGAGTAGTGCTACTATTCTATTTTGTGTAACTTTTATGTTTATAGGAGCCTCACCTAATTCAACAGGTTCTGGGGTTAAAACTACTACTATTGGTATTTTGTTTTTAGGGATAAAAACAGCGTTGTTTAACAAGAATTATATTGAATTTTCTAAAAGGCGTATTTCTTGGAAACTTTTTAACAAAGCTTCAGCTCTTGTTTTTATAGCGATGATGTATGTGCTAACGATGATTATCGTTCTTACCGCTTTAGAACCTAACATAGAATTTACCAAAATAGCTTTTGAGCTTATTTCGGCATTTAGTACTTGTGGGCTTTCAACGGGAATTACTCCAGAATTGTGTACTTTTTCTAAGTTAATATTGATTTTTACGATGTTTATTGGTAGGGTAGGGCCTCTTACTATTATGCTTGCCTTTTCAAGACCACGTGCTGAAGGAAATTACAAATATCCCAAAGAAAATATTTTAATAGGATAGATTATGAAAAATTTTTTAGTTATAGGATTAGGAGAGTTTGGCAAATCGGTAGCTAAAACGCTCTATAAAAACAAAGCCACGGTATTGGCAATAGATTCGCGTGAAGGCGTAATCAAACAAGCTCTCAATGAGGGAATGATTGAAGAAGCAATCATTTTAGATGCTACAGATGAGATAGCTTTAAAAAAAGTGGTGCGAGACGATTTTGACACTGCTTTTGTAAGTGTAGGTGATAATATTCAGGCAAGTATTCTCATCACACTACAGTTGAAAGAAATGGGAGTGAAGAATGTGATTTGCAAAGCTGTAAACCACACCCAAGAAAAGGTTTTATACAAAATAGGTGCTACACAAGTAGTATTTCCTGAAGAATTAATGGGCGAAAAAGTAGCCTATTCGGTTTTGAGACCTACCATTATAGAGTATTTTAAATTTGCTGAAGATTATTTTATTTACGAAGTAAAAGTACCGAAAAGTTACGTGGGAAAATCGTTGATGGAACTCAATTTGAGGCACAAATATGAGATAAATATTCTTGCGGTAAAACATTCTGATGGCAAAATGAATGTTACCCCTGACCCTAATGTTAAACTCAATAAAGATGACCTTTTGATTATACTCTCTAATGAAAATGTAATCGACAGAGTTACTAAGGATTAAAAAGTTTCTTTTTCCATTCTTTCCAACTGTATTTCTTAGCATAGATATACAATAAAAGGGGGAAACACAATATTAAAGGCATCCAAATACTGAAACCTAAGGTTGGTTCTGAAATATCGCGTAGTATAGAAGGTACTTGAAATACTGTCCAATCGGAGGTGACTAAAAGGGCAGTAAAAAGGTTATTAGCGGTGTGAAAACCTAAGGCTAATTCTAAACCGTCATCCATTAGAGTTGTGATACCTAAAAACAGACCTGTACCGATGTAATAAATAAGTAAACTGTAGCCTAATTTTTCTACTTCGGGGTTGGCTATATGCATTAAACCAAAAGTAATAGAGGTGAAAAGCAACGGAAACCACGCACTGCGCGTTGCAAGTCCTAAGCCTTGCATTAAATAGCCCCTAAAGAATATTTCTTCAAAACTTGTTTGTAAAGGGATGAACAATACTACTATTACAAGTAATTTTAAGAAAGGTATCCATTGGAAGTTCCAAATATAATCATTGGGACTGATGAATAAATAGTCTACACAAGTCATTGCTATGGTTATGCTTCCCCATAGCCCAAAAGCAAACCAAAATCGTTTCCAACTGATGCTTGGTCGGGCGGTGATGAGGGCTACTAGCGGCTGACGATGAACGTATTTTACCCATAACAATAATAATCCTAAGAAAATAGCAAAGATTACTAAATTTTCAAATAAGAATTGTAATTCTCCTTTTTGGGAAATTTCTTGCTGGATAAGTGCTGTAGTGTCTAAAAATTGTGCTACAAAAAAGTTCAACCCTGTAAAGGCAAAGAACAGGGTTGGAACTATAATATAAAGCCATTTTGGGCTTTGTGATAATCTTCCGTTTGTAAGATACATAACTTTACTTTATTGTGTAATGATTCCTATTTCGGCATACGATACTCTATTGGTATCATCAACTGTTTTTACAGCAGTGAGTTTGATGTAACGAGCTTTTTCTTCAGCAAATGTAATACGTTGTTCAATAGGATTATTTTTTATATTACCAAACTCTCCTTCGCGTACTTTCTTCCAATGAATATTATCAGTACTTACTTCAAAAATATAATGGCTGATAGTTCCTTCTGCCCAACGGTCTTGTGAAGGTAAATAGATAAATCCTTTTAGGTTTAAAAGTTCTCCTAAATCAATAGTAACAGCTGTAGGAGTTTTGCTTTTTTCTTGGATAAACCAAGAAATGGGGTCTTCATCTACTATTTTTTGAATATCATTGATAGTAGAGAGTACTTTCCATTTTGTTTTAGGAATATCTAAGGAATAAGAAGCTACTTCACTATACAATTTTTTACTTTGGTCGTAGGCTACAAACTTGAGAGTTGTAGGATGAGTAACAGAGAAAGGAGTAGTGTAACGCAACGATTTATCATTAGGTTTACTGCCGTCTAAAGTGTAGAAAATTTCGGTAGATTCATCGGCTGGGGTAAGAGTTACTTGTCCGTTTTTATCACGGCTGAACTGAGGTGTTACTAATAGGGCAGGAGCATTATACACCCCTATGTTGCTAATGAGAGGAGAGGCTTTGGCGTCTAATATTGTAAAGCGTACTTTAGTAGCTGTTACAGGCGGAAAACGCAATAAGCGCTTGTAGCCAATAGTAGTTTGTTCATCTATAGTTTCCCATTTTCCATCTTTTTGGTATTCTAATTTGAATTTCTTTACGCGTTGTCCTAATGGGATGTATTCTTGAGCCATAAATCGATTGAAGGTTGTAGGCTTGGTAAAGTTTATATCAATGGAAGCTTCGGTTACGCCTTCATCGGTTGCCCAATAGGTATTTTTATCGTTGTCGATAGTTTTTTCAGCGCTGAAAAACTTGTGATTTTCGCGAATATTAGAAGCCGTTATAGAGGCATCAGTTACGAGGTTATGTGCAAAATCTGCTTCTATAACTTTTTTGAGTTCCATTAATCTCTTGATGTCGTTTTCGTGTACTAAACCGCGTCTATCAACAGGGAGATTCAGCAATAAATTGTAACCACGACCTACTGAAGCGTAGTATATATCAACCATTTTTTCTAAGGGGCGCACTTGGTGGTCTTCACGTGCGTGGTAATACCAACCTGGACGGATAGACACATCGGCTTCAGCGGGAATCCAATTGATGCCATTTTCATCGCCTTCGCCTAAGTGATGTAGGTGGTCTTTTCCTTGTAAGGAAGGGTTAGAGGTAAAAGGATTCCAATTAGTAGGTGTACCATAGCCTAACTCATTGCCTATCCATCGGATATTAGGACCTTCATCGCCAAAAATAGTGGCATTGGGCTGTAATTCGCGTACTATAGCGAATGTTTTATCCCATTGGTAATATGTATGAGCATCGATAGTGCGGGTTTCGTTAGCACCACCATAATAGCCAGAACCGCCATTAGCTCCATCGAACCATACTTCAAATATTTCGCCATAATTGGTGAGTAATTCTCGGAGTTGGTTATGGAAATAGGTTACATATTCGGGTCTTCCATACTCGGCGTGGTTTCTATCCCAAGGGGAGAGGTATACACCGAACTTGAGTCCTGCTTTTTTGCAAGCATCGGAAAGTTCTCTAATTACATCGCCTTTACCGTTTTTCCAAGGGGAGTTTTTTACAGAATGCTCTGTGTATTTTGATGGCCATAAGCAGAAGCCATCGTGGTGTTTAGCGGTAATAATAACCCCTTTCATACCAGCATCTTTAATTACTTTCACCCATTGATTTACATCTAACTCGGTAGGGTTAAACAAGGCAGGATCTTCACCCCCTGTACCCCATTCCATATCGGTGAAAGTGTTCATATTGAAATGGATAAAAGCGTAGTACTCCATTTCGTGCCAAGGTAATTGATATGAAGGAGGAAGAGCTCCCACAGGTTTTGGAGCTTCAGGATTTTTACAAGCTATCAAGCAAAGTGCTGATGCTAAAAATAAAAATTTTTTCATAATTGTGAATGATTGATGATGATTATTCTTTTTCGTTGATAAAAATATTCTTTTTAAATAGTTTACGCGAGTTGTCTATAAAGATATTCATACTATCTTTGGCAGTCTCGGAGAGCTCTTTGTAGGAAGCTGTTTCATATTCTTTGCAAGGCAATATTTCAAAAAGGTATTTTTTATTAGTTTTAAGGGTACGATTCACCCAAACTAAATAATATCCTTTATCGGCGATGTGAGTGCCTCGCGCGTCCTTAAAGAGAGTTAGTTCTACCATAGCGCCTCCATCGGAAGGGGATTTACGTTGGTTAGATATAAAATTACCGAGAGAATAGACAACAAGCTGTTCCTTATGTAGTCCTGTTTGTGGATAATAGTACATAGGTTGTAGCACGTGAGGGTGCCCACCTATGATGATATCTACCCCGTTATCAAAAAGGAATTGAGCTACTTCTTCTTGATTTTTGTTTTGTTTTTGTTGGTATTCTATTCCCCAATGAATCACTACTATCAGTTTGTCGAGCTGTGCTTTTTTAGCTTTCTCGATGTCTTGTTTCATCAGGTTGAAGTCTATACGGTTTACGACAGTAGGTTCGGGGACGGGTAAGCCATTGGTGCCATAGGTGTAGTTGAGAATACCTACTGAAATGCCATTTTTAGAAAGCACTAAAAGGTTTTTTTTATCAAACTCAGCTTTGTTGCGGAAAGTGCCTGTATGAGCTATTTTAAGAGAGTCGAGCACATTTAAAGTGCGGATGATTCCTTTTTTACCTCTATCACAGGTGTGATTGTTAGCAGTTACTAACACATCTATCCCGCTATCTCTACAGGCGGCAGCCAAGGCATCGGGAGAGGAGAATTGAGGGTATCCTTTGTAAGGTTTTCCTGCTAAAGTAACCTCCAGATTGGCAATTGCAAAGTCTACTTGAGCGAATTTGTGTTTAATTTTGTCAAACACGGGCATATAGTCATATTGCTTAGTATCAGCATTGTAAGCTCCTTCTACTTGAGGGATATGCCCCATTACATCCCCCATAAAGAGCAACGACATTCGGCTGCCAGTTTCTTGAGCAAAGGTTATTGAAAAGAAGAGGAAAGTGAGTAATATGCGTATCATTTAAAACCTATTTTAGTTTGTTTGTTTTGTTCTTTTAGTTCTTTTACATCTATATTGGTGAGTTCAGCCAAAGAATAAGGTTTATCTATGATGAAGTCTCTATCAGTAGATTGTAAATACTTATTGCATTTTTCGACAGTTAGTTCTTTAAACTTATATTCAGCTATTAATCTTCCTTTGCGCAATAAGGCAGAGTCTATTTTAGAAATATCGGAATTGAAAGTACATATCAATTGGCATTCCAAGACATCGGAGAGCATACCATCGGCAATGTTTAGGATAGAGGATACGACATCGGTATTGCTATTGAGAGCAGTGCGTTCGGCTATGTAGTTTTCACAGTCTTCGAGTACTAATACTGAATTTTTATTGTCTATTAGCAAACCGATAAAGGCAGGGTCGGTAAGAGATCCAATCATTGAGGTAGGCACAAAGATAAATTTCTTATTAGGGATTTGACTTGTAAGCCATTTGATATAATTAGTTTTTCCTGATCCTGCAATTCCGTGAAAGAGTACGACTCCTTTATTCTCATTGGTAAGGGCGTTTTTCACTCTATTGTGTATCTCAAAGAAATCATCATTATACATCGTTTCAAAGTCGATGCGATAAGGCTTGATAGTATGTGTTCTCACTTCGAGCCCCACTTGGGTTTTTAATAAGATAGATACCTTAGAATCTTTAGAAACATATTTTTCGATATATTCAGAAAATAGGGCGTTGAGATGTTCCTTTGCTTTAGGATTGGTATTTTGGTAATGTACACAACTCACTCTGTAAAGTCCATCTTCAAAAATCTGATTGTCATACTCATTAGAAAGATTTTTGTCAATCAATAGAAAAACTTCTAAGTCAGGATGATAATAGCATTCTTCGGATTCGTAAAGTTCATTTTGTTTAGAGGCATAGTCTATAGTGTAATAATCTGTGCATTTTTCAAAATGTTTCAGTTTATCACGTTGGATTACTAAATCATCACTTCCCAGATAGATGTGAGCCATCAAATCATCGAGCAAAGAGCGAAACGGATTTGAAAAAGTAAGGAGGCAATATTTATCACATACTTCTATATGGTCGTCATTATCGAGTTGTAGGATATTAACTGGGTGGTAATATTTAGATTCTTTTATTTTCATAAGCAAAATAATAAGGTGCAAAAGTAGTATATAATTTATAAATTAGCAAACTTTATAAAACAAAAAACTTTGCTAAAGGACGACCTTCAGCAAAGTTTCAATAAGTTGTTTTTCATTAGCAAATTAGCAAATTGGCTAATTCTTAGTTTCTTCTTGATAGTAAGATTCTCAATACGTACCAGAATAGTAACATTACTGATGAGAACAATTGTAAGGCTGCAGCTACATATTGGTCGGTGCTATATACGTTTTTGATGTTATAGGTTTCGTATAGAATTCCTCCAGCAGCTAAAGCTACCATTGCTACTGAAAACCAAAGGCCTAAGTCAAAATTAAACAAAGCTCCTGCAACGATTAATCCTAAGGCTAAAAAACCACCTACTACCAATACAGTACGCAAGAATGAGAAATCTACACGAGTGAGAAACACTACAGCGGTAAGTCCCGCAAACAATGATAAGGTAATGATACCCGCTTGAGAAATGATAGCTAAGTCATCACTAAGATCTATTGCTATATAAATCATCGGTAAGAAGATGATTGCTTCTAAAAGTACATAAATGCCTAAGCCTCTATATTGGGTACTTTTATCTTGTGCTTGAGTCCATTTATTAGCAAGCATAGAGCCTAACCAGAACCCGCCTAAAATAAATAACCATACGAAAGGACTACTAACCATAGAGAAAATTAAACTTTCAGGCACTGTATTTATCAAAATAGCTTCTACTACTATAAAAGCCAAAAGTGCTATTGCTACGTGAGAGTAGGTTTTACGATAGAAAGTAGCTTGTTCTATATTAGTTGCATACGATACTAATTCAGGAGCGTTGTTGTTCTGATAGTTAGTATTGTAGTTGTTGTTGAAATTTAAGTTATAGCCATTATTGCTATTACTATTGTTGTTTAGATTGTAATTGTTGTTGCTCATAAAATTCTATTTAAAAAGTATTTGTTTTTTAGTAAATCAAAAACTTTGCCAAAAGATCTACCCTGATACTGAGTAGCCTTTTGACAAAGTTTATCAAGGGAATACTATAAAGTATTTACGTTGTTAAGATCTTCGAAAGCTTTTTTCAAGCGGGTAACGAAAGTTTTTTCACCTTCACGAAGCCATACACGAGGATCGTAATATTTTTTGTTAGGAGCTTCAGGACCTTCAGGGTTACCTATTTGACCTTGCAAGTAAGCAGCTTTGGCTTTCATATAGTCGCGAACACCTTCGGTGAAAGCGTATTGCAAGTCGGTATCGATGTTCATTTTGATAACACCGTAAGAAATAGCCTCGCGGATTTCTTCGAGAGTAGATCCAGAACCGCCGTGGAATACGAGGTCGAGGGCGTTATGACCTAAGTTGTATTTTTTAGAAACGTAGTCTTGAGAATCTCTTAAGATTTTAGGAGTTAATTTTACGTTACCAGGTTTGTACACTCCGTGAACGTTACCAAAAGCGGCAGCGATAGTGAATTGAGAGCTTACTTTAGAAAGTTCTTCATAAGCGAAAGCTACATCTTCAGGTTGTGTAAAGAGTTTGTTGCTATCAACGTGAGAGTTATCCACTCCATCTTCTTCACCACCAGTCATACCGAGTTCGATTTCCAAAGTCATATCCATTTTGCTCATACGTTCGAGGTAACGTTTGCAAGTTTCGATATTTTCTTTGATAGGCTCTTCAGAGAGGTCAATCATATGAGAGCTAAAAAGAGGTTTTCCTGTTTCTTTGAAGTGTTTTTCAGAAGCGTCGAGCATACCGTCTAACCAAGGAAGCAATTTTTTAGCACAGTGGTCAGTATGCAAGATGATAGAAGCGCCGTAAGCTTCGGCGAGTTGGTGAACGTGTTTTGCTCCAGCTACAGCTCCAAGAACTGAAGCACGTTGGTTGTCGTTAGAGAGACCTTTACCAGCCATAAACTGAGCGCCACCATTAGAGAATTGGATAATCATTGGGGCGTTTACTGCTACAGCGGTTTCTAAAGCAGCATTGATAGAGTTAGAACTGATAACGTTGGCTGCAGGAAGAGCAAAGCCTTTTTCTTTGGCGTATTTGAATACTTCTTGTACTTCTTTTCCAAGAATTACGCCTTTTTTAATGTTATGTGCCATTTCTTTATTAAGATATAATTAGTTTTCAATTTGAGACTGCAAAGATATAAAAATTCTATTGAACTATCAAAATAATTTAGTGTTTTTTATTTAACAAACAAAAATCTAATAGCACCATTGCGGTCATTGCCTCGACAATAGGTACGGCACGGGGTACTACACAGGGGTCGTGCCTGCCTTTACCTTGCATTGTTACTATGTTGCCTTTGCTATCGAGGGCAGGTTGTTCTTGCATAAGGGTAGCTACGGGCTTAAAAGCTACTCTAAAATAAATATCCATACCGTTGCTGATCCCCCCTTGTATACCGCCTGAATAGTTGGTTTGAGTGGTACCATCGGGATTGAAAAGGTCGTTGTGCTGACTACCACGCATTGTAGTACCTGCAAAGCCACTACCATATTCAAAGCCTTTTACAGCATTGATAGAGAGCATCGCCTTGCCGAGTTGTGCGTGGAGCTTGTCGAACACAGGTTCGCCCCAACCTATAGGCACTCCTTTTACTACACAACTTACTACTCCGCCCACTGTATCACCTTCTTTGCGAATAGCTTTGATATAGGCTTCCATTTGTTCTGCTAAGATAGGGTCGGGACAGCGCACGGCATTGGTTTCGGCTATGGCTAAATCGAGATCGGTATAGGGTTTAGTAAGGGAAAGCTCGCCTACACTCGATACATAAGCGTTGATTTGTATTCCTTTGAGTACTTGTTTGGCTATAGCTCCTGCTACTACACGGCTTACGGTCTCGCGTGCTGATGAGCGTCCGCCTCCACGAACATCACGAATACCGTATTTCTGTTGATATACATAATCGGCGTGACTGGGACGGTATACCTCGGCTATATGGGCATAATCGGCTGAATGTTGATTTTCGTTTTCAATGATAAAGCCAATAGGGGTGCCTGTAGTCTTGCCGTTTAAAATACCCGAAAGGAAACGTACCTTGTCGCCCTCTTTTCGTTGAGTAACAATAGCTGACTGCCCTGGACGGCGGCGGTCGAGCTCGTGCTGTATGGCTTCAAAATTTAAAAGAATATTAGGGGGACAGCCATCAATAATGCCTCCTAATGCCTCGCCGTGCGACTCACCAAAGGAGGTGAGCCTAAAAAGTGTGCCAAAGCTATTGCCTGCCATTATAAGTCTTTCATTTTTGTTACTAATACCTCTATAAACTTACTGATAGGTGTTTTGACCATCATTGCCATTATGGGGTTAAAATCCCCTTTGAAGAGTAGTTGCACTTCACTTTCTTTATCTGATATTTCAGCAATATTGGTAGTGAGCAGGAAGGGGATTTTACCATTTGCTTCCCCTAATACCAGCTGGCTATAAGGGGTACTACTTTTCTTTTCTAAATAAATTTCAGGCATTCCTTTTAAGGCAAACACAAAAGAAGTGTCGGTGAGTTTTTCAAATTTGCTGATGTTGTCGGGCATCAAGCGTTCAAAGGTCTCTACTTTTTCTAAGAGAGCAAAGAGGTCTTTAGCACTCTTGGGGACGATTGTTTTTTGGGTTTCTAAATTCATTGGATAATTTGTCAATTTGGTGCGAGCCGCACGGGCAATTTGTTATTTTACTAAAATGGTTTCCCAGCCGTCGTACTGGCCGTTAGTATCAAGAGCTACATCTATCAAGTCCCAAGTGTCGGGGTCGATAGCCTCTACAGTATTTACTTTGGTAATTATCAATTGGTAGCCTAAATCTTCGTTAGGGTCATCGTCTTCTTCGGGTTCTATTTTGCGACTTTCTTGTATTTCATAGCCTAAGGCTTTCACCTTATCGATAGCTTCTGCCATATCCTTTTCAGTATTGAAATACAACCAGTGGTCTATAGGGCGCTCTTGATCGGTATGGTCGCCTGACTCTTCACAATGGCGCTTTACAGCACTGTTTTTGATGCTTTGATGTTCGTAGATATTGGGGTAAAGATAGTCGGAATATATTTCCCAATTAGGGTCATCTACGACACGTATTTCAGGTTCGTAATCGGCAATATTTGTGAAAGCCTTTTCGATGTTGGCTACCAATAAAGGAGCGTCTTGAGTATAGTAAAACCACGTTATATTGCCTTGATAGGTTACAACTCCTGCTAAAAAATCGGTCTCTTTTAGTGAAGGCATTATAATATCTTCAATGTTATAGAGACGTTCTCTTTCCTCATCGGTAGTAAAACCATACTCATCGGGTGCTTTAAGGACAAGGTTTAGCCTTACGCATTGGGTATAACCCTCTATAGGGGAATCGGTTTCGCCTATACCTAAATTGACACGAAACACAGCGGGTTTATCTTCTACTCTACCGATATAGACAGCCCAGTTTTCGGGGATTTCTGTTTTTTGAATCATATTTATTTGTCGATTTATCTATTTTGCAAAATTGTTAATATTTTTTAGTTTTTATTGCGAATTTTTCAATTATAAGATAAAGTATTTAAGCTATTGATTGTTAGTGTTGTATCGTGTTATCTTCGCTTTGTGTTCGGTATGTGTTCGCTCTTCCTTCGTTCTTTCTATATTGTTCCTTCAGTGAAAAAAAGGATAGGTAGTAAAATGAAACACTGATTACCAAGCTATTTAATTTATTGATTTACCCATTTATCGATTAGAGAATTTATTGAAAAATTCGCAATGTTTTGACTAATAATTTACAGATTTGTTAATTACGCCATGTGTCGGGGCTTTTGCGCCATTCTTTGAGAGTATCCAGTTCATACTCACTGATGTAGCCTATAGCTAAGGCTTTGATGAGCAAATGGTCGTAGTCGCTGAGGGTATGGAGTGAGAGCTTTTCGGTAGCAAAATTGGCATTTGCTACCTCAAAATTATATGAGAAGATAGCCACCATACCTAAAACTTCAGCGCCGAAGTCGCGAAGGGCTTTTACAGCATTGAGACTACTCATACCAGTGCTGATGAGGTCTTCTATAACGATTACTTGCTGTCCTGCAGAGAGTAATCCCTCTATTTGGTTTTGGCGACCGTGTTTTTTAGGTTCAGGACGCACATAGACAAAGGGCAAATCGAGAGCATTGGCTACCAACATCCCCATTCCGATAGCCCCTGTAGCTACCCCAGCTACCACATCAGCAGTGGGATAATAGCTTTTTATGTAGGTAGCCATAGTGTTGGCTACGTAATTGCGAACCTCTGGAAATGAGAGGATTATGCGATTATCGCAATAAATAGGCGATTTCCAACCGCTTGCCCACGTAAAATAATTTTCAGAATTCAATTTTATTGCGTTAATTTGCAGTAAAAATTCGGCAGTATGTTGTGCCATAATGTTATCTAAAATCATAAGCTTATGTATGAAATTTTTTTAGACGATAAGTCGATTATTTTGACAAATGTACGAGAAAATATTGAGAACGTCAAATATTTTCCATTAAAAGATGTAACCTTTGATGAAATCATCGAGGAATTAGGTCGTAAAGAGGTAAGTAGAATATATCTCTATCATCCTAAGGAAGAGAAACTTATGAAGAAATTTAAGAAGCTTGTACCCACTATAAAAGCAGGAGGAGGTGTGGTGTATAATGAGGAAGGAAAAGTTCTGCTTATCAAGCGACACGGCAAGTGGGATTTGCCCAAAGGAAAGAAAGAAAAGGGTGAAAATATTGCTACTTGTGCCTTGCGTGAAGTGGAGGAAGAAACGGGGGTAAAAAAGCTCCTAATACAGCGTTTTAGGACGATTACTTACCACCTATTCAAACGCGATGGACACTATTTTTTGAAAGAAACCTATTGGTATGATATGACCACAGCTTACAAGAAAAAGTTAGTGCCTCAAACAGAGGAGGATATAGAGAAAGTATGTTGGAAAGATGAGGCAGAGGCAAAGGAATTGGTGAAGAACTCGTATAAGAATATTCAGTTGGTGTTAGGTGTTAGAAATGGAAAAGAATTTTTATGATTTGGAGCTTATCAAAATATTAGAAGAGCATATAGAAGATGGAGATTTTCAAATAATAAGCTCTGATATTTATGTAGATAAGGTGAATGCTAACTTACCTTTTAAAGGGAGTAGGGTAGATTTTGAGCTATTGGATGAGTATCAAAGAATGTTTTTTGATGAGAATGAAGCCGTTGTAGCTTTTGTAAAGAATATTGCAATGGAGGAGGCGGGGATAGCACCAGATGAAAAAGTGGTGTATTTAGGAGATAATGTATCGAACTTAACCTATATATTCTCATTTAAATATTTAGAAAAAGTCATAGTAGATATATTGGATAATATACCTGAAAATCATTACTTTCTATCTGAAAGTATGAAGTGGATTCTATACATATCGTATGAAGATTGTGCTGATTTTGCGTTGATATGATAAAAGATATACTAATAGTTGGCCTTGGTAGCTTTATAGGAGGTACATTGCGCTATATGCTTTCAATAGCCTTCAACAAGATAGTGCGCACTTGTACATTCCCGATAGGCATTTTGGTAGTAAATGTATTAGGATGCTTTTTTATAGGTGTATTGTATAGCTATTTTAAGAATAGAGTAGGGGAGAGCCTTTTACCCTTATTGCTGATGACAGGTGTTTTGGGAGGTTTTACAACATTCTCTACTTTTTCATTGGAGGTACTGCAGTTATATCAACAAAATGAACTACTAAAAGCTATTCTTTATGTAATAGTTAGTGTAGGAATTGGTATTTTGGCGTGCTTTTTGGGGTGTATTGTAGGTAATAAATAAAGTATAAAAAAATGAAGAAATTTTTATTAGGAGTAGTCGTAGCGGTCGCTGTATTGCTACTTATAAAATATTTTAGCGATAAAAAAGAAAGTCAAGAACGATTAGAGGCTGATACAGCCCTAATACAAACACAAATCGCAAATGTGAGCAAATTGGTAGTTACCGAAGGACATTTTGCCGAAGTGCTCTCGTATACCGATACTCAAAAGTACTTTATGGATTTGCTATCGTTTGATAAGAAAATCCTTACAGTAGTAAATGCCGATGTAACAGTAGCTTATGACTTGCACAAAATCGACTATGAAGTAAACGAAGAACAAAAAAAAGTTATCATTAAATCGTTACCAGAAGCTGAGGTGAAGATTTACCCTACAATGAAGTATTACGATGTGAGTCAGAGTCAAGTAAACCCATTTACCCCTGATGATGTAGAAAAAATACAGAAAAAAGTGAAAGCAGAATTACAGCGCAAGGTAGATGCTTCTACTTTGAAGAGCAATGCCCAAAACAGACTGCTTACTGAGCTTTCTAACCTTATCTTTGCTACCCGTGCCGTAGGTTGGACTTTAGAATACCAAAACACACCTATTGAAAACAAAGATGATTTTAAACTTCTGAAACCATAATTTGTTTATTGTTACTTGCTAATTGTTAATTATTTTGTACCTTTGCCCCCAAAATAGCAATAAATGAAAGAAACAGATATCATTATTATAGGGGCAGGACCTACGGGGCTTTTTGCAGTATTTGAGGCAGGGCTCCTTCGTTTAAAATGCCACTTGATAGATACACTCCCACAAGTAGGCGGACAACTTACTGAATTATACCCTAAAAAACCTATTTTTGATATACCAGGATATCCTACTGTAGGAGCTTCTGAATTAGTAGATAACCTAATGGAGCAAATTAAGCAGTTTCAACCTGAATTTACTCTTGGAGAAACTGCAATGACACTCACCAAAAATAATGATGATACATTCATAGTAACTACAGAAAAAGGTACCCAAATAAAAGGAAAAGCCGTAGCTATAGCTGGTGGATTAGGTACTTTTGAACCTCGTAAGCCTGAATTACCTAATATTGAACAATATGAAAATAAAGGGGTGACTTATTTTGTCAAAAATCCAGAAAACTATATAGGTAAGCACGTCGTAATTGCAGGAGGAGGGGACTCTGCTTTAGATTGGAGTATTTATTTAGCTGAAAAAGTAGCTACTGCTTCAGTTACTTTAGTACACCGTCGCAATGAATTTCGAGGAGCTTTAGATTCAGTTGAGAAAGTAAGAGCGTTAAAAGAGGCTGGTAAAATCAATTTAAAAACTCCTTATGAAGTAGTAGGATTAGAAGGAAATGGGCATTTGGAATCATTAGTGTTAGAGCAAGAAGGAGGTAATAAAGAAACTCTTATAGCCGATGCTTTTATTCCACTCTTTGGTCTTACTCCTAAATTAGGACCTATTGCTACTTGGGGGGTAGAGATCGAAAAAAACGCTGTGAAGGTAAATAATGCTTTAGACTACCAAACTTGTATAGAGGGGGTATATGCCATAGGTGATGTGAATACGTACCCAGGAAAACTTAAACTCATCCTCTGTGGTTTTCACGAAGCAACCCTAATGTGCCAAAGTATATACAACCGAATTTATCCTAATAAAAAATATGTATTAAAGTACACTACTGTAGTAGGAATTGACGGCTTTGATGGCAGTAGAAAAGAAGCCGAAAAAGCTGTGGTAAAAGCAATTTAAACAGTGAATATATCTTATAGTAAATACTAATAACTAAATAAAATGAAGAGTATAAATGTACTATTAGCAAGCACTTTTTTAGCATTTTCTGCTTCGCTAAATGCCCAAATTGATACAATTAGCAGCAAAACATTACTATTGAAAGGCAAAATTAAAAAAGTAGAAGATTATTCTTTTTTTCTCGACCCTGACCCTAAAGGTACTAAAACTTTCGATGGAAAAACTTATAGCGTTTTTCCTTATGCCGAAGATTGGAATATAGAAAAAGATGAAAATAAATTCTCTAAAACCAATATTGCCTATATTTTCGACAATACAGGTCGCAATCTCGAAGTAATCACTTACAATGCCGAGAATCAACCTTTTGGTGGAATGCGATTTTACTACGATAAGAAAGGTAGAGTAAACAAAAGTCAATCCTCTTTTTCCTTAGGAGATGGTGAACTTTTAGTAAACCGACAATACTTTTACAACGAGAAAAACCGATTAGTAAAAATAGATGAAACTGACGGCAATACCAATGAATGGCTCATTACTATTACCTACAAATATGATGATTTAGGCAATTGTATTGAGAGAAACAAAGTAGCGAGTAATTCAGCTTTAGAAAAAGATATACAATTGTATGAAGAAAAAAATCTCGTGTTAGAAAAGAAAATACGTCCAGAGTATACACGTGAAAAATCTTACAAGTACAACCAACTTAATAAAGTGTCTGAAACAGAGGATAAAGTACTAAACAAAAATGTGTATTTGAAAACCGAAAACGAATACAACAAAGAAGGGTTACTTTCTAAAGCTAAATTCCTGAACGCCTCAAGTCAAGAAACTATCTGTACTTATAAATATAATAAAGCAGGACGTCTTATCCAATCAATTTGTACTGCTACCGATGACCCCAATTTTTATATAGAAACCAACTATATGTTCAATAAATCTGGAGAAACTCAAGTAATAAAAACCCGTACAGAAGTAGCCTCTACTAAAGTATATGATGAACATAATCTACTCACCTCATATATTACAAAAGAACTTAACTATAAGTATCGTTATACTTTTGACAAAATGGGAAATTGGACTCAAATATTAATGTTTGAAAATGATAAACCAATTTGTGCCCGTGTTCGCAAAATAGAATACTTTGCTAAATAAATGAACGAAATACATCTAAAAATAACCGATCGCGAGGGGCTTCTATACGAAATAGAAGCCCCTACCGATATGAATATGAACCTAATGGAAGTAATGCGTGCTTACGAAATCGCTCAAGATGGCGAAATAGGTATTTGTGGAGGTATGGCAATGTGTGCTTCTTGTCAGTGCTATGTACAAAATGAAAACGAAGTTACACTACCTGAAATGGGTGAAGAAGAACGAGCAATGCTTTTTGAAGCTTTTCACGTAAAACCTAATAGTAGGTTAGGATGTCAAATACCTATTACCCCTGAAATCAACGGGTTAGAAGTTGTGTTAGCTCCTTTTTCTTAAATAATAGGCTTTTATATATTATTTTTTTATATCTTTGCCAAAATATTAAACTTGAATGAATAGAAAAATACTTTTATTTGCTTTTATAATAGGGCTTTTCGCGATGGCTTGCAACGATGGTGATATGGAGGTCGAATCTATCTCTTTTGAAAATTCTGATGTTCTTTCTTGTAGAGCAAATGATACCGCTGTTGATTTTCTGTATAAGTATAATCAAAAACAAGCTCTTTATCTCACAATTCCTGCAGGTGTCTTAGAAAATAAAGAAAAAACAGTTACAGGTACAATACCCAATAACTATAAGCTCTATTACCGCACCTTTAGTGATGCAGTAAACAGTAGTTATTTTTGTAATACCATATACCCAGCTTCTCCTCAGATTACTTTTAATAGCGAAGCTACAGGAGGAACAGTTACTATCGCAACTCGTCCTATTTACAACGAAAATACAGGGACTTTATTGCGTTATGATCATCAAATAACAATTAGTAACTTAGTACTCCTAAAAGAAGATGGTAATAAGTTAGTGGAATCTAACCTCATCTTTGGTACTTATCAAACTAACAAACAATAACAATGAACCACTTTGTAGTATCAGCACGCAAATATCGTCCTCAATCATTTCGTGATGTGGTAGGACAACAAGCGATTACCAATACCCTCCTCAACGCCATTGAAAACAATCACTTGGCACAGGCACTTCTTTTCACAGGACCACGTGGTGTAGGAAAAACTACTTGTGCACGTATTTTAGCTAAAAAAATAAATGAGCAAACTTCTGGAATGGAAGATGAAAATGACTTTGCTTTCAATATTTTTGAACTCGATGCTGCTTCTAATAATAGTGTAGACGATATACGCAAACTCATTGAACAAGTACGCATTCCTCCGCAAGTAGGCAAATACAAAGTATATATTATTGATGAGGTACACATGTTATCTCCTTCTGCTTTCAACGCTTTTCTAAAGACTTTAGAAGAGCCACCTAAACACGCTATCTTCATCCTTGCTACTACGGAAAAACACAAAATTATCCCTACCATTTTATCACGTTGTCAAATATTTGATTTCAAACGCATTACAATTAATGATATTCGAGAATATCTAAAGTATATAGCCCAACAACAAGGAATAGAAGCCGAAGATGAAGCATTACAAATCATCGCACAAAAAGCTGACGGAGCTATGCGTGATGCCCTTTCTATCTTTGACCGCGTAGTGAGTTTTTCAGGAGAGAAAATTACTCGACAAGCTACTTCCGAAATACTAAATGTACTCGACTATGAAGTCTATTTTAAAGTAACCGACCTTATTTTAGACAATAAACTTCCAGAGTTGTTAGTAGCATTCAACGATACGATAGCACAAGGGTTTGATGGCAATCACTTTATAGCTGGTTTAGCAAGCCATTTCCGTGATTTAATGGTATGTAAAAATCCTACTACCATAACTCTAATGGAAGTAGGAGAGGAGACTCAGAAAAAATATACCGAGCAAAGTGCTCGTGCAACTGTTCCTTTCTTAATGGACGCCATTGCTATTGCAAACGATTGCGACCTGAAATATCGCACCAGCAAGAACCAGCGACTATTGGTAGAAATAGCTTTAATGCAACTCGCCTCTATAACCTACCAAGGAGATAAAAAAAAAATGATGGACGCTTCGTAATTCCGGCTTACGTTTTTAATAGACAAGAACAACCCTCTAATGAGGTTACAAAAGTAGTCCAACCATCACAGCCTACTATAACTACCGCTTCTCCTATTCCTAATATTCCTTCTATTAGTAAAGAACAACGACATAATGTAGTTTCTGGATTTTCTATCAAAAGTGTACACGTAAAAACGGAACACCAAAAGAGCAATAAAGAGATTATAATAGACCCTAATTCTTTACCTAAAGAAACATTTACTCAAGAAACTTTTCAACACTATTGGGATAATTATATAGAAGAATTACTTGCAAAAGGAGAGCGTATACAAGCCTCCATTCTAAAAATAGCTAATTTGAAATTAGAAGGAACTACTATTGATTTAGAAGTATCAAGTAATACTGCAAAAACAGGAATATTGAATATAGAACATCATTTGTTGGATTATCTACATAGATCATTACGCAACTATGATATGAATATTCAAATAAAAGTGAATGAAGAAATTGCTAAAAAAATAGCAGTAAGTCCTGAGGATAAATATGAACGATTATTAGAAGAAAACCCTCTGTTACAAGATTTTAGAAATGCTTTTAGCTTAATGTTAAAACCTTAATTATCTGTATTATAAAAATATTATTGCTGTTGTGTTTAAGTGCAATAGCATTTTTTTATTTCTAAAACTTTTGTTTTTTTCAGTATAATGTTTAATTTTGCCCCAAAAATGTTAATATAAGACTTTTTTAAATGAACTTTTTCCAACACGAATATTAATAAAATTATAAAATATGAAAGTACTTAATGAACGACAGTCTAAGATTTTGGAGAGCTTAGAAACCAAAAAGTACATCAGCGTAAATGAACTGAGTGAAAAGCTTAAAGTTTCGGTAGTTACTATACGTAAAGACTTAACGCTCTTAGAACAAGAAGGTTACCTCCATCGTACTCACGGAGGTGCTAGCAAGCAAATGCGCTATGTGTTTGATCAAACAATAACTGAGAAAGAAACTCAAAATGTAGAGGAAAAAACGCGTATTATTACTAAAGCGTTAGACTTTATCAAAGAAAATGAGTTTATCATACTTTCATCAGGAACTACAGTTAATTTATTAGCTCAAAAACTTTATGGTTTCCGTAATCTTACTGTGTTAACCCCTTCATTAAGGGTTGCCTTAGAAGTATGTAAAAACCCTAATGTAAACACCATCCACTTAGGAGGTGAGGTACGCAAAAACTCTACTTCTACTATAGGTGTACTCGCCGAAGAAACTCTTAGCAACTTCTCTTGTACTACTTTATTCTTAGGAATAGAAGGTATAGATCTCGATTATGGATTGAGTTCTACCAATGTAGGAGAAGCTCATCTCAACAAAAAAATGATGGAACGTGTAGATAAAACTATCGTCCTCGCCGATTCCTCAAAAATACATAAACGCGGTTTTGGCTTCATCTGTTACGTCGAAAAAATAGATATGCTCATCACTGATAGCAATGTAGACCCCGAGTTTGTAGAAGAACTCGAAAAAAGAGGGGTAGAAGTAGTAATTTGCTAATTAGCAAATTCACAAATCAATAAATTGTTTATGATACAAATATATCACAATCCTAAATGCTCCAAATCACGTTGTGCTTTGGAGCTTTTAAAAGAAGCTAATAAGGCATATAAAGTAGTAGATTACCTCAAAGAAGGTATTTCTAAAGAACAAATTAAAGAACTACTTACTAAATTACAACTATCTCCTATTGAATTAGTTCGTACTAAAGAAAATGTTTGGAAAGAACATTTTAAAGAAAAAACACTTACTGATGAACAAATTATAGAAGCGATGGTAGAATACCCTCAGCTTATTGAACGCCCTATTGTTGTGGTAGGGGATAAAGCTGTAATAGGGCGCCCTACTGAAAAAATAAATGAAATTATATAATTAACAAATGAGAAAAACATTATTATGTGTCATTGCTTTCGTTTGGGGAGCAACAGCTATCTACTCACAAGCATACATTTCAGTGAGTGGTGGGTATGGATTTAAAGCTCATGAAAAGACATTAGGTAGAGACGCTACTAATGCTACTGCTATCACCGATTTAAAAGGAAGTTATGGAGAAGGTTATCAAGCGCAATTGAGCGGAGGTTATTTCTTCCATAAACGTTGGGGAGCTGAATTAGCTTTAGGTTATCTCTACGGTGAGGATATGCCTACCAATAAAAACCAAATATTGAATATGAAGGGACACGGTCGTGCTTATGGAGCTTCCCTTTCATTAGTATTCAATATTACTGATAATTTGTATGTACGTGCTGGAGGTGTTACCAAAATAGGTGGTAAAACCGAAATACAAACAGAACTTAATGCTAAATTACCTTTGAGAATGTTTAACCCAATGGCTCCTTCAACAACTATGGTAGATATGAAAGCTGATTTTAATAATAATTTCCACGGAAAAATACCTTTTGGTTTTATAGGAGGAATAGGCTATCGTTTTAAAGTAGCTGATAGAGTAGCTTTTTTTGTAGAAGGAGAATATCTTAACATCAATGTACCTCGCAAGGAATCTAAACTAAAAGATTTCTCAGCTACTCGCACTATAGCAGGCACTACTTCTACAATTAGTCTTCAAGAGTTCAAAGGTTATATGGTAACTCTACAAAATGCTCCAGCATCTCCTCAAACAGTAGCGTTGAAACAATTGGCAACTCAAATATCACCTCTATTGGAAGATACTTATAGTTGGGAAGGCAAGGGAGCTCCTGATGCGCCTTACTCATCTATAGGAGTTCATTTTGGAGTAACCTATACTTTTTAAAAAATTTTCTTCATTATCATATAACAAAACACTTATCAGTTGAAAGTTTACCGAAACTGATAGGTGTTTTTCTTACCAAAAAACAGTCAATAAAAGAAAAATACTCAGAAAAAATTTGCTTCATATATAAAAAAAGAAGTACATTTGCACGCAACTAAATTCTCTTTTTTAAATGAATTTCCAAGATAAAATTATTAATGAAGGATTTACCTATGATGATGTCCTTCTAATCCCCAATTATTCTGAGATATTACCTCGTGAAGTGTCGATAACTTCACATTTTACCCGTAATATCACTTTGAATGTACCTATTATCTCAGCAGCTATGGACACTGTAACCGAAGCTGCTATGGCTATAGCTATGGCACGCGAAGGAGGCATAGGGGTACTCCACAAAAATATGATTATTGAGGAGCAAGCTAAACAAATACGCAAAGTAAAACGTGCCGAAAGCGGTATGATTATCGACCCTGTTACGCTTCCGTTAAACAGTAAGGTGAGTGATGCAAAACGCTGTATGAAAGAAAATAGTATTGGTGGTATACCTATTGTTGATGCTAACGGAATCTTAAAAGGCATTGTAACTAACCGCGATTTACGCTTTGAACACGATAATAATCGCCCTATAACTGAAGTAATGACCTCTAAAAACCTCGTGATTGCCAACGAAGGCACTTCTATGAAGGAAGCTGAGGGTATTTTACAACGCAGTAAGGTAGAAAAACTCCCCGTAGTAGATAAAAACTACAAATTAGTAGGTCTTATTACTTTCCGAGATATTGCCAACTTGCAAGAAAAATCTATTTCTAACAAAGATAGCTTAGGACGCTTGCGCGTAGCAGCAGCCTTAGGCGTTACTGCCGATGTAGTAGACCGTGCCGAAGCTCTTGTACAAGCAGGAGTTGATGCCGTAGTTATCGATACAGCTCACGGACATACAAAAGGCGTAGTGAATGCTCTTAATGCCGTAAAAAGCAAGTTTACCGACTTAGAAGTAGTGGTAGGAAACATTGCCACTGCCGAGGCCGCCCTTTATTTAGCCGAAAATGGCGCCGATGCAGTGAAAGTAGGCATAGGTCCAGGCTCTATATGTACTACCAGAGTGGTAGCAGGTGTGGGTTATCCTCAATTATCAGCGGTGATGAACGTCGCAAACGCTCTTAAAGGCAAAGGAATCCCTGTGATTGCCGACGGAGGCATTCGCTACACCGGCGATATCGTAAAAGCTATCGCCGCAGGTGCCAATAGTGTGATGCTTGGCTCTCTGCTTGCTGGCACTAAGGAATCACCGGGGGAAACTATCATTTTTGAAGGCAGAAAATACAAATCTTATCGCGGTATGGGCTCGGTAGAAGCGATGAACCAAGGTAGTAAAGACCGCTATTTCCAAGATGTAGAAGACGATATCAAAAAACTTGTCCCCGAAGGCATTGTAGGGCGCGTGGCATACAAAGGCGAACTACAAGAAAGTATGCATCAGTTCATCGGAGGCTTGCGCGCAGGTATGGGATACTGTGGTGCCAAGGATATCGAAACGTTGCAAGCCGTGAGTCGCTTTGTGCGCATCACTGCAAGCGGAATTACCGAAAGCCACCCCCATAATATTACCATCACCAAAGAAGCTCCTAATTATTCACGTTAATAAACGAATATAACTTCCATAAATGAGGCTGTCTAATCTTTTCAGACAGCCTCATTTATGTAATAAATAACAAAAAAGTGACTATCAACAATATATTTTGTACTTTTGCCAGCTGATAAAATAAACTCATTAGACTCAATGAAAAACGGAATAGTAAATGATTATATTAATATTATAGAAGTATTCACTAAAAAAATACATCTATGGATTCAACTCTTCATCGATAAAACACCTAATATTGTAATAGCTTTATTAGTTTTTATTTTGGGCTTTTATCTTTCTAGACTTATCAAAAAAATAGCCATTCGTATCTTAGAAAGGCGCGGTGTAAAACCTTCTTCGCGCATAATGCTTGGTAATATTATTTCTGTTTTAGTAGTTATTACCTTCTTTATGTTTTCGTTAAATATTTTAGATCTCGAAAATATGTTCAAAACCATTTTGGCAGGGGCTGGAGTAGCTGGATTAGCTATCGGTTTGGCTTTACAAGGAACGCTTAGCAATACTTTTTCAGGCATTACTTTATCTTTTAGCAAGAGTATTCGTATAGGGCATCAAATTGAAACTATGGGCTATACAGGAACTATTGAAGATATAAATTTGCGTACTATCAAGCTTAAAATGGCTGACGGGAACTATGTTTCTATACCCAATAAGCTTATAGTAGATAATCCTATGAAAAATTATTCTGAAAGTGATACAGCCAATGTATTAGTAACTTGTGGTGTAGGTTATGAATCGGATTTAGAACAGGTGAAAATACTCACTGAGACTACTATTCGGAAGATGATGCAACAAAAAGAGCTTGATACGGCTATTTCTTTTTATTATACTGAGTTTGCCGATAGTGCTATCAATTTTATCGTATATTTTACCATTCCTTCCAAGAAACTTTCTGAGTCTTTTCTGTATAAATCAGAAGCTATAATGGCTATCAAGAAGTGTTTTGATGCACATAATATAAATATACCATTTCCTATTCGCACTGTTCAGATGGATAAACAATAAAAATAGACCCCAATGTTAAAAAATTTTTGAACTTCTATAAAGTTTTTAAATTTCTCTTGTGTTGCACTCTATAAACTTTCTATTCCTACAAAGTGTATTTACTTTCTCACACCATTTCATCATAAGGAATACAAATATCAAAACCTTTAGATGAAAAATAATTCGGTGTATCTTCAGTTTCTGAAATAGCTAATACAAAATCTCCTCCCCAAGCTCCTAAACTCTTTACTGTACCTTTATAATCAGAGAAAAGATATTCTTTCACTGTGGGAATACCGAGATACTCACTGATGAGCATTTCGTGTTCATTAAGTATAGCGCAAAAATCGGCTATGGTATAAGCTAATACAAGGTGTTCTGTAAGGTGTGTGATACTCTCAGCGAGTTTGCGTTTGCTTTTACTTACTGAGCGATAGCGTGCAATACCTTCTCGGCTATTTTGTTTTTGGTTGAGATAAACAAAGTAAATATAGTGGGTATGAGGGAAAAGAAAACGCAAGGGGTAACTATGGGGTTTATCCTCTTGAAGACGATATAATAAAGGAGTTTGACTCTTAGCACAAGCAATATCATAACCACTACCACCAAAACTCTTAAATAGAAGTTCATACGGGTTTACTGTTGCCCACTGGGCTATGTTATTGATAAGTGTAGAAGATGTTCCTAACCCCCACAAACGAGGAAATTCTAAATGTGTTTGCACTTGTGAATACATCCATTTGTTTTTAAAATCAGGATTGAGTTCTGCTGCTGTAGTGAGTATCTTTTGTAGAGTTTGAGCCACTTTCTGGTCAGCATCTGTTGTGAGCACAGCGCTATCAAACCATAAATTACCATTGCTATCAAAGGCTTGCCAACCTCCTTGCACATCATTTTCAGTTACTTCTAATGTTTGTCCTTTTCGAGTAGGAAGGGCAAAAGCAAGTGCCCCATCAAGCACCGCGTATTCACCTGTGATAAGTAATTTACCATTACTGTGAAAAGAATAAGTTTGTGTTACTCTCATATTTTTTATATCTTTGCACTCTGAAAGTACAAAAGTAATAATTATTTACAGATAAAAAATAGAACAATGAAAAAAATAAAACAACTTTTATGCTCCTTTATCATAGCAATTCCTATGTTTACTCAAGCGCAATCTATACGAGTAAACATTGCTACTTCTGATGGTAACGACCTAAATTTCAACTCGGTTGATGAATTGATAAAAACTAACTTTACTAAATTTAAAGAAGTAAAGATATATAGCAACGACCAAGTACAATTAAATGAAACTTTGTTAAAAAAACTACTCACCGAGGCAAATCAATTAGAGTATTTAGAAATAAAAGAAGTAGGCATCTCTACTTTTCCTGAATTGAGTGCTGAAAATAAATCACTAAAAACATTAGTGTTGCGTCTCAACAACCTCACTAAACTCCCCGAAAATATTGGTCATCTTTCTGCTCTACAAACCTTAGACGTCTATAATCCTATAACCGAAGTTCCTAATTCTCTCATCAACTTACAACAATTAGAAAATTTAAAGTTTGAAGGAGCTGAATTAATTGTTTTCCCTGAACAAGTATTTGCCTTGTCTAAACTGAAATCACTCATCATTAGTCAGTTCGACACTAAAAATAAAATCAAAACTCTTCCTGATAATTTCGACAAATTGCCTTTGCTCGAAGAACTATCTTTGCGCAATGCTGCACTTACTGAAGTTCCTGCCTCTATAGGGCGTTTGCAACACTTGGAAAACGTATATTTCAATGCAAACAATCTTACCAAATTACCTCAAGCATTAGCTGAAAATCCTCATTTAACTTACGTAAATATTAACAACAACCCTCTTGATTTCAAACAGTTTATAAAATCTGTCGAAAAAGTACTATGGAAAGGGGTTTTGTATATAAACAACCGTAATTTTACTACTCAACAATATGAAGAAGTAGAAAAACGCCTACCTAAAATAACCGTATTCTACAATCAAAAAGAAGAATAATACCCTAAAAAACATCTCAATTTTTATGAAAGATAAACTGATAAAAGTAGGCATTTCCATTGGTGATATGAATGGAATAGGGCTTGAGATTATCCTCAAAACCTTTGAAGACCACCAAATATTGGAATTGTGTACCCCTATTATTTTTGCTTCTAATAAATTAGTTTCTTTCCAAAAGAAACATTTCAATACAATGGCTAATTTTCAAGGCATCGATAGTGTAGATGCCGCCATTGAAGGTAAACTAAATGTACTCAACTGCTGGAAAGAAACTCCTACAGTTACCTTTGGTCAGGAAACTGAAGAAGGTGGAAAATATGCTTTCCTATCGTTACAGGCTGCTGTAGAAGCTCTTAAAAATAACGAAATTGATGTATTAGTAACTGCTCCTATCAATAAAAACAACATCCAGTCTGATAATTTTCACTTCCCTGGTCACACCGATTACTTAGCCAAAGAACTCAATGGAACCAGCCTAATGTTTATGGTAAGTGAAGACTTAAAGGTAGGATTACTTACAGATCACGTGCCTCTAAAAGACGTATCCTCTCTCATTACCGAATCACTCATTATGGAGAAAGCTCGTTTGATGAATGAATCTCTCATCAAAGATTTCCGCTTGCAACGCCCTAAAATAGCTGTATTAGGTATCAATCCTCATTGTGGAGACAAAGGGGTTATTGGCAATGAAGATGATGAAGTGCTACGCCCTGCCTTAAAAAAACTGTACTTCGATGAAAATATATTAGTATTTGGTCCTTTTGCTGCCGATAGTTTCTTTGGTTCTCAAACTTATCGCAACTACGATGCTGTGCTTGCTCCTTATCATGATCAAGGTCTTATAGCTTTCAAAACCATTGCTTTTGGTAGTGGTGTGAACTACACAGCTGGACTTAGCAAAGTACGCACTTCCCCCGATCATGGTACTGCTTACGAGATAGCAGGTAAGGGTATTGCCGATCCTGAGTCATTCCGCCATGCTATTTACACCGCTTTAGATGTATTCAGAAATCGGGAAGAATATGCCGAACTAACTAAAAACCCTCTGAAAGTACGTGCTTTAGAAGCAGATAAAGATAAATAATTACAATATGAATATCAAAAAGTTAGGAGCTATAGATATAGGGTCTAACGGGGTGAGATTGCTCATCTCTAACGTTTTAGAAGAACCTAATGAAGCCCCAAAATTTACCAAAGCGAGCTTAGTACGTGTTCCTATCCGTTTGGGAGCTGATGTGTTTTTAGATGGACTTATCTCTCCTGAAAATACTGATAGATTAGCTGATGCTATGCAAGCCTTTAGCTTGCTGATGAAAATAAATCAAGTAGAAAACTATCGTGCTTGCGCTACTTCGGCAATGCGTGAATCTACTAATGGACAACAAGTAGCCGATGAGGTTTATAAACGCACTGGAGTACGCATTGAAATTATAGATGGCGCTGAAGAGGCGAGCATCATTGCCTCTACCGATATTTCAAGTTTGATACAAAAAGATAAAGATTACCTATATATAGATGTGGGAGGAGGTAGCACTGAGTTCACTGTCTTTTCTAAAGGGAAAGTAAAAAAATCGCGTTCATTCCCTATTGGTACAGTGCGCTTATTAGATAACAAGGTGAGCGACAAAACGTGGGAAGATGTTGAAAAATGGATAAAAAAACACACTAAAGATTGTGAACATATAGAAGCCATAGGCTCTGGCGGAAATATCAATAAAATCCATAAGAACTCTAATAGTAAAGAAGGTGAACCTCTTAGCTATCAGTATCTCACCGATTATCACAACTATGTTTCTGGTTTTTCTTATGAAGAACGTATTAGGCTCTTAGGATTCAATCCCGATCGCGCCGACGTAATCCTCTATGCTCTCACTGTATTCACTAATGCAATGAAATGGTCGGGAGCTGAGATTGTTCACGTACCTCGTATTGGTCTCGCCGATGGTATCGTAAGGACTATTTACAACAAAGAAAACAACGTTATAAAATAAGTTTAAAATAATTATATTTATCTTATTATCAGTGATTTATATATCAAACTACTCTGTAAATTACACTTTAAAACCTCAAAAAATAAACGATTTATTTTTATAAATCATTTTTTTGTAATACTTTTGAGCCCTAAAAACATTTAATACACATTCAATTATGAAATTTTACTTTTGTTTTTTAGCTTTATTCTTAGCTTTTGCTTCTTGCAAAAAGAATGGATCTCAACTCACTCCTGAACAGAAAGAAGCTGAGTTACAAAAAAAATTAGACTCTCTTGCTAAGATTAAATTTGATGAAGTAATAAAAGAAGATGTAGATACTTACCCTATTTTTAAAGGGGTATGCGATACCGCTACTACTAAACCTACTCAAAAAGAATGCTTTGAGAAAACTTTTGCAGCTCTCTTTGAAGAACGCTTGCGAAAAGACCCTTACGAAGTGTCTGAACCTATTAAAGATAGTGTTATTCTCAACATAAAAGTAGATAATATCGGAAAAATAGTGCTCATAGATATTAAAGCTGATGAGAAAACTAAAGAATTACTCAGCACCGAAAACGAAAGTTTTGAGGATTCTTTGCGCGCTAATCTATCAATGTTGTCTGATAACGATGCTATTGCCCCCGCTACTAAAAATGGACAAAATGTAAGCACTCAATTTGAACTCCCTATTAAAATTAACGTTAAATAATCTGTAGTAGCTTTTGGAACGTGTTATTTTAGGTATCGACCCTGGTACTACTATTATGGGCTTTGGACTTATTCAGGTGGAAAGAGATACTATGAAACTCTTACAACTGAATGAACTTCAACTCAGTAAATACAGCAATCACTACTTAAAACTAAGTGTGATTTTCAATCGTACTTTAGAACTGATAGACACCTATAAACCTGATGAATTAGCTATTGAAGCACCTTTCTTTGGTAAAAACGTTCAATCAATGTTGAAATTAGGGAGAGCTCAAGGAGTAGCGATGGCAGCAGGTTTATCGCGCGAAATCCCTATTACTGAATACGAACCTAAAAAGGTAAAAATGGCTATTACGGGCAACGGTAGTGCTTCCAAGGAACAAGTAGCCAAAATGCTTCAACAACTTCTAAACATAAAAGAACTCCCCAAACACTTTGACGCAACCGACGGTCTGGCGGTGGCTGTTTGTCACTTTTTTAATGGTGGTAAGGCACAAAAACAGCAAAACTATAGTGGTTGGGATGCTTTTGTAAAACAAAATCAAGACCGTATAGGTTAAAAAATACTTCACTTTGTATAGCTTATACATTCATATTCCCTTTTGTAGACGTGCTTGTCATTATTGTGATTTCCATTTTTCAACTACTCTGAAAAGAAAAGAAGAAATGGTAAATGCCCTTTGTGAGGAACTCATTTTGCGCAAGGATGAAGCTATAAATAGTGAATTACAAACAGTCTACTTAGGAGGAGGGACGCCCAGTATCCTTTCGTATGACGAATTACAACAGCTTTTTCATACAATCTTCACACATAACAAGGTAAGCCCCACAGCCGAAATTACCTTAGAGGCTAATCCTGATGACTTTTTTAGAGACTCCTCTCCCCAACAAATGTTAGAACAATTGCGCTCTTTGGGTATCAATAGACTAAGTATAGGAGTACAATCGTTTTTTGAAGAGGACTTACAATTGATGAACAGAGTGCATACGGTAAGCCAAGTAGAGACTTTATTACAGATAGCTCCACAGTATTTTAATAATATCACGATTGATTTGATTTACGGCATTCCTCGAATGAGTAAGGAACGTTGGCAGGAGAATATCAATAAGGCGCTGTCTTTTGATATTCCACATATCTCAGCCTATGCACTTACAGTAGAAGAAAAAACAGCTTTGCACAAGTTTATAGCTACGGGAAAAATACCACCTATAAACGATGAGCAAGCCTATACACACTTTCAAATACTGATAGACACTCTTGAAAAGGAAGGGTTTATACAATATGAGTTTTCAAATTTTGGTAAAGAGGGGTATTTTAGTAAGAATAACACAGCGTATTGGTTTGGCAAACCTTATATGGGGATAGGTCCTTCAGCTCATAGTTTTAATGGAAAAGAACGCAGTTGGAATATTGCTCATAACATTAAGTATATACAACAAATACAGCAGGGAATATTACCTCAGGAAAAAGAAGAACTTACCCTCAACAACCGATATAACGAACTTATTATTACGCGTATACGAACGATGGTAGGAATTGATTTAGAAGAAGTAAAAACTTTTTTTGGGGAAGATTATAACCAATATTTATTACAGCAAGCACAGAAGTACCTTGCCGATGAGCTTTTAGTTATAGAAGAAAACCATCTGAAAGTAACGCGCAAAGGCAGATTCCTCTCAGATGGTATAGCTTCGCATTTATTTAGGGTGGATGACCTCATCTAGGGCTTTAAAGGTAACATTTTGGTTGCCATCAATGTGGTATTCCAAAAGCAGGTCGCCCCACAATTCACCATCAGTAAATTCACAAATCACCCATTTTTCATTGAGTATTCTTATTTTATTAAATAAGAATTTGCCGTTAGACTCTGATTTGATGTAAGGGTTATGATCCTTTACATTCATCTCCATTAGCGCATTCATAACAATTTGTGAAGGATTGTCAATTTTTAAATCTTCAAAATATTGTTGTGCTAATTCATTAGTTTCAAGACTGAAATTCAATGCTTCAAGGCGTTGTTCGTCAATCTTTTTGATAGAATCAGTAAGTTTTGAAATCTTTTCAGCCGATTCCTTTAATGCTGTGGCACTTTCATTGTTCGTTGAGTTACAACTTACCAAAACAGCAGTTCCTAAGAGTGTAATAAAAAAATGTTTATTCATTATGATAAGGTTTTTGTTCGCTTAGTTTGAGTACCTTTACCTTGGAGTTCTTACGGAGATAAGAGTGTAAAAGGTGTCGGTTGAGTAAAGAATTGGCTAAAGGAGTGATAAGGGTTTCTAAAATAGAACGTTGTGTGAGTTGGTAGTTCAGATTTAAAAATCCATACCCTTTGATATTGCCATCTATTACTAAAATCATACTTTTTTCACCTACTACTCTGCCTTTATCTACAATTGCTACATCTTCATTTTGTAGTCCGTATTTAGCAAAAATTTCTTTAACTCGTTTATTGTATATTTCAGGAGATTCGTTATAGAAATCTACTTCGTTGAGTTGAAATTCTTTTTCTATGCGCTTCAAAAAAAACAATCCTTCTTTTAGTGTTTCAAAAGTAGTGATAAAATTGTTTTGCGATTGCAATAATTCTATAGAAAAACAGAGGTATCCTCTTTTGTTGTAATGAGAAGTAAGTATATAGTTGATATTCTTTAATTTATCAATACTCCGGTTGTTACATTTAGGATTGTTAAGTTGTATAAGTTCTAATTCTTTAAGGGTTGCAATGAGTTCATTTCCCATTTCTTCATAAGTTACCTTATAAGTATGGCGTTGCAAATATCTATCGCGTTTAGAGGGAGAGGTGAGCAATTGGTTCACCCGTCCTTTGATGTTTTTATGTTTTCCTACATAGATAATTTTACCTTCTTCGTTGTGAATATAGAATACGCCTAAGGTTTCAGGGAGTGCATCGAGTATTTTTAGGTGTCGTGAAGCCATTTCTAAGCGTACATCATTTTTTACTGAAGCGGTGATAATACTCTTTTTAGTGTCTTTTTCAAGTAAATATTTAAAAAGATTGAGGGTAGCCATAGCATCGCCCGAAGCACGATGGCGTTCACTCATCGGGATACCTAAAGAACGCACTAATTTTCCTAAGCTATACGATTCTTTATCAGGAATGAGTTGTTGTGAGAGTTCTACTGTACAGAGTGTTGTTTTGATGTACTCATATCCTAAACGGCGAAATTCTGTTTGCAAAATGCGATAATCAAAGGCGGCATTGTGCCCAACAATGATACACCCTTCTGTAATCTCCACTATGCGTTTGGCTATCTCATAAAACTTTGGTGCATTGCGCAACATCTTGTTGTTAATGCCTGTAAGTTTAGTAACATAGTCTTGTATAGGGCGTTCGGGATTGATAAGAGAGATAAACTGATCAGTAATAGTATGTCCATCAAATTGATAAATAGCAATTTCGGTAATACCTTCTTCATCGTATTTACCTCCCGTAGTTTCTATGTCGAGTATTGCGTACAAATGTTTAAGTGTTAGGGATTAGACATTTAGTCATTAGTAAATGAAAAAAAGCAAAGAGAAAGGCATACTTTACTCTTTGCTTTTATGTTGTTCATCAATTTTCTTTTAGCGAACTTCTTTAATACGGGCTTTTTTACCTGTAAGTCCTCTAAAGTAATAGATGCGAGCACGTCTAACTTTACCTTTTTTGTTTACTTCAATTTTTTGAAGGGCAGGCATATTGATAGGGAAGATACGTTCTACCCCTACTGTACCAGACATTTTGCGAATGGTAAATGTAGCTGTCACGCCGTGACCTTTGCGTTGTATTACAACACCTTTAAAAAACTGAGTACGTTTTTTGTCTCCCTCTTTGATTTCATAATACACAGTGATAGTATCACCTGCTGAAAATTCTGGGAATTCTTTTTTCTCAATAAAGTTGTCTTGTACGTACTTTAATAATGGTTCCATAAAAAATATAAAATAATTATGTTATCATTGGGCAACATTCACGACTCTCGCCAGAGGTTACTCCAAATCGGGGGCAAAGGTACTATTTTTTTTTGAATTAGCAAGTTTTTTCGTACTTTTGTCGCCTCACTAATACACAATTATGAATTTTAACAAACTATTTCTTATTATTTTAGGAGTGATCCCTTTGATAACAAAAGCTCAATTTCTGTCTCTTTTTGCCGATGCTAAAGACTATAAGGGGAAAGTAAAAACTATACAAACAGAACTCCTCAAAATTGATAGTTCAGTAAATAAAAATCTGTATAAATTTACCCATCATTATGATAAAGAAGGATATTTGTTAGAAAGAGTATTTTATGATGAAAGTAAAAATACTTATACTATACATCATTATACTCATAACAAAAAAGCTCGTAGTGTGAGAGATGAGGAGTACAGTGAAAATGAACTGAAAGAAATAACTATAAGTTTTTACAATAAAAAGGATTTAATCACTAAAGTAATATATTATGATGATATGAAAAATCTAAAGAAAAGGACTGAAAATGAATACCACTCTTATGGTAAGTTTAAAAGTATTTTTGAATACAATGCAAGCGGCAAATTGTACAGAAAAGAAGTTTATCAATACGATAAAAAAGGTAATCTCACTGAAGATGCTATATTTGAGGACGGTAAGAAGAAAATTATAGAAAGTAATATTTATCAATATAATAGGGAAGGTAATATATTAGTGCAAAAGCAATATTTAAATACTCTACAATATTATACTACCTATGTTTTCACGTATGATGCTAAAGGTAAAGTCATAAGATGTGATAGTACCTCAGAATCTTTCAAAAATTATACTTTGTATTCCTATCCTAACACAGGCGAAACTTTAGAACAATTCTTTAATGAAAAAGGAGAATTGCTACAGAGTATTCATACTATTAAGGATACAGAGGGCAGAATCCTCAAGAAAACAAAAGAGGATTTTATGACTACTAATGCCTTTTGTACAGAAGAAGTATATGATGATTCTCATAATACCTATACCTATAAACAATATAAAAACGATACACTAATCTATTCATATACTAAACAATACAATGATAAGAATAAATTAGTACAATACATTTATACCAATAGAAATAACAAAACAAGCATTGAAAACCACACATACTCTTATGATATTATAGGAAATTTGGTTGAAGAAGTTGTAACCGATGAAAATAATCGATTGTTGTACATCGAAAAAACAAATATCACTTACTATGAATAAGAAAAATACAATATATACGAGCGATACTATTGTTGCTTTAGCAACTGCTTCGGGAATAGGAGCTATTGCTGTTATTCGATTATCAGGTGTCGATGCTATAGAGATATCTGACCGAATATTCAAGAGCTATAGCAAAAAACCTTTAATCAACGCTCCCTCCCACACAGTACATTTAGGAACTTTAGAAGCTAAAAACCAAGTGATTGATGAGTGTTTGGCTACTATTTTCAAAGGTACAAAATCATATACAGGAGAACCCGTAGTAGAGTTTTCTTGTCACGGAAGTAATTATATTGTAGAAGAAGTTATTAAATTGTGTTTAGCCAATGGCGCTCGTTTGGCTGAAGCAGGAGAATTCACTAAACGCGCTTTCTTAAATGGCAAATTAGCACTCAATCAAGCAGAAGCGGTAGCCGACCTAATTGCCTCTGATAGTAAAGCCTCTCATCAAGTAGCTTTGCAACAAATGCGTGGAGGCTTTACTTCTGAAATAGAAGCACTACGACAAGAATTACTCAATTTTGCCTCACTAATAGAGCTTGAGTTAGATTTTTCGGAAGAAGATGTAGAATTTGCTGATAGAAGTCAGTTTAAAACCCTTTTAAAAACTATTAAAACTACGTTATCATCACTTATCCAATCATTTTCAGTAGGAAATGTTTTGAAAAATGGTATTCCTGTGGCAATTGTAGGGAAACCCAATGCAGGCAAATCAACCTTGCTCAATGCTTTACTAAATGAAGAGCGTGCTATTGTATCGGATATTGCAGGCACAACTCGTGATACGATTGAAGAAACCTTACATATAGGAGGTATTGCTTTTCGTTTTATTGATACGGCAGGTATTCGTGACACACAAGATCAAATAGAAGCAATAGGGGTACAAAAAGCCAAAGAAAAAATAGAAAAAGCCTCAGTGATATTATTTCTATTTGACGACAAAGATAATACAGTGAGTGAAATCACTACTTTTGTAAAGGAAAACTACCGAGAGGGTGCTAAATATGTTTTACTACACAACAAAACAGACTTATCATCAGAAGAGACAACTGCTTTTGATGATGAGATTCTACAATCTCTCAAAGGCTATACTGATACTTTATTAAGAATATCAGCTAAAGAAGGGCAAAATATCACTGAGTTAAAGAACTTTCTCGCTGATTATGCCCAAACGCTTAGTCAAACTGGCAAGGCAACTGTAGTAACGAATATCCGTCATTACGAAGCTCTTTCCAATGCCTTACAAGCTATTGAAAAAGTAGAAGAAGGAATGCAAATGCATTTATCGGGTGATTTATTAGCTATTGATATACGTGAAACACTTTATCATTTAGGCAGTATCACTGGAGAAGTAAGTAATGAGGAGGTCTTAGGAAACATATTTTCCCGCTTCTGTATCGGGAAATAAATAAAAAATAAAAACTTTGCCAAAGGACAGAATCCTTGGCAAAGTTTATAATGTTTGGATTATTTGTTATTGTCTTGCTTTAAGTTTTTCAATGAGTTTAGGAACTACCTCAAAAGCATCACCTACAACACCATAATCGGCAGCTTTGAAAAAAGGTGCTTCAGGATCAGAATTGATAACTAATTTCACTTTAGAGGCATTTACTCCTGCCAAGTGCTGTATAGCTCCCGAAATACCTATAGCTATATAGAGATTAGGCGCTACAGGTTTACCCGTTTGTCCTACGTGTTCAGAATGAGGTCGCCATCCCATATCAGCGACAGGTTTAGAACAAGCGGTTGCTGCACCTAATACTTCAGCAAGTCCTTCCACTATCTGCCAATTCTCGGCTGCTTTCAACCCTCTTCCTCCTGAAACCACTATAGTAGCATCGTCTAACGACACTTTACCTGAGGTTTTCTCAGTAGTGATTACTTGTATCTCCTGATCACTATCAGGAAGTGTAGGAGCAAAAGGTTCTACTGCAAGTTCAACATTTTTTTCTTCTATTTTAAAAGCATTAGGAGCTAATCCTAATACTTTTATAGGGGTATTGATTTGACTAAGGCTAATCGCTTTGTTTGAGAACACATTACTTTTTACAATAAAATCTTCAGTAGGTAAAGAAATGATATTAGATACATACCCCGCTTGCAAACTATTAGCTAATAAAGGAGCTACTTCTTTGGCTTGTGAAGAAGCACTAAATACCACTATTGTACTATTTTCTTTTGCTACTGCTTGTTGCAATAGATGATTGAGTGTATTGGCAGAAATATGTTGTAGTTGGTCATTGGTAATGCTAAGCACTTTATTTACCCCATAAGCAGCTAATACTTCAGGTTGAGGTACATTTATAGTTACAGCTACTACTTTTGTTTGTTGTTTATCGGCAATTGCACGAGCATAGGTAGCTACTTCAAAAGCGCTTTTTTTCACTTTTCCGTTTTCGGAATCTATATATATGAGTACTGACATTTTTAATTAAATTACTTTTGCTTCGTTGTGTAATAAATCAATAAGGGTATCTAAATCATCGGCAGATACCATTTTCACAGGTTGTTTTGCAGGGAGTTTCTCAAATCCTACAGTTGTTACCCTCACATCGGTAGCCTCAGCAGGTAATACCGTGATTGCTTTAGTGCGTGCTGCCATTAAGTTACGCATATTGGGGATACGGAGGTCTTTCTCTTGAGTAAGACCTTTTTGCCCTGCAATTACCAAAGGAAGTGTAGCAGTTAGTTTTTCTCTGCCGCCATCTATTTCTCGTTGGGCAGTTACTTTGATGCCTTCAATTTCTAAACCTATACATTTGTTTATAAAAGGAAGGTTTAAAAGCGAAGCTAAATAACCTCCTACCATTCCACCATTGTAGTCGATAGATTCCTTACCTGCGATGATAAGGTCATAATTACCTTCTTTAGCAACTCTTGCAAGCTGAGTAGCTACAAAAAAAGCATCAGTAGGGGCGGCATCTATACGAATGATATCGTCGGCTCCTATAGCTGAAGCTTTTCTTAGTACTGGTTCTGTTTCTTGTGTTCCCACATTCACAAGGGTAACACTTGCCCCTAATTGTTCTTTAAGCATAATAGCTTTAGTGAGGCAAAACTCATCATTAGGATTGATAATAAACTGTACCCCTGAAGGATTGAACTGTTTGTTATCTTCCGTAAAGTTTATTTTAGAAGTAGTGTCGGGAACACTACTGATACATACTAATATCTTCATAATCTTATAGATAATAGGATTAAATTCAACTTAATGTTTTAATTTTAAAGGCGTAAAAGTACTATGTTTTTACTAACTACACAAATTATTATACAAAAAATCGTAACTTTGCCGTTCTAATTAATTGAAATACTATAAGAAATAATGACCCCTCCCATTACTGATATGCGTCTGTTAGGACAGTTGTTTCGTCACCCTGAAGGAGACTACGCCAAAGAAGTAGGCGATTTTATTTTTGCTTCCAATAGTGCTATGATAAACTGTACTATTGATTGTTTAGCACTGCAACCCCATCAAAAAGTTTTAGAGATAGGTTTTGGTAATGGCAATCATCTCCCGTATTTATTTAACAAGGAAAGTTCCCTACAATATATAGGGGTAGAAACCTCTGCTGCAATGATAACTGAAGCAACTGAGTACAACAACGTTTTAGTTAGTCAAAAAAAAGTACATTTTTTAGAGGTAGCTGCTGATAAGCTCCCTAATTTCGATTATTCTTTTGATGTATGTTTTTCGGTAAATACCCTTTATTTTTTAGAAAACCCATTATATTATTACAAAAAGATTCGCGCTTTACTCAGCTCACAAGGTAAAGTAGCTATTGGTTTTATAGATAAAAGTACGGGAGAGAAGACGCCTTTTGCGCGTGAAGGTTTTCAGTTTTATACCGCTGAAGAAGTAGCTGAAATACTTAAAGTAGCTGGTTTTGAAGATATAACAAAATTGCCTTTTGAAGAAACTCTTGTTTCAGCAAAAGGCAAAAGTATCCAACGAAAGTATTGGGTTGTGATAGGAACTTGCTAATTTAAAATTTGTTAATTCACCAATTATTTGTACCTTTGTGCCAAGTTTATAAAAGAAGAAAATGTATGAGAATTTTATTACTTATCATACTCCTTATAATAACTCCTTATATAGTTTATAGTCAGTCAAATACTTCTAATAAAGACTTAAAAGTAGGCTTAGTGCTCAGTGGAGGTGGAGCGAAAGGATTAGCGCATATAGGAGTGTTAAAAGTATTGGAGGAAGCAGGAGTACGTATTGATTATATTGGGGGGACAAGTATGGGGGCAATGGTAGGTGCTATGTATGCTGCAGGATACTCGGCTAATGAATTGGACTCTATCTTCCGACAATTAGACTTTGATAAACTTTTGCAAGACAAAACTTCACGTCGTGCAAAATCATTGCACGAACGTTATATATACGATCGTTATACTGTAGCATTACCTTTTGATAACTTCAAAGTAGGGTTACCTCGTGCAGTATCGAAAGGTCAAAATATCTATAATGAATTTGTGAAATTACTCTATCCTGTGAATGAAATTTTTGATTTTTCTAAGTTACCTATTCCTTTTCTATGCGTGGCTACTGATATAGAAACAGGGAAAGGAGTAGTACTTGAAGACGGCTTCTTACCTCAAGCTATACAAGCTAGTGGCTCATTCCCTTCGCTATTTGATTTGGTAGAAATAGATGGTAAATGGCTTACTGATGGAGGTATAGCTGATAATTACCCCGTAGACGAAGTGAAAAAAAAAGGAATGGATATTATTATAGGGGTAGATGTACAGAGTCCGTTAGCAAAACGTGAGGAAATCAACTCTTTTTTAAGTATCTTTTCACAAATTACAACTTTCCCGATGGTAGATAATATGCCACAGAAAATAAAAGAAACAGATGTATACATCAAACCTAATATAGAAGGATTCAATGTGATTTCGTTTGATAAAGGTGAGACAATCATCAACAATGGGAAAATAGCTGCTGAACATTTTTTGCCTCGTTTGCGTGAAATAGCTGCTCAACAAAAACATACTACCCAACGGAGAGAACCTATAGAGAAAATAGATTCTTTTTATCTAAAAGAAATACATTTTCATAATAACGAGCACTTTACTCGTAGCTACTTGCGTGGAAAACTCCACTTAAAACACTTGGATCGCAAAATTTCGTTTGAAGAATTGAACGACGGATTGTCTAACCTAATGGCAACAAATAATTTCCATTCTATTAATTATCAAATTAGACATACTTTTGAAGGGGAACATATTGATTTTTTCTTGAAAGAAAATCCGCAACGTACTTTTTTGAAGTTTGGCATTCATTATGATAATCTGTTGAAAACAGGCTTCTTGATGAACTATACTCAAAACTATTTTTTACAGGATAGTGACTTCCTTTCACTTGACCTTATCGTAGGCGATAATATACGCTATCAGTTTGATTATTTTGTAGATAAAGGATTCTATATCAGTTATGGATTGCGTTCTAAATTTGTGCAGTTCGACCGTAATCTGAATACAAGACGTTTATCTAATTATAGAATAGAACAATCTGAACTCAACCGAATGGACGTAGAGGCTTACGATTGGGTAAATCAATTGTATTTACAAACGCTCTTAGGCAATGGTTTTGTGTTTGGATTAGGTGCAGAACACCGCAAAGTACAGTTTGATGCTGAACAAATATATTCAGTAAGCGCTATTGCTTCATATTCTGAAAAAAAACACTTTGGCAGTTTATATTCTTATTTAAAATACGATAGTTTTGACAATAGTTTTTTTCCAAGTAAAGGTGTGTTTTTTAATACACAATTTAACCTTTACGCACTTGCAGCTCCTAATGATGCAAATTTTAATAAGTTCACCACAGGCAAAACAGAAATATCATTCGCTATTCCCATACTACCAAGATTGAATACACGAATAGGGTTTGAAGGAGGTGTTACGATAGGAAATTCTAAAACGTATTCATTAGACTTCTTTTTAGGAGGATACAATAAAAATGTATTCTCTAACTACTCACCTTTCTATGGCTATGATTTTTTGAGTATTGGTGCTAAAAACTACTTAAAAACAGAATGGGTGATAGATTTTCAACCTTTTAAAAAACATCACTTGTTACTATTGGCTAATGTAGCTAAAGCAGATAATAATCTTTTTGAAAGTTTTCAATGGGAAAAATACCCTGATTATTCGGGCTATGGTATAGGGTATAGTATTGAAAGTTTTTTGGGACCTATAGAACTAAAATGCACTTACTCACCCGAAATACGGCAAGCAATATGGCTGTTTAATATAGGGTATTGGTTCTAAAGTGAAAAAATGAAAAGTGAAAGATATTAGCGACAAAATACTAAAAACAATATTACGATAACTAATAAATAACTAAATATAATGAAAATAACAGAGTTAGAACCAAAACAGTTATGGGCGAACTTTGCGAGCTTGAATGCCGTACCTCGCCCATCAAAAAAAGAAGAGAAAGTCATTGCTTTTATGGTGGCTTTTGGCAAAAGTTTAGGACTTGATACCTATCAAGACGAAACGGGCAATGTAATCATTAAAAAGCCCGCTACGGCAGGAATGGAAAACCGTAAAACAGTAGTGTTACAATCACACCTCGATATGGTACACCAAAAGAACAACGATACAGTGTTTGATTTTAGTACGGAAGGTATCAAAATGTTAGTAGATGGCGACTGGGTACGTGCTGATGGTACAACTTTGGGAGCCGATAATGGTATTGGGGTAGCAAGCATTATGACAATACTCCAAAGTAAGGATATCCCTCACCCTGCTCTCGAAACACTCTTTACTATTGACGAAGAAACAGGAATGACGGGTGCTAAAGGGCTCAAAGGCGGATTGCTCTCTGGTGATTTTCTTCTCAACTTAGATACTGAGGAAGACGACGAAATTGATATAGGATGTGCTGGTGGTGTAGATGTATCGGCGTTTAGAGAGTACGACGTGGTAGATACGCCTGATAATTCAGTAGGCTATATACTTACCATAAAAGGATTGCACGGCGGACATAGTGGTACAGATATCCATAAGGGTTATGCTAATGCCAACAAACTAATGAACCGTATATTATTCACTTGTACTGAGAAATTTGGTTTACACATTGCAAGTGTAGATGGAGGCGGTTTGCGCAATGCTATTCCGAGAGAAAGCGTCGCTGCGGTAACTATTGATAAAAACGACGAAGTGGCTTTTAAAAAAGAAGTAGCTACGCTTACCCAAGCACTCCAACACGAGTATTCAGTAACTGAACCGACTCTTACAGTATTACTTGAACCTACTGCGGTACCTGAGAAAGTAATGGAAGAAGAAGAACAAGAAGATGTATTACGCGCTCTTTACGCAGCTTTCAATGGGGTGTACAAAATGAGTCAGACGATTGCTGACCTTGTAGAAACCAGTAATAATGTAGCAAGGGTACAAATTAAAGACGGCGAAATAAACGTGTATTGCCTCACTCGTTCAGCTTCAGAAACTTCTAAATATGATTTGGCTGATACGATTCGTACTGCTTTTGAGCTGGCTGGATTTGAAGTAGAATACACTGGTAGTTACCCAGGTTGGGAGCCCAAAGTAGATGCTGAAATCTTGAAGATTGTAAAAGCACAATACAAAACACTCTTCGGTGAAACACCTAATGTAGTAGCTTGCCACGCAGGCTTAGAATGTGGCATTTTAGGAACCCATTACCCCGAAATGGAAATGGTGAGCTTTGGTCCTACTATCAAAGGGGCACACTCGCCTGCTGAAAAGGTAAATATAGCTTCTGTACAGAAGTTTTGGAAGTTCTTGTTAGCAATACTTCAGAATATTCCTACAAAATAGAAATATAGTTACCAAAAAATAAATCTTATTTGCAGAGGCGTTTCGTAAATGCCTCTGCAATTTTTTGAAGTATGGAGGAAGATATATAAAACTGAATATTTATTGATAAATAGACGGAATATGTTCAGCTCCTTCTAAAATAAAGTCGGTGAGGCGTTGCAAATAGATACTAATTTGTGGGTCGGTTACATTGAAAAGCATTACTATTACTACTTCTTCATTAGGATATACTGATAACCAACCAAATCCTCCTACGCCCATACCCGTATGACCAAAATAATCACGTCCGTTCCAATCGCGTTGTACTTGCCAGCCAATACCATAACTTATTTCAGTATCGTCTATAGTACATTGTTTTTTAAGCATTTCATTTTGGATAGGTTGAGAAAGAAAGCTGTGGCGTTCTATAGCTGTACCCATTTTAGCTATATCATTGGATGTAGAAAGGAATCCACCGCCAGCAAGCTTGAAGTAGTTATTCACATCAGTAGCTTTATCCAATCCCTTTTTACTGCGTGTGTAAGGAATAGCTTCATCTTGAATAATTTTACCTCTATCGGGGAAAGTGCGCCACATATTTAAAGGTTTAAAAACTTCTTCTTTTGCTATATCTTCAAATTTTTTATTGAGACATTTTTCAATAGCGAACGAAATAAGGTTGATACCATAACTGCTATAAAGAAACTTTGTACCAGGGGCTGATTGCAAAATATCATCTTTAAATAAATCAACTCCTTGCGCTATAGTATAAGGCTTGTTGAGTGTATATTCATTAGCTTTGTAGGAGCGTATACCGGCTAAGTGTCCTGCTAACTGTTTTATAGTAAAATCAAAAGGTTTTTGGGGAAAATCAGGAATGTATTCGTATAGAGACATATTCCAATCAAATTTTTTCTGCTCTTGCAGGCGCGCTAAAATTACTCCAGTAATGGCTTTAGACATACTTGCCACCCTAAAAATTGTAGTTTTAGGGTCAATAGGCTTTTTTTTAGAAATATCGGCATAGCCGTATCCACCTTGCCATATTGTTTTTCCTTGTTTGGTAACTGTGATAGAAGCGCCAGGAATCAATTCTTCTTGAATGAGATATTGCAATATTTTTTCAGCTTCTTTTTGAGCTTCTTCAAAAGAAGTTACTTCAGAAGGATTTTTACGGAATACATCGGTGTCAAGTAGTTTTTTTTGACCAAAAAGGTTGTTGAAGAAAGATATAATTGTAGAAATCAAAACAATAGATATTAGTTTTTTCATTGTAATGTAATGTTTTACTTTTCGGGGTGCAAAAGTACAAATATTGAATGAGTTAATCAAAAAATGCATAAAAAAACTGTCTAAAAAAGTATATGGAACTTTTTAGACAGTAATCAAACAGTTTGAGTATTTCTATTTTTTGAGTATTTTGGCTACTTTTTCACCTATTTTGGCAGGTGAATCGACTACGTGGATACCGCATTCTTTTAAAATGCGTTTTTTAGCTTCGGCGGTATCATCGGCACCACCTACAATAGCCCCAGCGTGGCCCATAGTACGCCCTTTAGGAGCTGTTTCGCCTGCAATGAAGCTCACTACAGGTTTTTTGTTACCATTAGCTTTGATCCAACGGGCAGCTTCGGGTTCTAACTGACCTCCTATTTCGCCAATCATTACGATACAATGAGTTTCAGGGTCGTTCATCAGTAGTTCTACAGCTTCTTTAGTAGTAGTTCCGATGATAGGATCGCCTCCTATACCGATAGCTGTAGTAATACCTAAACCTTGACGAACGATTTGATCGGCAGCCTCATAAGTGAGTGTTCCCGATTTGGAGACAATTCCTACGTTGCCTTTTTTGAAGATAAAACCAGGCATAATACCTACTTTAGCTTCCTCAGGAGTAATAACTCCAGGACAATTAGGTCCTACCAAACGGCAATTACGGTTTTTGATATAGGCAGCTACTTTTACCATATCAGCAACTGGAATGCCTTCAGTAATAGTAATAATCACTTTGATACCAGCATCGGCAGCTTCCATAATAGCATCGGCAGCAAAAGCAGGAGGTACAAAAATGATAGAAACATCAGCACCTGTAGCTTTTACAGCGTCGGCTACGGTGTTAAATACGGGTTTTCCTAAGTGTGTTTGTCCACCTTTGTTAGGGGTAATACCGCCTACTACATTCGTGCCGTAAGCAATCATTTGCTCAGCGTGAAAAGTACCTTCACTTCCGGTGAAGCCTTGTACAATCACCTTTGAATTTTTATTCACTAATACACTCATTGCGATTAACTTTTAGTTTTAGTTGAAGCAAAGGTAAATGTTTTTTTTGATATATACAATTGTTATGTAATAAAATAAAAAGA
The DNA here is from genome assembly GCF_016806945.1 of Capnocytophaga genosp. AHN8471. NCBI lineage: Bacteria > Pseudomonadati > Bacteroidota > Flavobacteriia > Flavobacteriales > Flavobacteriaceae > Capnocytophaga > Capnocytophaga genosp. AHN8471. Next base: position 59,224 of record NZ_JAESPJ010000029.1, read on the forward strand.
ATAATATAAAGAAGTTTTATATATTGTTCATAATCAGGTGATTTTGAATTTTAAAATTAATAAATTAACAAAATGATAATTTGACAAATTGGCTAATTGACAAATTATTCCTACTTTTGCCGCGTTTTTTAATACAATAAAAATGCAAATAGAAGTATTGAAATCTAAAATTCACCGTGTGAAAGTTACAGGGGCAGATTTAGATTACATAGGTAGCATTACCATAGATGAAGCTTTGGTAGAGGCTGCAGGAATGATAGAAGGTGAGAAAGTATCAATAGTAAATGTGAATAATGGAGAACGTTTTGATACTTATATCATCAAAGGGAAACGAAATTCAGGAGCTATTGTACTAAATGGACCTGCAGCGCGTAGGGTGCAAAGAGGAGATATAGTAATTATCATCTCGTATGCTTTAATGAATTTTGAAGAAGCAAAAACCTTTAAACCTTCTATAATCTTCCCTAATGAACAAACAAATCTTTTGGAATGAAAAAATGGTTAAAGATTACCCTTCCACTACTTGTGGGAGGGTTTTTATGTTGGTATGCTTATCAGCAATTTACTGAAGAACAATTTACTGAGATAAAAAAAACATTTCTTGTTGCTGATTATTTTTATATAATTTTAGCTGTGTTTTTAGGATTCTTAGCAGATATATCGCGAGCAGTTCGTTGGGAATTGATGTTTAGACCAATGGGGTATAAAACCTCTTTATTACATCGAATAATGGCAGTGTTTATGGGGTATTTAGTAAATGTAACCATACCGCGCTCAGGTGAAGTGTCACGAGCTTTATTAGTAAGCAATTATGATGGAGTACCTTTTGAAAAATCGTTTGGGACAATTATCTCTGAACGTGTGATTGATTTACTCTTGTTATTTTTGTTTACCGCTACAGCTTTTGTATTGCAATTTGAGGTGATAAGCAACTTTATACTCTCTAAAATTCCGTTTGAAAAACTCTTATGGATCTTGCTAATAGGAGGGCTATCATTTGTGATTTTCTTATACCTTATATATACTTCAGAACGCAAGTTTTTTATAAAAGTGAAGACGTTTTTAAACGGTATAAAAGAGGGCGTATTTTCAGTGTTGAAAATACGCCATCGTTGGATTTTTTTGGTACATACATTATTTATATGGGCAATGTACTTTTTGATGTTTTATATTCCTTTCTTCGCCTTACCAGAGACTACTAATATAAGTTTACCAAACGTACTTACAGCTTTTGTCATAGGTAGTTTTGCTATGACTTTCACCAATGCAGGATTTGGTGCTTACCCATTTTTTATAGCAGAAGTATTATATCTCTTTGGAGTTCCAACTCCTATAGGTACTGCTTTTGGATGGCTTGTTTGGACTTCACAATTTGCTATAACACTTCTTCTTGGGGGGGGGGCGTTTGCTTTGCTTCCTTGGCTAAAAGAAAATAACCACAAGTAATGAGCCACGCTATCCAAAAGAGATAAAATCCAAAATGAAAACTGAATTTCATCATCTTATGAGAAGTAGTGGTGAAATCTACATACGAGAGATAGAACCCCACTGCACCTACAACAGCAAGTAAAAGCGCTAAAGCACGAGCAAATCCTGCGCTTACTTTTGAGCGGAAAGTTTGCAGAAATAACAGTAAGATGAATTGTACTATAAATAGCAAGATAGCTGTTTTCCACCACGTTTTAAACACTGCATATTGGCTGTAAAAAGTACTTACCCCTATCTTACCTATAAATGACATTTTAGAGATAAGGATAGCTGAAATGAGGCTCATTACAGCTTGTATGAGAGTAAGGATACTAAAATTTTTCATAGTTTATTTTTTTATGATTTTCCATCCTGATTTCTCGTTATATTTTAATTTAAACTTTTGAGTAATAAAGTTGCTATTGGGATAGGGGTCTTTTCCAAAACTATAGAAAGGAGTTTTTTCCTTATCTAAAACTACTACACAAGTAGCCATTTTTTCAGTACTTTTTTCGAGAGTTATCTTTTTATTATTTAGTTTGTAGATAATGGTCTTTACTTGAGCACTATTTTTGTTTTGTTTTACTAAATAGGGGAGAGCCTCTTCAGTTAGGGTAGGGGAGATCACATATACACTATCCTTAGAAAACCACTTTTTACGTGTTTTTTCATTGTTGATAGCTATCAATCCTTCATCAGATAATCGCTGAATGCTCTCAATGAGTTCTTTATCCTTATTGGTTACTAATTTTTGTTTATTAGTATTGAATTTACCAGTTTCATAGAGGGGATTTTCCTCTAAATATTCAGTGATGAGTGTAGTAGCCTCATCAGTATTGATTTTGTTGCTTGTGTTACAAGCTACCAAAGTAATGAAAATGGTAGCTATCGCTATAAGATTTTTTCTCATTGTTATAGTGTATTAACGTTAATTATTCCATTGTTAGTTGTTACCAAACCATCCTTCACGATCTAAACTTCGATACTGAATGGCTTCACCTATGTGATGAGGTTGTACATTGTCAGTACCTTCTAAGTCGGCAATAGTACGAGCTACCTTCAAAATACGATCATAAGCGCGTGCGGAGAGGTTGAGTTTCATCATTGCATTTTTTAAAAGTTTTAAAGATTCCTCACTTACTTTACAGAATTTTTGTATTTGTTTAGTATTCATTTGAGCGTTGTAATGAATGTGTTCATATTCTTTAAAACGCTCTGTTTGAATGTTACGTGCGGCAATTACTCGCTTGCGTATTTCGCTGCTACTTTCCCCTTTGCGATCATCAGAAAGTTTTTCAAAAGGGACAGGATTGACTTCTATATGAATATCTATTCTATCTAATAGGGGACCTGAAATCTTACTCATATAACGTTGCATTTCGGCAGGAGTAGAGTTTACAGGAGCTTCAGGATCATTGAAATAGCCACTGGGACTGGGGTTCATACTCGCTACTAACATAAATGAAGAAGGGTAGGTGATAGAGAATTTAGCACGCGAAATGGTAACCTCTCTATCCTCTAAAGGCTGACGCATCACTTCTAATACAGCACGTTTAAATTCAGGCAATTCATCAAGGAAAAGTACACCATTATGCGCTAAGGATATTTCACCAGGTTGAGGATATGTACCGCCTCCAACAAGGGCTACATCAGAAATTGTGTGATGTGGACTACGGAAAGGGCGATGACTCATCAAACCTGTATCTTTGATACGACCTACAACACTATGTATTTTAGTAGTTTCGAGAGCTTCGTGAAGTGTCATAGGAGGGAGGATACTAGGTAATCTTTTGGCTAACATTGTTTTACCAGAACCAGGAGGACCTATGAGAATGATGTTATGACCTCCTGCAGCGGCTATTTCCATACAACGTTTTACAGTTTCTTGTCCTTTTACATCGGCAAAATCAAACTCAGGGAATTCTAAATTTTTATAAAATTCTTTACGAGTATCCACTACTGTACGAACAAGTTCTCTTTCGCCATTGAAGAAATCAATTACTTCTTTGATATTTTCAACACCATAAACCTCTAAATTATCTACAATTGCCGCTTCTTTGGCGTTTTGAGCAGGCAAAATAAAACCTTTAAAACCTTCTTTACGTGCTTGAATAGCAATAGGGAGTGCTCCTTTAATAGGTTGTAGCCCTCCGTCTAAAGAAAGTTCTCCCATAATGATATATTTTTCTATTTCGTCACTTTGTATTTGTTCGTTCGCAGCCAATATGCCTATTGCAAGACTAAGATCATAGGCTGAACCTTCTTTACGCATATCAGCAGGAGCCATATTGATAGTGATTTTCTTTCCTGGGATTTTATACCCTGTATTCTGTAAGGCAGCAGCAATGCGAAAGTTACTTTCTTTAATAGCAATATCGGGTAGTCCAACAAGGTGATAGCCAATTCCTTTAACAATATTTACTTCTATAGTAATGGTAGTAGCTTCTACTCCAAACACTGCACTTCCGTATACTTTTACTAACATATTCTTCGGTTGATTTATTTTTTTGACAAAAGTAGTATATTTTTTTGAAAAGACAAGTTTTTAGCAGAGAATTTAACTTGAAAGATTATTTTCAATGCACTTAGCCAACCGCTGAGTAAGGGCTTTACGACTGTATTGTTCTACTTTTTTTGGGTTGGTTTTAAGTGTTTTATGTAGGAATTGATGATAGAACTCTACTATTTTGGCTTTCATCTGAGAGGCATCAGTATATCCCACAAAAGTACCTGTTTGTGTTTCAGTGAGAATAGGTATAACATCCCAGTTATGAGGTCCTATGGCGAGAATAGGTCGCCCCGAAATCATATATTCAAACAGCTTACCCGGAATAATACCTTGTGTTTCTTCGGAATCTATTTCGATGAGCAACAATACTTGCGATTGCTTTTGCAAACCAATAGCTTCTTGATGACTAATATAACCTTTATTAATATAATAAGGTGTAAGTCCGTTATGGCGAATATCTTCTTCGATTTCTTCACTTACTTTGCCTGCAAAACAAAGTGTGAAATCTTCGGCAAAATGAGGTTCTTTGCGTACTAATTCGGCTAATATTTTCCACAGCATTTTGGGGTTTCTATCTGATAATAAGGAACCTATGTGCGAAATAAGGAATTTATTGGATAGGGGAGGGGTGATTGTTTTTTCCTCATCGTAACCATTGGTAATCACCTCAATAGGAGTATTGGTAAGCTGATGAAAGTCTTTTTGCGTCTTGAAACTTGTTGTAATCACCAAGTCTGATTGTTGTAACACTTCTTTTTCCCAATAATGCTGACGTTTATCTGCCCATTTAGTAAGGCGTAAATCTTTGTAATAACCAATAGTTGTCCACGGGTCGCGGAAATCGCTAATCCATTTGAGGTGAGGAATTTTTTTCTTTAATTCATAACCTATAAGGTGTACGCTGTGAGGAGGCGAAGTGGTGATGATAGTTTCTATCTGGTTTTCTTTTATAAACTTATTCAGATACTTTATAGAAGGTTTTACCCAGAATTTACGAGCATCGGGAATAAAGAAATTACCACGTATCCAAAGTAATACTTTATCTAAAATAGAAACTTTTTTACGTGGAATGATACCCGAACTAATTTTTTGGGTTTTCTTTTTAGAGAATAACGAAGCCCAAGCATAAGGTTCCCATATAGGATGTTTGATAATTTGTATATCGGTAGGCAAATCGTTTCCTATTTCATTATCGATGATAGGATAAGTTGGGTTTTTAGGAATATATACAATAGGTTCTATATTAAAATCTCGTAAATATTTTACAAATTTTAACCAACGTTGTACACCAGGTCCGCCAGCAGGCGCCCAATAATAAGTGATGATAAGTACCTTTCTCATATCCTTTTCTTATCCTCTATTTTACATAATATACATTATAGTTTATTTGGTAAAGGTGTTTTTTTGCTATGAAATCACACCGCTACCCACCAATTCATCTCCGCTGTACCAAGCCGCAAATTGTCCCTCAGTAATAGCACTTTGAGGTTCTGAAAAATGAATATATAAACCATTTTTCACTTTGTATAAAACTGCTTTCTGTAATGGCTGACGATAGCGTATACGTACCATAAACTCTTTCGATTCATATACTTTTAATGCTAAATCTTCACGAATCCAATGTTCATCAGGGGTTGCGATAAACAAAGCACTGCGGAACAATCCGCGATGAGTGTGTCCTTGTCCTGTATAGATGATATTCTTCTCAATATCAGTTTCTATGATGAACAAAGGTTCTTTGGTTCCTCCCACATTTAAACCTTTGCGTTGCCCTTTAGTAAAATAATGAGCCCCTTGATGGATACCTACTTTTTTACCGTCTTCGGGGCGATAAACAAAACGTTGTGATAAATATTTTAATTCATCTTCATAAGTTTCAAAAAGGCGTAGCATATCAAAGTCAGTATATCCTTTCCAATCATTGGAGATTTCAATAATATCGCCTTGTTTGGGTTGTAGTTTTTGTTGTAGGAATTCGGGTAAACGCACTTTCCCTACAAAGCAAAGTCCCTGAGAATCTTTTTTATCAGCGGTTATCAAATCTTGAGCTTTGGCAATGGCTCTTACTTCTGATTTCTGCAATTCCCCGATAGGAAAAAGTGCTTTACTAAGTTGCTCTTGTGAAAGCTGACATAGGAAATATGATTGATCTTTATTTTCATCTTTTCCCGATAGCAATCGGTAGATTTTTTTACCGTTTATCTCTATTTCTTCTTTGCGACAATAGTGTCCCGTTGCTACGTAATCGGCACCTAAACTAAGAGCAAGCTTCATAAAGACATCAAACTTGATTTCGCGATTACATAACACATCGGGATTGGGCGTTCTGCCGTGTTCGTATTCATTGAACATATAATCGACAATACGGGCTTTGTAGGGTTCACTCATATCCACTGTCTGGAATGGAATGCTGAGCTTTTCCGCTACTAAAAGCGCATCGTTACTATCTTCTAACCAAGGACATTCATCTGAAATAGTAACCGAATCATCGTGCCAATTCTTCATAAAAAGGCCTATCACTTCATAGCCTTGTTCTTTTAACAAATAGGCTGCTACGCTACTATCTACTCCCCCACTAAGTCCTACTACTACTCTTTTCATTTAATTATTTAGTGTTTCTAATTTATCTAATACTTCTTTGAGAAAAAAAGAAAAATCTGTATAAGCTTCTTGAAAAGTAGTATCTTTCCAGCCATACCACCAATCATTAGATTGAAATTCTCTATCTTTTAGAAAATTGCTGAAAAAGTACTTTATCTCTTCATTTAAGACTGAAGCAGAAAAATGCTTTGCAATACCATAATAAATACCTTCTGAAAACTCATATTCTATTGCTACAATAAAAGGGGCTCCCTTATATTTAAGTTCTAAATAGACATCACACCAACCTTCTTTAATTTTAGCTTTGATATCATAGTTTACAAATTTATTTTTTAATTGTATTTCCCAATCTTTAAAACATTTCTCTCTTGTTATTTCAACTAATGCTTTCAAATGTTTTTGAAGCTCATCAATTTCACTAATTTTTGTGGTAATAATATCTATATTTTTAACATTATTGTCATCAGTTAGTTGTAACTTTTCAACTAAGAAATCTTGTAACTTGTTGTCCATCTCTTTAAATATTTCTCTGCTATTAAAAACGTGCTTCAAATAATCTATATATTGTATTACTGCACTTTTTACAATAGTTTCTCTTTCAGATATTACTTGTAAATATTCCTCAAGCCAAATAATTATATCTTCTTTATAGGCTATTTTTATATAGCGTCCTGCAAAATCACTTTCTTTATAATTTCCCCACGTTTGTATTGTAGGTTTATTTTCAGCATAACGCGTTAGGTATAGAATGTAAATCTGTTTTAATTTATACCCTAATTGTTTGCATACATCAATATAACGACCAATTTGCTCTTTTTGTTCAACAGCATTATGAATCTTGTTTTCTATTATGAAAGCATATTTTCCTTCTTCTTGAACAAGTCCATCAATACGCCATTTTTCTACTGTAAGAATAGGTTTATCAATTAATGATATATCAAAATTTAATTTTTTCTTTGTGAGAAAATTCAAAAAGTGACACAATGCAGGTTTATATTTTAACAATGAAATCAGCAAACGACTATGTGCATTTTCGTTTACATTAAAACTATCCAAAAGATTAGTTCTAAAAGGTATTTTCGATAACTCTTCTTCGTAAATCTTTGAGAAATCAGTCAGTAAAGAACAATTTTCTGTTATTCTTGACAGTTTCTTATCAAAAATAAATTCTTGGAAATCCTGATTCAGTGCTAAAATATCAATGTAGTTTTGCATTATACTTTTCTTATGTTCTTCTCCCTATAAAAATATAATACTGAAAGCATTACCAATATCAAAAGTAATAATGGATACACAAATACTTTTATTTGCCAACTGCTGACACTTTCAGCTACTTTTTGTTTGTCTAAGAAAGCTAATTGAACTTTCTTATTGCGCAAACTCAAAAACTCAGTATCGTCTAAAAGATAGTTTAAAGCATTCTGCAAGAAGGATTTATTGTCATAATATTTGCTTGTCCATTTATCAAAACCGAGTTCTAAGGGAATATTATTTTTGCTATCTATATCGTTTTTGATAATATCGCCATCAGCCACTACAAGCATTTTAGTAGGTTTGCTTCTATCAGCTTTTTCTTTGAGGTTTATGGGACGAATACGGTCTTTATAAACTGAGTTAAACTCACCTTCCAAAAGCACTGCTAAGGGAATATTTCCGTGTTTGTAGGCTTCTTTATTCTGGTTATTGGGGTCGAAGCGCAAGTTGATTTCGCGTGGGGTGCCATCTGCTTTTGAGAAAGGTGAACTGGCGAGAAGCACCGTTTTCTTCACTCCGTTTTTCAACGTATCGATGCTATTGGCAAATTGAAACCTCACTGCATCTAAATGATTGTTGATAAGGTGATTATTACCTGAAAGCACCAGCGGATTATATACCCAAGGGATAGGCATATAACGGGTTTGAGAACCATCACCAGTAGCTACTATAATTTCGGAGAAGTACAAATCGTTTACCAAAGTATAATTGATACGGAAACCATATTGGAAAAACATATCGGTAAGGTTTAGATTGACGGGCATTGCCATAGTCATTCCGCCTGTTTTGTACATATCTTCTAAGGAAACCGCTACATTGTCAATCAGCCATAGAGCACGACCGCCATTCATTATATATTGGTCTACCACCTGCTTTTGGGCATCGGTGAAAGGCTCAGTAGGCTTAGGCACGAGCAGTAAATCGAATTTTTCGAGGTCGTGTAGAGTCTTCTCGGGGTTGGTAGCCACTGAATCGAGGGTAAAAGGTGCTATAAAGTAGTATTCGCGCGCTGTTTTGAGGAAGTCGGCCATATAGATATCTTTTAGGGCACCATTACTTCTAAGTATTGCGATTTTCTTCTTTTTATTTAAGGCAAACTTATAGAGCGCATCGGTAAAATTGTATTCTAACTTCTGCACAGAGTTCTGTACCTGCTCTTGGTCGGTAGAGCCAAGTTTGTTTACAAAGAGACGCACGCGTTCACTCTTCTTGCCATCGCTAATGACTGCCCAAGGGAAAATATACTCAATAGAAGATTTTCCTGCTTCATTTTGAGTGATTTGCAAGGGCTGATAACCATTATTTATCAGTTCTTGAATCACACTTTCGGGGTGCTCCTCCCCTTCTAATGGGTTTACAAAATTGACGATAATGTTGTTATTGGTAGCTGCATACTCGTCTAATAACTGAATTGTTTCAGTCTGTAATTTCTTAAATTCGGTAGGGATATTGCCTTTGAGCAATACATCAATCTCGATAGGATTCTGTATTTTAGCAAGTGTTTTCTTGCTCACCTCAGAGAGCGTATAACGTTTGTCTTGGGTGAGGTCTATCCGCGTGTGCCATTGTTTGGCGATATAATTGACTGCAAGGAGGCATACTAAGGCTATAACTACCTTGCTAATAGAGTTTTGAAAGAGTTTTTTCATCGTTTGTAGGCTTTGAGTGATAAGGTAGTGAGATATATGAAAAATGAGATAACAGAGAGAAAATACACGATATTTCGGGTATCGAGCACTCCCCTACTGATAGCGTCGAAATGCGTTTGGAAGCCTACCCCACCAAAATCTTCGGGGGCTACAAAGGCAATAAGCTGGTCGATACCAAAGAAGAAAAAGAAGCACAGAAAGGCTGCTAACACAAAGGAAATGATTTGGTTACTACTTATAGACGACGCCCATAAGCCTACTGAGGCAAAGGTGGCTACCAGCAAAAACAAGGCAATGTAAGACCCCACAGTGCCTGCTATATCTAAGTTGCCTACGGGGTTGCCCAACACCCATACCATATAGACATACAGGGCTGATGGTAAAAGGATTACAAAGAGCAAGAAGAGGATGCCTAAGTACTTGCCGAGCACCATTTGCAGAGTGCTGACCGGTTTGGTGAACAAGAGGGCTAACATACCGCTTTTTTTCTCTTCGGAGATACTTCTCATCGTAATGGCGGGTACTAAAAAGACGAAAACCCAAGATGAAAGCCTAAAAAAAGGCAACAAATCGGCAAAACCAGCATTGAAAATGTTGTAATCTGTTTTAAAGACCCATAGGAACAAGCCGTTGAGTACGATAAAGAGCCCAATGATAGTAAGACCAATGGGCGAAGTGAAGAAATAACGGATTTCTTTTTTGAATAGTGCGTACATTTTTATAGTTAAGAGGTAAGAGATAAAAAGGTAAAGAGTTGTGAATGCAACTTACCTTTATCCTTAGCGATTTTTCAGAGGGCAAAAATACAAAAATAAAATAACACCACAACAAAAAAGAGTAAGACTACTTATTTAACTGTGAAATATCAAACTTACCATTAATATCTTGAACGCTTATTTTGCCATTGAGAATATCAAAAAAGAAGTCACGGATTTTATTAAGAGTAAGAGTTGCCGTATTACCATTTTTATCTACTCCTAAATCATAAGTTTTGAGAAGCTGAGCTCCTAAACTTGCTGCAGTAAGTAAGAAATGGTTTTCAAACTTATCGGTATCTATCAAATCTACAGCTAATACTTTGCCTACAACAGTATAACTGCGAAGAGTTTTCTGTATTTCGTTATTTACAAGAGTGCTTTTTACCTCGTCGGTTTCAATATCCATTGTTATTTTTCCTGAATTAGGTGTTTGCGGTAATCCTTTGTAGAGAGCACCTAAATCGGCTAAACTGAGGTTGTATAGTTGCGCATCGGCAGTAGCAAGCATTTTTTCTATAGAAAAAGCACTTGGAAGTAATAGATACACAGATCCTTCTATACGTATAGAAGGAGTGTTGAATGTGCCAACCACACTGTTTTTCAAGTCTATTTGTTGAGTAGCGAATACTCCTCCACACACGACACAATTATCTAACACAATTTCATCGGCATAGATGCTACCTGCTATAAAAGCATTGTAAAGAGTTACGCTTTTAGCATTGATGTCGGAATGAAATGTAAGTTTTAATTTATGAGCTCTTGAAACAATAGAGTTAGCAGACCCTACACTTTTTTGGAAAGCTACATTTCCTTGAGCTTCACTATTCACATAGAGTTCTAATTGAGTAAAGACGGCACCTTGAATTTCTAAGTCTCCATTTTGTATTTCGAGTTTATGAGCGTATACAGGGCCTTCTATCACTGTATCTCCTTGTACTGTAATGGTACGAGTGAGCTCTGCTACTTTTTCAGGTAATATGCTTCCTTTTACTAAATTGTCCTTTAGTTGTATATTGTTTTCGTTAAAACGAATTTCTTTTAATTCTTTCATTATAAGGTGATTTTATGGTTATATACATTCTATTTCATTGAGTTGTAGCATTTTTAAAATATGAGCTTTCACTCGTGAACTATGCTCATCGATATTGGAATAACGATTATCTACTTCAATGTTGAAATACCTTTCAATCTGTACGGTGTTTTCTTCAGGTAATTTATACCAATTCTGCTTCAAAAAGTTATCTATAAGCTCATTTGTTGGCATCTGAGGAATAAACTCTTGTTGATACAGCTTTTTATCTATTTGTTTTTGTTCGTTTTCCGTTTCTATAAAACAAATAGGAGTGTATGTTGTAGCATTTTTGCTTTCTTTTAGCATATTTAGGTTGATAAGCTCTTCTAACTGTTTTTGTTTTTGCAAAAAAGTATTAACCTTTTCAATAGTATCAAGTGCTCTTTTTTTGGCTACTGAAGCACTGACTTGCGCTACTAATTCAGCTTCCTCTTTAGCAAAAATAGTTACAGTACTCACTAAATCGTTCTCACAAGTACGATTGTTTTGTTGATTGCTTTGTTTGCAGAAAGTAAAGGCAGGTTTATTCAGTTCATATATACGATTAGAGAGTTCATTATTCAGGTCTTCAAAAGTTTTTAAATAGCGTTTAGCAATGCTATTGTAATCTCTTTCCATCTGCTTTTGTTTCTCTACACAGCGTTGGGCAAGTCCGCGCAAATGTATGAGCGTTGCATCAACTTGTGATTGTAGTTCTGCTATTTGCTGAGTAATTTCTGAACGGATTGTACTGAAAAAACCTTTAATGATGGCACCACTTACTTTTTTAGCATTGGTATTTATTGAAGCTATTTGAGCAACTTCGGTAGCTACAACAGCTTCTGTAAGTCCACCTACCGATTGGTTACAATCATTGATACTTTTTTCAAAAGGATCTGTATCTACTTCTACATTTACCTCTATTTCCTCAGTTACAGTGCCACTGTAACTTACACTACCTCCATTTTGTGAAGGGCCATACGACACACTCCCTGAATAGGGAATCCTCACGGTTTTTCTAATGGTTTTAGTATAACTCATAGCTATTCGTTTTTAATGGTTTGGAAATGAGTTGCTGTAAAAAGTTTGTTAGCCATATCTTTCACTCGTTGTGAGGTATTGCTAGTTGCAAGCATCTTACTAAATTCACTTTTTACTTCTTGGTGAGGCTCGCAGGCATCATTCCATACTAGTTGTTCTAAGTGTTGATTTAGTATATTTTTCATTGCTGATTGTACAGAGGCGTTAAGTTGTTCTTTACAGACAATTACTTCGAGTTTTTTATTATCAAAGCTGTCGAAATTGGATTCACATACTAAGATAGGTATAAGTAATGTTGTATTTTGAACTTTTTCATTTTTTAGTAATACACGTTCTGATAATTTTTTTTGCTCAGAAGTATTAGCTAAAAAGTTAGTCATTGACTCAATCACTTTTTCTGCACGATATTTTACATTAGATATTACAATCTGCTGACTTGTAATAAGCGATTCTAACTGAGAAATAGGTACTGTGGCTGCTAAGTATTTAGTTCTATTTGATACTTTTTCTACTTCTTGAACTGCAAAATTAAACACAGGACGGTCAAGTTCTAAAATGCGTTGTTTGAGATTTTGGTTTATTCCGTTGAATAGTTTTAAATATCTGTCAGAAAGCATATTGTAATTGCGTTCCATACGATTTTTAATTGCTAAGAGTTGTTTGCGCTGTGTGTTGAGTTGCATCAGTTGTGAATCGACTTCGCTTTGCAGTTTAGCTATTTTTTGAGATATTTGGGAACGCATAAGGGTATAAAATCCTTTGTTTACATTTCTGCATACCATATCAGCTGCTTGTTGTTCAGCTAAAACTATAGCAGCTTTCATAGCTACCACGGCTGTGGTAGTGTCATTTATCTGATGGGAGACAGATTTTATTTCTTCTGCCATTGGTTGGGTGTCTACTACACAATCAATTCGAGCCATAATTCTATAGTTTTATTTGTTATTACTGAAATTATTCAAATTGTTGAGTGCATTTTTAGCTATAGCAGGTAAGTTTAATGAAATGTGTTCAAAAGTAACTTCCTCTACATTAGGCACAGGTGGTAATTCAGATGTTTTAGCAAAAAGTGGATTTACAAGAGCAAGAGGTCTTCGGCGATTGTCTAAGTCACGCACTTCATTAGTAGCTACCGCTATTTCATTAGAGTACCCGTCGCGCAATTTAGCATCGTAATACTCTATATGTCCAAACTTCATAGCTTTGAGTTCTATATCCTCTTTTAGGCGTTCCATATATTCCTCGAAGTTATCTTGTATTGTTTTAAATTCTTGAGATTGCATCTCAAAAGCAGCAAGAGTTTCAGCTGAATTGTCAGTTACATTCACTACTGTACTGTTTAAGTTATCTTCTGTTTGTATCATACTATCTTCAGTGCGTTGGTAAGAAATCAAAGTGTTGTATTCAGCTACGTATTTTCGCAAATTTTCTTGCATTAAGTTGATGATATCGGCACTTTCCAATCGGTTTGAGCGATAGAAAGCTTCGGTATCTTTATGCCACTCATTTAGATAATGTGTTTTTTGGTCGTGAATGTGATTGTAGATCTTGAGGCGTTCCAATCGGTTTTCTTGCATTAAGTTTTGTACCATAGGAGCTACAATTTCTTCATAGATTTGATGTACTCCAAAAGGAAGATTGGTAGTGCTACCATCTTCTGCAGTCCACATTCCTGAAGTTAGGTTGTAATACACACGAGAACTCTGTTTTAGATGGAAAGGAATGTACTCTTGTACAGATTCGCTATAATCAAACTTCTCATTGCGAATACGTTCTATTTCTTCGTGTTCTAAAATAGGTGAATAATGATTATAAGGAGATTTCAAGAGTTGATATAACACTTTGTTAGAAGTAGTAATCAATTTGTTGGCTGAAGCTACTTTCAGTGCTGAAATAGCTTGTACAGAAGTAGCTATAGTAAGCATCAAACTCTTTAATATATTTTCGAATTGCTCAGTTTTATTAGATAAAGAATCTCTTAGTTGATTGATTTCCTGAAATTTGTTGATACTATCGGCATATCGTTCTTTGTTGAAAACAGGAATTATAACAGCACCCTGTGGAACATTATCGGTGGCATATTCATTTAGGTAAGCTAAATATTCGCTCTTATCGGCTACTAAAGGCAAAGATACTGAAGTAGTGTTCAAATCATCCATACAATAGGAAATGGTACGCAATGAACGTTCTAAACTTCCAAAATAATCGTGTTGATTGATTTTTTGGAATGAAGTAGAGTATTGGTCGGTTTCAATAGTTTCAGTATCATAAGAAGTTTCTACTATAGGGGCTTGTTCTGATAGTTTTTCAAGTTTTTCAATGGTTTCAACTAGTAAATCGTTTTGACGAGGGATTTGAAGTACAACTTCAGATTCGTCTACTTGTCCTGTATAATCTACTATAAAACTTTTATCAGTGTATTTTATTTGTTCAGCAATAGGCACATAAGCTAAACCAAGTTTGGTTACTTTGTAATCTCTAAAGATTTCGCTATGTTGTTTCTTGAACTCAACAATACGTATTTCTTTGTCGGCAATTTCTTTTTCAAGGGTATTTTTTTTAATATAATACACAAAGAAAAATATTAAGGTGAGAAACCACACCCAAAGTCCATCCATTTGTTTTTGCAACATTGTTTTTTCTTCTTCCAAAATTGCAATTTGTTTTTCGATACGTTCCTCTTCGGCTACTATTTTTTCAGCTGCTGCGCTATAATAATCTAATAGTACTTTAGCTTGATCGTGATAGATACTATCGGATTCTGAAAAGATTTTTCCTAACATATTTTTGGTTTTTTAAATTGAATAGACTGATTTTCTGTTTTGATATAACATTTCCATTTTTTTTAGATGATTTTCAATGGTTGTTGTATTGTACTTATAATTACAGATAACAATTAACATATTGTTAGCTTCTTGGCAAAAAAGATTTTCTATTTCACGAGCTTCTATTGTATTTGCAGGTGAAATGTATCGCAAGTTTTCATTTAAAGAATTAATTTGGTGTACAAGATTTTCTGGTAAATCGGGGAGTGTACTGATTTGTATTTTTAAATTGTTTATCACTTGTTTCATTTCAGAAACACCAGACCTAATACTGTTTTCAGAGATAGGCACCTCCCCTACTCTATCGGCTGCTGATAATACAGCAATCATACCTAAAATTAGTAAGAAAATAAGGGTTGCTTGTATAACGAATTGCAGGACAAAGAACCAACTGAAGAATATATTAGCACATAACATTACTCCTATTGCAGCAAAGGCATAAATCCAAGTGAAAAACCATCTTACTCCCAATGAACCTACTTCAATAGACTGTTGTTTTCCTAAACGTATACAAGGGAAGAGTACGTCAACAAAAAACAAGGCATAGACTAATGAGGTTACTACAATATTTAGAATAAGTATATTCGTAGCTAAATTTGTACCCAATAACAGAAAGGCTGTTATCAACAATATTTCACCTAAAACTAAGGCTATTAATGATAATTTTCGACGTGTATTCATTTTGTTACCTATTATTTGTTTGATGAATATTATCGTTTATTCCCACATTTTGGACAAAACTTTGCTGAAGGAGGGAATACAGTTCCACAACGATTACAAACATCGGCTATAGTTTGCTCAGGAGTAGTATTGTTTGTTTGTTGTAATTGGGTGCCACAACTCACACAACGTTTGGCATTAGTATCGTTGTCGGCACCACAATTAGGACAAGGATTGTAAGGATTGCCACAATGAGGGCAAAAACTACTATTACTTGGATATTTTTTCGCACAATTAGAACAGAAAACCATTTTTATAGGAGCTTGTTCTCCTTGTTGTCCTACTTGTTGATTACCTCCAAAAGTAGGTTGGTTATACTGAGGTTGCATCATTCCTCCTGCCATTCCAGAATTATTCATACCTCCCATCATACTCATTGCCATTAATCCTCCTAATAAGCTTCCATTGCCATTTCTGAATCCTTCAATTGCATTGTTGGCAGTATTGAACATTTGCTCTTGTTGCCAAGTGTGTCCTGTAATTGACATTGAGGCTTGGGTAGCAATCGCCTCAGCTACCTTTCTACCTTCTTCAGTAGATTTATCAATATCGATATTAGTGATATTGAATTGAAGGAGTTCTAAACCTAAGTTCGTCCAAAAAGGATTGAGTACATTTTTGAGATAGCCTGATAATTCATCTAAAAAAGCTGAAATATATTTATACCCTACCCGATGTTTGATAACATATTGGGCTATTTGTGATTTTGTTTTAGTAGAGAATTCTCCAAAAAATTGATTTGTAAGGTCATCTTGTGTAAATTCAGATTTTGTGCCTACAACTTTAAGGAGGAATATTTCGGAGTCGTTTACTTTCAAACCATATCTACCAACGGCTACAAGGGGTAATTGGGTGTTATAATCAGGGTCGTGTATGGGCATTCCACTCACATTCCAATCAATACTAAACGATTGAACTTTGTTTACGAACCATACTTCTGCAGTAAAGGGATTTTTTCCTCCGAAAGGAATTCCGAATAAATTACGCAAAATGGGTATATTTTCAGTGTTGAGGGTGTACTTTCCAGGTCCAAATTTTCCTATGATTTGCCCTTTAGAAAACAATACAGCTTCTTGAGATTCTTGTACAATTAGTTGGGTATAAGTAGCTAAATTAGTTTCGGGGAATTTCCAAGCATAAACTACTCCACTACTTTGAGGAGACCAGCTCACGACATCAATTATAGCCATAATCTTTAATGTTTTTTTGTTATACACTACTACATTATTATTACTTTGCAAAGGTAATAAAAATCACAAATATTTAATATTTCTTTAATAAAAAATATAATTGTCTATTTTTTTTACATTAACGAATTGATGAATTATATAAGTGAGAACTACAAAACGGAACACAGCCGATGACAAAAATAAAGTTTAAGACCTCTATACCCACAAAGGCAAAGTCTAAAGTGAAGTTTTTGATGAGAGGGCGATAAACTCTCTTTTTTGGGAGCAACACCATTCCCTTTTAAAACTATTTTAGGTATAGAGCGAGAATATCCTATGAGGTGTGTTTGCTATCAAATGAAATCCGATTTGTAGTTTTCTAAATAAGTACAAAGCAAATCTGTTATAAGTTAACTATTTTGTTTTGTTCCTAACCTTATTTTTTTAGCAGCCTTTCAATAGTTTCTTTGTAAACATTTGGTACTACTATTCTGTAATTAGCAATAGTTTCTTTGAGTTTAGTAAGCTCTGCAGTCTTTTCTACAACCAAAGCATTTACTTTTGCTTGACGTTCTTGTAGCAAGCATTGTAACTCTTGTTCATATTGCAATTTACAATTGTTCTGGTAAGTACGGAATTGTGTTTTATAGAAGTTTACTTCACTTTCGTACTCACGATGTTCAGCCAGAAGCTGTTCTTGTAACTGTTGTAGTTCAGAGAGTTCGTACAAAGGAGTGTTTTTAACCTTGAAGACTTGCTCGCCTACTTCTTTAAAGGTAATAAGTTCTTTTTTATTGAGTTGGTTACGTACCTCATCAAAATTATGAATGTATTTTCCTATATGAGCAGCTTTAGCTTCTGCCTCTTTATAACAAACCATATCTTCTAAGGAAAGAGTTTTGAGATAATCGTCGATAGTCACGTTTTTAAGCAGATTGAGCGGTTCATAATCAATAGGTTTAACCTCCTCTTCAGCTTTGACAAGTATTTCGTTTAGTTTTTTGTTGACTATTTCTAAACGATTATCTTTTTCTTTGATAGCCGATCGTAAATAAGCTGAAATGGCATATAATGAGCCGATTTCATTGAGTTTACCACCTATATCATCTACCTTTGTGAAAGTATCTAAAGGTTCTCCATCAATGCTGGAGGTATGAGTTTCAATAGAGCTAACAAGATCTTGAATGGGTTTTAGTCGTTCTTTAATACGCTCACATACATAATTAGCCTCTGAGGATGTAAGCCCAGAGACATTAAAATACGGATTTTTAGTTGCTAAATATTTCATTTTTTCACTTGCTATTTTTTATCTATTACTTGGAATTTAAACTCTGTGAAAAACTCATATACCTCATTGGGTAGTAGCACTACATTGTTGAACTGAGGATGTTTAGTAGCATCGGCATAGCCTTGAGCCTCAAAGCAGATACCTTTGTTTTGCCCTAAAGTTTTGCGGTGTGCAGGATGTAACTCTGGCAAATAATAACCTGCATAGATGTGTAACACAGGATGATTGGTACGTACTTGCATTTTTAAAGTTCCCTCTCCATTAATGAGAGTTGCCATTACCTCGTCAGCAGATATTTCACGTATAAAGGAATTATCGGTGTGAGGATATACATTCTGTCCGTTGCGGTAATCTAAAGGTGTACCTACTACAGAAGGGCGCTCGCCAGTAGGCGTGAAAAAACCTTCCTCTAAAGGAACGTATTTTTCAGCTTTTATTTGTAGTGTGTTGTTGAGAACATTATTATCATTCTCATTGAGGTTGAAATAAGTGTGTTGAGTTAAGTTGAGTATAGTAGGGGCAGTAGTAATTCCGTGGTAATCTATTCGTAAACGATTATCAGTAGTAAGCATATAAGTAACTAATACAGTTACCTCACCAGGGTAGCCTTCTTCACCTTCTTTACTAACATATCGTAAAGTTACAGAAGAATTTTCACCTTTTACTTGATCAATCACTTCCCAAAATACACTATCAAAGCCTATAAAGCCTCCGTGTATTTGGTTTTCACCCAAATTGCAATGTAGTTGTATTTCTTTTCCTTCGATAATTACCTTTCCATACTTAATACGTCCTGCATTACGACCGATGATTGCTCCTAAATAAGGGTATTCAGCTCGATAAGTATCACTTACATATTCTTCAAAGGTATCAAATCCTAATACACATTCTACTATTTTCCCATTTACTGGTACTTTTATGGAGTTAATGATTCCACCAAAGTTCATTATACTTACCTCCATTCCGTTAGCATTGCGCAAGTTAATGGTTTGTAATTGTTCTTTATGATATACTTTTTTCATTATTAAGCTTATTTTGGCCACAAATGTATGAAATAATTAAGAATTATAGTCAAAAAAATTAAAATTTAGAGAAGCTATGAGTTTTTTTGATAACATATATACTCATAAAAAGAAGTTAGAGCTGTCTCTAACTCTTAAATTCTGATTGTCTAATAGATACTTAATAAAGATTTTTATTTTTCTAACTAAATACTAGAAATCTATATTTTTCTCTTATAGAAGAATTGAAATAATTTTCATTACCACACCATACTTAGTGAAATACGTTTGCGCACTTCGTCTTTCTCTATAACTTTTACTTGCACTTGTTGGTGAAGTTTAACTACTTCATTTACATCAGAGACATAACCTTCTTTTAGTTGAGAGATGTGTACCAATCCACTTTCTTTAACACCTATATCCACAAAGCAACCAAAGGCAGTAATATTATTTACTATACCAGGCAATATCATTCCTACACGCACATCATCAAAGGTTTTTACATTAGGGTCGAAGGCAAAGGCTTTAGCAGTAGTACGAGGGTCGAGCCCTGGTTTTTCTAATTCCTTTAATACGTCCTTCAAATAAAGTTCACCCACCTTATCTGTTTTGTACTTTTGAATATCAATAGAGGCAATAGCTTGCTTGTTACCTATAAGTTGTGCAACTGAGATACCCGTGTCCTTCGCCATTTGTTTTATGATAGGATAGGCTTCGGGGTGTACTGCTGAATTGTCGAGCGGGTTCTCACTATTATGTACACGTAAGAAAGCTACTGCCTGCTGGTATACTTTATCACCCAAACGAGGTACCTTTTTTAAGTCTTCTCGCTTACTAAAAGCACCATTAGCCGAGCGGTAAGCTACTATGTTTTCAGCCATCTTCTCTCCTATTCCTGATACATAACTGAGTAGTGATTTGCTTGCTGTGTTGAGGTTTACCCCTACCTTATTCACGCAACGCACTACGGTTGCATCGAGCTCCTCTTTCAATAACAACTGGTTTACATCGTGTTGGTATTGACCTACTCCTATGCTCTTAGGGTCTATCTTCACTAATTCAGCTAATGGGTCGGCAAGACGCCTGCCTATGGATACTGCCCCACGTACAGTTACATCGTAATCGGGGAACTCATCGCGAGCTATTTTAGAAGCTGAATAGACCGATGCTCCTGCTTCACTCACCACAAATACTTCTACCTTTTCAGGAAAAGCAATACTTCTTACAAACGACTCTGTTTCACGAGAAGCAGTACCATTGCCTATACTAATGGCTTGGATATTGTATTGAGAGACCATTGTGCTGAGCTTTTTGGTAGCCATAGTCATATCATTTTGGGGAGCGTGAGGGTAGATAACATCGTGCTGCAAAAGGTCGCCTTTTTCATCTAAACACACTACCTTACAACCTGTACGATATCCTGGGTCAATAGCCAAAATGCGCTTTTCACCCAAAGGAGACGCTAATAACAACTGTGAGAGGTTCTCGGCAAACACACTGATAGCTTTCGCATCGGCTTTATCTTTTGCCTCTTGTAGTGTTTCGTTGGAAATAGAAGGTTCTAATAAGCGTTTGTAGCTGTCTTTTACCGTTTTCTTCAAGAAATCGGCTACTTCTCCCCTACTCTTTATGATGTTTTCTTCCATAAAAGGTAAGGTTTCTTCACTATCTACTTGTACTTTTAGTTTTACAAATCCTTCTTTTTCAGCACGCAACATTGCTAATACACGGTGAGAGGGCGCTTTGTTAAGGGCTTCTTCCCAATCAAAATACTGAGCGTATTTCTGAGCTTCTTCCTCTTCGTTTTTACCTTTGGCTACTTCGCTACTGATAATTGCTTTGCGCTGGAATATTCGGCGAAGAGTGCGACGTATAAACGTATTCTCGTTAATCCATTCAGCTATAATATCCGAAGCTCCTTGTAAAGCTTCTTCTTCACTAGGTACTTTATCGGAAAGATAACGCCCTGCTAATAGTTCCAAGTCGGTTACACGCTGACTCATTATCTGTTTTGCAAGAGGTTCTAAGCCGTTTTCTTTGGCTACATCGGCTTTTGTTTTACGTCGTTTTTTGTAAGGCAGGTATAAGTCTTCTAATTCATTGAGCTCAAAAGAGTTCTCAATACGTTTGCGCAATTCGTCTGTAAGTTTTCCTTGTTCTTCAATAGAAGAGAGAATCGTTTCTTTGCGCTTACAGATATTGTCGTAATCAGCTTGGGATTTGGCTATATGCTCAATGGCTACTTCATCTAAATTCTGAGTGCTATCTTTTCGATAGCGTGCAATGAAGGGGATAGTACAGCCTTCGGTTAATAGTGAAAGTGTGTTTTCAATAGCTTTTTCAGGTAGTTGTGTTTGGGCTTTTATATATTGAATGTTTGTCATAGTGATTTATCAAAATTGCTAATTTCTATTGGGTCTTTATCTTTTTCAAACCAACGGGCAGTAAATTCTCCTTTTAAATTTATTTCATCTCCCATTACACGCAGCCAAGAGCCTTCACGCAACCCTATTACTGGTATATTGTTGAACACGTGAAATTCTTTAATACGTGTTTCGCGAGTTTCGCCTTTGTGTTTGCTATGAGGGTCGGGATCAAGATAATGAGGGTTGATATTGAAAGAAATAAGCTCTAAAGTACGGAAAGAAGGAGGATAGACAATAGGCATATCATTAGTAGTTTGCATTGTTTGTCCTGCTATATTACTTCCTGCACTCGTGCCCATATAGGGTGTACCTCCTAATACTACTTTGCGTAAAGAGTTTATAATATCTAATTGATATAGAGCATTTACTAATACAAAGGTATTACCACCTCCTGTAAAAATAGCTTCTGCCTGTTCTATAGCTTGTTTAGGATTGACAAAAGTGTGTAAACCTACTACCTTTTTGTCTAATTGTTGAAAAAAATTAGCGGCCATTTGAGTATACTCATCGTGAGAAATTCCACTGGGGCGTGCATAAGGTACAAAAAGAATTTCGTTAGTTCCTTGGAAAAAATCGCTGAGTTCATCACGCAAATAAGAGAGATAAGTACCACCATATACAGTTGAGGTACTAGCTAATAAAAGTTTTTTCATCGATTGTTGAATGTTAGGCTGCAAAAGTACTAAATAATTATGAGAGAAGCAAAATTACTATCAGTTCCTAAATTGCCTAATTGCTAAATTATCGCTACCTTTGCACCCTTAAAAACACACTATTTATGGATACATTTGAAAAGGAACTCAATAGACTTAATGCACCACAACGTGCGGCAGTACTTCAGAAAGAAGGTCCTATTATCGTAATTGCAGGAGCAGGTTCGGGCAAGACTCGTGTGCTTACTTATCGTATTGCTAACCTAATGCGACAAGGAGTAGATGCTTTTCATATACTTGCACTTACCTTTACTAATAAGGCAGCTAATGAAATGAAAAAACGTATTGCGGATATTGTAGGCAATAGCGAGGCTAAAAATCTATGGATGGGTACTTTTCACTCTGTATTTGCTAAAATATTGCGTTTTGAAGCTGATAAATTAGGTTATCCTCAGAACTTTACTATCTATGATACTCAAGACTCTCAACGACTTATTAATGGAATTATTAAAGAAAAGGAGTTGGATAAAGATGTATACAAATACAAACAAATACAACAACGCATTTCTTCTTTAAAAAATAATCTTATTACAGTACGAGCTTATTTCAATAATCCTGAACTTGTAGAAAATGATGCTATTAGGAAACAACCGCGTTTTGGAGAAATCTATCAGGAGTATGTAGAAAGATGTTTTAAAGCAGGAGCTATGGACTTTGATGATTTACTGCTGAAAACAAATGAATTGCTGAATGTATACCCTGAAGTATTAGCTAAATACCAAAATCGCTTTCAGTACATACTTGTAGATGAGTATCAAGATACAAACCACTCTCAGTATCTTATTGTAAAAGCTCTTGCTGACCGTTTTCACAATATTTGTGTGGTAGGTGATGATGCTCAAAGTATTTATGCTTTCCGTGGGGCAAATATCAATAATATATTGAATTTTAAAAGTGATTATCCTGAAGCTAAAGAATATAAATTGGAACAGAACTACCGCTCTACTAAAAATA
This sequence comes from Capnocytophaga genosp. AHN8471, assembly GCF_016806945.1. NCBI lineage: Bacteria > Pseudomonadati > Bacteroidota > Flavobacteriia > Flavobacteriales > Flavobacteriaceae > Capnocytophaga > Capnocytophaga genosp. AHN8471. The sequence continues at coordinate 82,650 of NZ_JAESPJ010000029.1, forward strand.
TAGTGGAAGCAGCTAACAGTGTAATTGAACACAACAAAATACGGTTAGATAAGGTAGTATTCACTGAAAATGAGATGGGAGAGCTTATCAAAGTACATCGTAGTCCTACTGATGCCGATGAAGGACGTTTTGTAGCGAGTTCTATCTTTGAAAATAAGATGCAGCACCAGTTAGCTAATGGTAAATTTGCCGTACTTTATCGAACTAATTCACAATCGCGTGCTATAGAAGATGCTCTTAGAAAACGTGATATACCTTATCGCATTTATGGAGGACTTTCATTCTACCAACGCAAAGAAATTAAAGATATGCTTGCTTATTTGCGTTTGATTATCAACCCTAATGACGAAGAAGCATTGGTACGCATTATCAATTTTCCAGCTCGTGGTATTGGAGAAACTACAATGGAGAAACTTACATTGGCAGCCAATCACTATAAGAAGTCTATCTTTGAGATAATGTACAATGTGAATAAGTTACCTGAATTACATATCAATAGTACAACCAAGCAAAAACTCACAGATTTTGTGGTGATGATACTCAACTTGCAAGCACTCAATCAGCGAGCGAATGTATTTGAAGTAGCAGAACAAGTAGCTAAAAAAACAGGATTATTACAAGAGTTTAAAAAAGATGGTACTCCTGAGGGGATCGCTAAAATGGAAAACATAGAAGAGATGCTTAATGGTATGAAAGACTTTGTGATTGGACAAGAAGATGTAGCGGATAGTATAGGTAGTTTAGCTGAATATTTAGAAGATGTATCTTTAGCTACCGATAGCGATAAAGAGATAGGAGATGACGATCGTGTAGCCTTAATGACAATTCACTTAGCTAAAGGCTTGGAGTTTCCGTATGTATATATAGTGGGAATGGAAGAAGATCTCTTTCCTTTAGCAAAAAGTATACAGTCACGTGATGAATTAGAAGAAGAACGTCGCTTGTTTTATGTGGCGCTTACACGTGCTGAAAAACAGGCTTATCTCACCTATGCTGAAAGGCGCTATCGTTTTGGAAATCTATCAGATACCGAACCAAGTAGGTTTATAGAGGAAATAGATGAACGTTACTTACATTATCTCACTCCCACTTTGTCTAATCCTAACTATCGTTATAAACCTTTGATAGATAGAGATATTTTTGGTGAAGTAGATAAGAGCAAATTGCGTTTACAAAAGCCTATCAGTGGTACCCCCCCCTCTAAAAATGCCCCTACGGGTGATGAACAACAGCGATTACGCAAGCTTAAACCCGTGAATAGTATACAAAATGCTTCACCTAACAGAATTATCTACAACGAATTAGAAGTAGGAACAACTGTTTATCACGAACGTTTCGGTAAAGGAATCATCAAAGCTCTTGAAGGTGTAAGCAATGATAAAAAAGCACAAGTTAATTTTGAGTCAGGAGGACTGAAGAATATACTATTGCGTTTTGCAAAACTCACTATAATAAATGAATAGAAAAAAGGTGTCGTTATGAGACACCTTTTTTCTTGTTATATTTAAAATAATAAGCTAACATTTTGTAGTAGAGTTTTGCAGCTAAGAAAGCAGTTGGTTTTGCTTGCGGACTATCCATTAGTTCTACAATATCAAATGCCACTACATTACATTTTTTAAACACTTTACGCAAGAGTTTGAGCGTAGGATACCATTGTAAACCACCTGGCTCAGGAGTTCCTGTTGAAGGTGCTATTGCTGGATCAAAAGCATCTAAGTCAATAGTGATATATATATTACCAGATACTTTGTCTAATACATCCTCTATCCAATTGTTATTTTTAGCAATTTCGTGAGCAAAGAACACACGACCTTTAGGCAAATATTGTTTTTCTTCTGCATCCATTGAGCGGATACCTACTTGTACCAATTTGTGCTTTTGGTTCGCTTCAAACACAGCACAAGCGTGATTAGAGGTAGAACCATGATACTCAGGACGTAAATCAGTATGAGCATCAAGTTGTAATACAGTGAGTTTTTCATATTTCTCACCTACAGCCCGTATTGAACCAATAGACACTGAGTGTTCCCCACCAAAAAGAGTAAAGAGCTTATCTTCGTGTTTCAATAGTTCTTGGGTCTTTTCATAAACGGCTTGTGTCATTGCTTCAGGTGAACTACTTTCAGTTACTTCACCTGCTAAATACACTCCATTGAGGTAAGGCTCAGTATCAGTTTCAATATCGTATAACTCCATATTTTCTGAGGCATCTAAAAATAATTCAGGACCTTTGTCAGCTCCTTTGCCCCATGTAGATGTACCATCATAAGGTACTGTTACTAACATTACTTTGGCATTTTCCAGTGTTGCATTTTCCTCTGGAATTCCAGCATACGTTCTTTTCATTGTTTATATATTTAGCGAATAAAGTGCAAAGGTAATAAAAAAATCCTAAGTATATATACTTAGGATTTTTTTAACGCACAACACTACTAAGATTATAGGTCTATCGCAATCGGTCTGCAGATTTTACGAGCTTCTCGTCCCGTCTGATAGCCTTGTTGGCCATAAACAAAAAAACGATAGAAAGCACGGGTGCGAAAACCCCAACACCTTTCTCAGAAATAAAGCTTTCTCCAGGTGAGTTTAGCATTCGATATACAAATATTCCTAGTAAAGTAAAATTTATAAGTATATTCAGCCAGTTGAGCCACTGCTGAACACTTCTTTTCTTATATTTAAATATGCTGTAGATAGCCAATACAGCCGAAAGGGCAAAGACTATTGTTCTGATCCAATCCAACCCAAAAAGAACAGGAAGACCTGCTACTATTGCAACTATCAGCATATAAACTGTTTGTATTCTCTGAATCATCTGTTATTGTTTTTTTCAGTGGGCAAATATACTACTTTTCTTGAAAATAGGAAAAATTATTTCAATTTATCAAAGCCATTACCATAAACTCCCATGACATTTGTTTTGGTTACAAACGCTGAAGGGTCTATAGTACGTACTAAGCGGAAAATAGAAGTAGCTTCTGTTCTACGAGCAATTACAATCACTATTTTCTGTGAAGATTTAGAGTACCAACCAATACCATCAATAATAGTACAACCACGTTTTAGTTCACTATTGATATGGTTTGCAATTTCATCGTAGTGTTTTGAAAATATAAATAACTGCACTGATTGTCTTGCCCCATTGATAACAATTTCAACCATTTGCCACATCAATGGAAGAAGGATAAGCCCATAAACAGTTTTTTCAATTGAATTGTCTTGATGTTCTAAAATGAAGAAAGAGGATAATACAATACACACATCCACTACCAAGAGAATACGTGCAATACTCATATTCCAATATTTAGTGAGTATAAATCCTATAATATCGGTACCACCAGTACTTCCATTAGCCGAATATACTAAACCTAAACCTGTACCACAGAGTAAACCACCCATAATTACAGAAAGAAAATCACCACTCAAAGGAGGGTGTTCCAAAAAGTAAGGCATCAAATACTCTTTCCCTGCCCAAATCAATCCTGATAAAATAGATATGGAGATAAAAGTTCGGTAAGTGAACTGTTTGCTCACTGCCTTAAAACCTATTAATAAAAGGGTGATATTAATTGTCCAATAGGTAATAGCAAAATCTAACCCCAATTTGTAATTTAGGATAAGGCAAATACCTGCTAATCCTCCTGTTACTATCCCATTAGGCATTATAAAGCCTGTAATACCCACAGCGTAAGATACTAACCCTACAAATATAGTAAGGTAATCTCTTAGATAAAAAGATTTTAAGTATTTAATAGTTCTACTCTCTGATATAGCCATTGATGTAAGAATTTAAAAGAATAAATGTTCTTATTTTTAAGAAACGGCGCAAAAGTAATACTTTTCATTGAATTGCCAAACAAAATTATTGCAAACTTTCTTTGATACGACGGATAGCTTTTCGCAAATCTTTCTCAGAAGCTGCATACGAGAAACGAATGCAATTAGCATCTCCAAAAGCTTCTCCTGTAACAGTAGCTACCATTGCCTCTTCTAATAGATATAAAGAAAAATCAGTAGCATTGTTTATAACGCGACCTCTTAAGGTTTTACCAAAGAAAGACGATATATCTGGGAACACATAAAAAGCTCCTTCAGGAATGTTGAGTTTAAAGCCTTCAATCTCATTTAAAAGTTGTAATACTAAGTCTCTTCGACATTTGAACTCATCTACCATATATTGTATTTTGCTCTTAGGAGCTTTTAAAGCTACAATAGAAGCTCGTTGTGCTATGGCGTTAGCACCACTCGTTACTTGTCCTTGTACTTTAGCACAAGCTTTAGCAATCCATTCGGGGGCTCCCATATAACCTATACGCCAACCTGTCATTGCAAATGCTTTAGACATTCCATTTACAGTAATAGTACGTTCATAAAGGCCATCGATTTCAGCAACACTAGTTACTCTCTCATTGGTGAAGTTGATGTATTCATAAATTTCGTCAGAAAGAATGAAAATATGAGGATGTTTCCTAAGTACTACAGCAAGGGCTTCTAATTCGGATTTGCTGTAGATAGAACCACTAGGGTTACAAGGGGTATTGAACCATACCATTTTTGTTTTAGAAGTAATAGCAGCTTCTAACTGAGCAGGAGTTATTTTGAAGTTATTCTCAATGGTTGTGTGAACCTCTATTGGAATGCCTCCTGCCATTTTAGCTATTTCCTTATAACTCACCCAATAAGGTGCAGGAAATATCACCTCGTCACCAGTATTGAGCATCGCCAAAGCTACATTTGCCAAGCATTGTTTAGCTCCCGTAGAAACTACAATTTGTGAAGGTTTGTAATTGAGATTGTTGTCTCTTTTGAACTTTTCACAAATTGCCTCTCTCAGCTCCAAATACCCGTCAATAGGTGTGTATTTGCTGTAATTTTGCTGTATAGCCTCAATAGCGGCATCTTTTATAAAATCAGGAATATCAAAATCGGGTTCACCTAAGCTAAGACCGATGATATCCTTGCCTTCAGCTTTGAGTTCTCGTGTTTTAGCTGCCATTCCTAAGGTAGCCGAAACTTCCATAGCGTTGATACGGTCGGATAAATACTGTTTCATATCGTTTTGTTATTTTATTTTAGTTGTAATTGTACCCATACAGGTAAGTGGTCAGAGGGATAGAGACTATCGATGCGGGTTTCTATAATTTTGTATTGTTTGATTTTAATAGATTTTTCTGTAAAAATGAAATCTATATGTCCTTTCAGTGGCTCATCGGTTTTAAAGGCATTAAAAGTACCCATATTAGGTGTTTTGTTAGTGGGAGATAACTGAGTATCATACAGCTGTGTTGCTATCTTTTGTACAGCAGGATGTTCAGTAGGGAGATTGAAGTCACCCATTAAAATAACTTTCCCATTTTTGGCAATTTCTTTGATTTTTCGTAAAACTAAGTCAGCACTTTGTATTTGAGCTACTTTACCTTCGTGGTCAAAATGAAGATTGAATACCCAAAAGGTCGTTTTTTTGTCTTTGAGTTTCACCCAAGAACAGATGCGATTACAGCAAGTAGCATCCCAACCTAAGGAGGGAACATCAGGTGTTTGAGAGAGCCAAAAGTTACCTTTATCAAGTAAGACAAAACGATTTTTTTTGAAGAAGATAGCTGAGTGTTCACCAGCTTCTTTACCATCATCACGTCCCACACCTTCACGTTGATAGGTAGGAAAACGCTCTTCCAAGAATTTAAGCTGATGAGCTAAGGCTTCTTGTACCCCAAAGATATCAGGATTTGCATCGTTGATAATGGTAAATACCTTTTCTTTTCTATTGCCTTCTGTCCAAGAGTTTATACCATCGTAGTTGTTGTCATAGCGAATATTGTAAGTCATTACGCTTAAGTTTTGTGCTACAGTAAAAGCTGGTAAAATACATAAAATAAATAATAATTGTTTCATATAAGTCAGATATTTTAAAGGTCGTATTTTATTAATCTGGAGCATTAATTGTTAGAGTAACTCCTTTATTTCCTTCTTTATAAATCTTGTAATCAATACTTCCTGCTGATTCAATCCAGAGCATATTCACTGTTATACTATCTTTATACAATCGATATTTAATTTCTATAGATTTATTTTTAGTGAATAATGTATCTTTTTTTGGTAATTTCTTTAATAAATTCTGATCTTTTTCAACTGCTCTAAGAGAATCATATAAGGCAGTAAAGTTTGTAACATTAGGGTATTCACATATAGTAGTAAAAGTGAAATTATGATGGTTAGCTATATCTTTACAATTTTTGCGTTTTTCATTAACTTTCTTTTCTATTTGAGATGATACTCCACAAAATGTTTCAAAATCGTATTGGTCTAACAAAGAAGTGTTAAACTTTAGCTCTTTAGGGTTATCGGGATCTGAAAAAATATCATAAAGTTTCTTCTCAGTAACATTCAATTGCAACCAACCTATAGGCATTGTCTTGCTATCTCCATCAGTAGGAAGGTATACGCACATAGTAATGTTATCTAACTCTGCTTCATCTATATAGAGATAACAATCGGCAATAGATACTTCAGCTAAAGGAATAAAATTTGAAGAGCGCATCACTTTTGTAAGCCATTCTTCACAAGAAAGTTGTTCTTTTTGAGAAATGGTATCAGAAATAGAGGTAGACAGTTCCTTTTCTGAGGTTTCTTCTTTAGATTTTTGTTTGCAAGAAGAAATCAGTAAGATACAACATAAGAAGATAAAATAATTAGTTATGTTCTTCATAATACTATTACTCTTTTCGGTAAATTGGATAAATAATTTTATTTTCTTCTTGTACTCCTTCTCCAAAAATACTATCAAAAAAGTTCCAGTTGAAGAAAGAATCAGCAGCAGTAGGTTCCAAGGTTTCTAACAAATATCGTTTGGCAAACTGTGAAGTAGGTACCACATAATCACCTTTGTAAAGCTGCATTTTTTCTTTATGATTACTTACTTGGGTGTCATAATGTAAATAATGCCCTTCAAATGGATGTGTTATAGTCTTAAAGTCTTCTATTTGATAATAATTTACATTCATCAAAGTATCTTTTGTGAGCTCTTTCATTTCTATATTGTGAGCGTTGAGTCGTGCAATTACTTGTTGCCACGCTTTGGGAATTATGTAGTATTCAGATGATACTTCTTTAGCATATGTCTGAGCTTGTTTTATTTTTAGTTGTTTAATATACTGATTATCAGCATCGGCAACTTCTATAATAGTTTTCATAGTTTCATAGTTAGCTTCTACCCGTTGTTTATACGATTGAAATATATGAGTATTTAAGCGAATACCTATACAATTCCAAAGTGAAGCATAGCCAATAGCATTGTTTGCTCTGCCGATAGTATCATCAACAATTAAACGTCGAAAAGGTTTGTGAAGTGTATCTTTTTTGAAAATATCACTTCTATTCAGGAGGGTATCAGCAAGGCGTGGTGTCAATACATTTTCAATATACCCTCCTAAGAAAGCTCCTAACTTTTGTTTGTTAGAAAATGAGTAGCTAAGAGTGTATTGATACTCTTCTTTTCGGCTTACTTGGTTGTCTATAAAAATATCGGGTTGTATTTCTTGAAAGATTTTAGCGAAAGATAAAGTATTTTCTACATCAGCTTTTACAAAATCGTTGTCTAAATTATAGTGAGCAGCACTCTCTTTCCTGTTTTCTTGCATTCCTCCTATATTATAGACAGGAATGGTTACTACCATCACATTCCCAGAAAGTTTGATTTCATTTTGGGCTAAATTACGGAAAAGCAACATCGTAGCGTCCACTCCGTCAGGTTCATCGCCGTGAATTGCATTGTTGATGAAGATAATAGTTCGTTCTTTGCGGTATTTATTGAAGTTAAATTCAGCATCAGGGCTGTATATCACCAAATGCAAGGGTACACCATTATCAGTTTGTCCCATTGTTTTGAAAGATATAGAAGCAAAGTCTTGCGAAAGTTGTTTGTAATAATCAATCACTTCCTCATACGAAGAGCTTTTTAAACCATCTTTATTTTCAAAGGGAGTTTCATATTTCTCAGGAGACGAAAAAAAATGAGTTTCGCAACTTGCAAGGAGTAAGGCTGATAGTATGTAGGTGATATATTTCATTTTATACAATTCATTTTTTACTTTTTAGTATCTGATACCCAATAGTATTTCCCATATTTTTCATTAGGAAGTACTTTTATAAGCCATTTCGTATTGGTATATGTTCCTGTTTCATTCAAAACTACAATACCATCAGCTAATAGATTATCTGGATTATTATTTTCATCAGAGTCAAAATCAAAAACAGAAACTTGCATTCCTTCTTTCAAGCTTATTTCATTGCCATTAGAATCTGTTTTTATATCAGCTTGTGATAGGAAATATAAATCCTCCCAAGGGGTATTAAAGTCTATCCATATTCTTGGTTTATCCAGTAAAGAAGGATCACATTCAGCACCTTTTTGTACATATACAATTGCACCTTCTCTCTGATATGAAATTATTTGAGCCATTTCTTAATTAATAGATCTTATTCCTTTGTCAAACAAATTTACTTTGTAGCCCAAGGCTTTGGCATCATTGGCACTATAAGCTACACAAAAATCACCTGCTAAACCACAAAATACGAGTTCTGTAATACTTTTGTCCTGCAAAAAGCCGTGCAAGCCCGTATTATTAAGTTTGTTATTATCAAAAAAAGCACTGTAACTATCTATTTCGGGGTTCATTCCTTTTCTAAAAATGGCTGATATAGGTCTTATGTCGAGGTCTTTATGTAGTTGAGCACCAAAAGTCCCTTGCACACAGTGGTCTGGCCACAGTATTTGCTCTATACCATTTAACTGAACTACATCAAAAGGCTTTTTACCCTTATGCTGACTTGCAAAACTTTTATGGGTAGCAGGGTGCCAATCCTGAGTAGCAACTACAAGGTCATAACCTTTCTGCATTTCTGCATTGATAAAAGGTATAATTTGATCTCCTTCTTTCACAGGTAAAGATCCTGTAGGCATAAAGTCATTTTGTACATCAATGATAACGAGTGCTTTCATATAGTCGTGAATTTGCGCCCAAAATTACAATATTTTCTAATATTATTACTATCTTTGCCCTAAAAAATATTTTGCTAATGCACTTTTTATCAGAAGATTTAGAAAATTATGCCAACGAACATACTGATAATGAGCCTCTTTTGTTGCAAGAACTCAGTAAGCGTACACACCTTAGTGTACTCCAACCACGAATGATTAGTGGGCATTTACAAGGGCGTTTTCTCAGTTTATTATCTAAGTTAGTACAGCCTAAAGTTATTTTGGAAATAGGTACTTATACGGGCTATGCTACCCTTTGCTTGGCAGAAGGATTATCAACGAATGGAGTACTACATACTATTGATATCAAAGAAGAACTCATCGACTTGCAACGTGAATTTTTTGACCGTAGTGGCTATGGAAGTCAAATAGTACAACATCTCGGTAAAGCTGCCGATATTATTCCTACTCTCAACACTACTTTTGACCTTGTTTTTATTGATGCTGATAAACAAAACTACAGTCTTTATTTTGATTTGGTTATCGAAAAAATGAACCGAGGTGGCATCATTCTTTCGGACAATGTGTTGTGGAGTGGTAAGGTAGTAGAAGAAGTAAAACACAACGATAAGCATACTCAAGCACTAATGATATATAATCAGAAGTTAAAAGATGATCCACGGATGGAGACAGTGTTATTGCCTATTCGTGACGGCATTACGGTATCAAGAATAAAATAAGGAAAATTTGTATATTTCGATAAAAGTATGTATCTTTGTCGCTTGAAACGCTTTAGATAATTAAATGAAATGACTAATATAGAATCTTTTAGAGAAACTATTACTAACGGCTATACCTTTAAAGGTGATGCCATCATCTTAGGTGGTGCAGTATACGAAGGGCAACCTATTGAAAATGCTTTAGTAAAACTACCTTTAAAAACTTTAAACCGCCACGGGCTTATTGCAGGAGCTACAGGTACAGGGAAAACTAAAACACTACAAGTAATTGCTGAAAACCTTTCTAAAAAAGGTGTTCCTGTACTTTTAATGGACTTGAAAGGTGACCTCAGTGGGATTGCAGTATCGGGTGAAGTAAAACCTTTTATTTTAGAACGATTAGGAAAAATAGGATTAGATTTTCAACCACAAGCTTTTCCTACCGAATTACTTACTATTTCAGCTCAGAAAGGAGTGCGTATGCGCGCTACTATTTCAGAATTTGGTGCTGTATTGCTCTCACGTATCTTAGACCTAAGCGATATACAAGAGGGCGTTCTCGCAGTTGTATTCAAATACTGTGATGACCACGCATTACCTCTTTTAGACCTCAAAGATCTCAAAAAAATTCTTCAATATGCTACTGAAGAGGGCAAAACAAGTTTTGAAAAAGAATATGGTTCTATCTCTAAAACCTCTACCAGTGCAATCTTGCGTAAATTAGTAGAGTTAGAACATCAAGGTGCTGATCTTTTCTTTGGAGAGCGCAGTTTTGACCCTCAAGACTTATTGCGTACAAACAACCAAGGTGAAGGCTATGTGAATATCATTAGACTTACTGATATACAAGATCGTCCTAAGATGTTTTCTACCTTTATGTTGAGTCTGTTAGCTGAGATATACACTACTTTCCCAGAAGTAGGTGATATGGAGAAACCAAAATTGGTTATCTTTATAGATGAGGCACATCTTATTTTCAATGAAGCCTCAAAAACCCTTCTCAACCAATTAGAAAATATTGTAAAACTCATACGTTCTAAGGGTGTAGGATTGATATTTTGTACTCAAAATCCAACAGATATACCTGATGCAGTGCTCTCACAATTAGGGATGAAAGTACAGCACTCACTTCGTGCATTTACAGCTAAAGATCGTAAAGCTATTAAGCTAATCGCTGAAAATTATCCTTCATCAGAATTTTACGACACTACAGAAACCCTTACGACACTTGGTACAGGAGAAGCTTTAGTGACTGCGTTAAATGAAAAAGGAATCCCTACACCTTTGGTAGCGACGATGATGCGCGCTCCTATGAGTAGAATGGAGATACTTACCGACACCGAAATAGAAAAACTTGTAAATAACTCTGAATTGGTACGTAAGTACAACGAAGTTATCGATCGTGAAAGTGCTTATGAGTTACTCAATAAAAAAATTGAAGAAGTTCACGAGGAAGAACAAAAGCAAAAAGTAGCTAAAGAAGAGGCAGATAGGACAGAAAAAGTAGAAAAAACATCATCTAACAACAATTCTAAAACTCCAGCAAAACGCTCAGGACAAAACCCATTAGTAAAAATGGTAACCAGTGCTACCTTTATACGAGGTGTATTAGGAATATTGAACAAAATTATCAAGAAATAATGAAAAAGCTTATCATCACCGCTATAGCCTTGATCGGGCTTACTGCTTGTAACAACAGCAAAAATAATTTTCTCATTACTAATAACAGTATAGGGGTACTTCAAAAAAATACACCTATACAAAAATTAGATTCTATTTTTGCTAAGGATTCAATTGTAAATTCTAATGTGGAAGGAGAGTTGCGTTATGCAAGTTCTGAGCGCATTACAATCCTTAGCAAGGATGGTAAAGAACTTCTTGAAATCACACCTACTACCAATGAAAAAGGCGTAGAAGTGATAGAGAGCGTACTAGTACTCTCTCCTTTGTACACTACTGAAAAAGGTATATCATTAGAGAGTACTTTCAAAGATGTGAAAGATAAATACCCTGATTTAGAAATACAACCCTCTATTAGTAGTGTGCTCGTTACTCCTAAAGGTCAAAATTTCTATTTTACATTCGATAAAACTGCAATCAAAACTGCTTTCGGTCTTACTGATAATATCTCTAAAGATGATATAGAAGAGAGCGCAAAAATCAAACATATCACTATCAACTTTTAAAGTTAAGTTATATATTATATAAAAAATGAATAATTTTAAACTAAACAGCATAGAAGAAGCTGTAGAGGATATAAAAAAAGGAAAAGTAATCATTGTAGTAGATGATGAAAACCGTGAAAATGAAGGAGACTTCATAGCAGCAGCTGAGAAAGTAACTCCAGAAATGATTAACTTTATGATTACTCACGGTCGCGGATTAGTATGTGCGCCACTTACTGAAAAACGATGTGCAGAGTTAGACCTACCAATGATGGTGCAGAACAATACCGTACTACACGAAACTCAATTCACTGTATCAGTGGATTTGAAAGGAAATGGTTGTACTACAGGTATTTCAGCTTTCGATAGGGCTAAAACTATCCAAGCATTGGTAAATCCTGAAACTAAACCATTTGATTTAGGACGCCCAGGACATATATTTCCACTCCGTGCTAAACAAGGAGGTGTGTTACGCCGTTCAGGACATACTGAAGCTGCTATAGACCTCACACGTATAGCAGGGCTTTATCCTGCAGGTATTTTAGTAGAAATACTTAATGAAGATGGTACGATGGCTCGCTTACCTCAATTGGTAGAAGTAGCTAAAAAGTTTGATCTTAAAATCATATCTATAGAAGACCTCATTGCCTATCGTATGCGCAAAGATACTTTAGTGGTAAAAAAAGAAGACTTCTTATTGCAAACTCCTTATGGAGAATTTCGCTTGCGTGCTTATGAGCAAACTACTAACAAACAAATCCATTTGGCTTTTACAAAAGGCACTTGGAAAAATGATGAAGCTGTTCTCACTCGTGTACATGCTTCGTTTATTAGTAATGACATTTTAGAAGTGTTAGCAGGTGATAAAGATAATCCATTAGAACGCATCTTTAAGAAAATAAACGAGGAAGGCAAAGGTGCTGTAATTGTAATCAATAAAGAAAGGTATTCTCAGAACCTATTACAACATATTACTCAAATGAAGGAAAACCAAAAAGGAAATCCTCTACCTCAAATAGATAAAGACACTAAAGATATAGGTATGGGAGCTCAAATACTCAATGATTTAGGTATTCGTAAATTGCGATTGCTTAGCAATTCTAAAAATGCGTCAAATTATGTAGGTATGTCAGGCTACGGACTTGAAATCACAGAAGAAATTCCTTATTAAAAACAATTTGATGAAAAAAATACTATTCTTTTTTGTATTATTCAGTTGTGTTTTTACTCATTCACAAGAGCTCAATGCTATAGTAACAGTAAATACACAGCAGGTGAATTTGAGCAATCGTTCAGTATTCAAAACTTTAGAAAAGTCATTGCAAGAGTTTATCAATCAAACGCGATGGACAGATATAAAGGTGCGTGAAAACGAGCGATTGCGTTGTAGTTTTACATTGGTGATTACTAAGTTTGAAAATACACGTTATGAGGCTACTCTTTTGGTACAATCGTCGCGACCTGTGTATAATAGTGCTTATCAATCACCTATTTTTAACTTGCAAGATAAAGAAGTATCTTTTGAATATCAAGAATTTGCACCACTTTCATTTAATGAAAGTACTTTTGAGTCTAATCTTACTTCAGTAGTTGCTTACTATGCTTATTTGTTATTAGGATTTGATGCTGATACTTTTTCAGAAAAAGGAGGGTATCCTTATTTTATCAAAGCCAAACAGATTGCTAATTTAGGACAAAATAGTGGCTATGAAGGATGGACAGATAATGGCAGAAATAATCGGTTTTCACTTATAAATGAACTTATTTCTGAGAATTATGACGATTACCACAAAACTCTATACCAATACCACCGTTTAGGCTTAGACCAAATGAGTTCTAATGAAAAACAAGCTAAAGAAACAATTCAAACTGCTATCTTATTACTAGATAAAATACCAAGTCTTCGCCTTAATTCCTATGCAATGACACTCTTTTTTAATGCAAAAACTGACGAAATTACAGCTATTTTTGCGGGTGGAGTAATGGTAGATACTAAAAAACTAAAAGAAACCTTACAAAAATTAGCCCCTACCCAAGGTGCCAAATGGGGAGAAATTAAATAACGACTATGCTCACATCTCTTTCTATAAAAAACTATGCTCTTATAGATGACTTGAAAGTAGATTTTCCTGAAGGTTTTATTATTATCACAGGTGAAACAGGTTCAGGTAAATCAATTATGCTTGATGCTCTCTCTCTTATTTTAGGGAAACGTGCCGATATGGCTTCCCTTCGTAATAAAGATGAAAAATGTGTAATAGAAGCAGAATTTTCACTACAAAAATACAGCTTTCAATCGTTATTTAACGAATTAGATCTTGACTATGATTTACAAACAATTATTCGTCGAGAGATACTCCCTTCAGGTAAATCAAGGGCTTTTGTAAACGATGTTCCTGCTACTTTAGAAGTACTTTCTCGTTTAGGAGAACTTTTGGTAGATATTCACTCTCAGCATCAAACTTTGGCCTTGAGCGATATTTCTTTTCAGTTTGAAATTATTGATACTATGGCTGATGATCAAGCACTTCTTACAGCATATTCACAGCTTCATCAATTATTAAAAAAGGAACAGAAAAAATTACAAGAACTTATCGAATTTCAAAAAAATGCGACTAAGGAATATGATTATAATCTACACCAATTAAAAGAATTTAAATCAGTTACATTAGAAGAAGGCATTTTGGAGGAATTAGAAGAGAATTATCAAGAAGCTTCAAATATAGAAGATATAAAAGAAAGTGTAGCAGAAAGTATACAGTTGCTTAATGATGAAGAGGTAGGGATACTCAATAAATTACGTGAACTCAAGCGCGCATTTTCTAATCTTGCAGAATACAAACAGCAATACAGAGAACTCTATGAACGTATAGAATCAGCATTTTTAGAACTCGAAGATTTGAACAGTGAAATAGCCTATATAGACGAAAATATAGAAACTGATCCTGAGAGTTTGGAGGAAATATCGGCTCAACTCAACAAAATATATGCACTCCAAAAGAAACACAAAGCAACTACAGTTGCTGAACTTATTAAAATTCAGAAGGAATTAGAACAAGCTGTGTCTAAAACTGAAAGTGTGGATATAGATCTCAATCAACAGCAAAAAGTAGTAGAAGCTCAAAAGCTTGCCACCCTTGAGAAAGCCACCGAGATTCACAATGCACGTGAAAAGGTAATTCCTGCTTTAGATGAGAAACTCACGTACTTTATGCACGAACTCGGTATGCCAAATGGTAAATTTGCCATAGAACTCAAAGCTACTGATAGTTTCTTTACTAATGGTAATGATGAGCTATCATTCCTATTTTCAGCTAATAAAGGTGGAGACTTTGGTACTTTGAAAAAAGTAGCTTCAGGAGGGGAACTTTCACGTATAATGTTAGCAGTAAAAGCTATTATGGCAGAGCATACTGCATTGCCTACTATAATGTTTGACGAAATAGATACAGGAGTGTCTGGAGAAATTTCTCAGAAAATGGGTGATATAATGAAAGCGATGAGTAAAAACCGACAAGTATTTGCAATTACTCACTTACCGCAAATAGCTGCTAAAGGAAATTATCACTTTAAGGTATTTAAAGAAGATGTGAATGGCAAGACTACTACACATTTGAAATTACTCACTGAAGAAGAACGTATTACTGAACTATCAGAAATGTTAGAAGGTAAAAATAGTGGAGTTTCAGCACGAAACCACGCAATAGAGTTATTAAAAAAGGGATGATTAATTCATCCCTTTTTTATTGACTAATCTGATCGTAGAATTTATCAAAAATAATTTTAAACCATTCAGTATATTGATGAGGAAATTTTGTAATATCAGCTTTGATGTTTTTAGGAGATGTCCAACGCCAATTGGATACTTCATCAGGGTTAATAATAGGTGAATCGTTGTAATAACCTATAAGAATATGGTCGAGTTCGTGTTCAGTAAGCCCATTGTCAAAAGGAGCTTTGTAAATAAAACTTAACACTTCACTAAGCTCTGTAACAAATCCCATTTCCTCTTGTAATCGGCGTTTACCAGCTTCAATAGTAGTCTCTCCTTCACGTGGATGACTGCAACAAGTGTTTGTCCACAAATTAGGTGAATGGTACTTATTAGCAGCTCTTTGTTGCAACATAATCTCCCCTTTATCGTTAAGTATAAATACAGAGAAAGCCCTATGCAATAGCGCTTTTTGATGTGCTTCAAGCTTCTCCATCAAGCCTATAGGGTTATCTTGTTCGTCTACTAATATTACTTTTTCTTCCATCGTAAAGGTTTATTTTACTTCTACCCTATCACCTTTATCAATTCCCCATTTATCAGCTAAACCTCCATTAATTTCGAGTACATACATCGCAGGTTTTTCTGAAGGTAAAGAAGTTTCATCGTATGGACGGGCGTTTTTAGCAATACTTACTATCTTCTTATCTTTGTCTAAATAAATAATATCCAAAGAAATTTCAGTGTTTCTCATATAAAAAGAGCGTGGTGCTTCTTCAGAGAATATAAACCACATTCCTTGATGTTCATCCATTGAAGAACGATACATCAATCCTAAGGAACGTTCCATTTCATTTTTTGCAAACTCTACATCAATGGTTTGGATAAGAGAATCGTTTTTGAAAATAGAAAGTTCTCCGTCTTTAGTAAACTGAATGTCATCAGGGGTAATCTCTACGATTTGTTCAGTTTTATTATTGCCAAAAAAACGGGGCAAAATGAGAGCGATTGCAGCTAAGGCAACTAATGCCAAAGCTACTGTTACAAAGTGTTTTCTAAAAAATTGCATTTTTGTTTTTGAATATAATTATACTTTTTGTGTTTTTCTAAATAGTAAATAGAAGCCTGCTATGATAAATGGAATGCTCAGCCATTGACCTGTAGAAAGTAAACCTAAAGAATTTTCAAACCCTCCTTGACTTTCTTTTACAAATTCTACCGCAAAACGAATACTCCACAAAGCTATTAAGAAAAGACCGAAAATAAAGTAAGGTTTATTCTTTTTGTCAGTTTTCCAATACACGTACCACAATACCCAAAACAGACAGAAATAACCAAAGGCTTCATATAGTTGTGCAGGGTGTTGGTAAGGAATAGAGGCTAATATTTCGGAGAAATGTGGGTCGTGAGCAATGAGTTGGTAAGCCGATTGTGGGTCAGACTGTTGAGTAATTTCCATTGCTTGGCGTGGTGAGATAGCTCCTCCTTGTACAAATTTCACCCCTAAAGGAAAAGTGTCACTTACTTCTTTACCATTGATTTCAGAATTGAAAAAGTTCCCAAAGCGCACAAACATTCCTCCAATAGTAATAGGAATTACTACACGGTCTAATATCCACGATAGGCTAATATCCTTATATTTACGCACATATAGTATCATTGCAATAATAATCCCTACGGCAGCTCCGTGGCTCGCTAAGCCTGAAAAGCCTGTAGGCTCCCAACCGCCACCGGGTTTCTCTTTAATAGGTAAAAAGATTTCGAGCAAGTGGTCTTTGAAATAATCCCAATTGTAAAATAAGCAATCACCTAAGCGTGCACCTACTAAGGTAGCAACTGCTGTATAGACAAATAAAGTATCAAGCTGTTGTATAGTTTTACCTTCGTTGAGGTATATTTTTTTAGTCAGATACCACCCCAAGCTAAAAGCGACGATAAACATTAAGCTGTAATAACGAAGAGAAAATGAGCCTACAATAGGTAAGTTTATAGTAGCGAGAATCTCATTAGAATTCCATATAAAATTTAAAGCAATCATATAGTGATAGTTTTGAGGGCGTAAAAGTACAACTTTTTATTGAATGCACAAGCAATTTGTATGTATTCGTATTTTTTAGTACTTTTGTCGCCTGATATAATTAATAAAAAATGCGCATCATTTCAGGAAAAAATAAAGGTAAACAACTGATAGCTCCAGCCAAACTCCCTGTTCGACCTACGACCGACTTTGCCAAGGAGGCTTTGTTCAATATTCTTAACAACTATTACTATTTTGATGAACTTTCGGTACTTGACCTTTTTGCGGGTACAGGAAATATCTGTTATGAATTTGCTAGCAGGGGGTGTCCTTCACTTATTGCAGTGGATAGTCATAGTGGTTGTGTACAGTTCATTAACAAAACAGCACGTGAGCTTGACTATCCTATCACGGTGCTCAAAGCTGATGTGTATGAATACCTCAAACGTACTATACAGCGTTTTGATGTAATCTTTGCTGACCCTCCTTATGAACTTCCTATAGAAAAATTTACTGAGATTGCCGAGCTCGTTTTTGAAAGAGATTTTCTCAATGAAAATGGCACTCTCATTATTGAACATTCTTCTCGTACTGACCTTTCAAATTTACCTCACTTTGTAACCTCTAAAAAATATGGAGGTTGTGTGTTTAGTATGTTTGAATAATTTTAATTTGGCAATTTAAATTGAAGTAAATATTCTTTTGTTTCAGCTGAAATACGCAAACTCTCTCTCGCCTTTTGTATGGTTTTGTTTTGTACAAAAGGCGTAAGTGTTTTAGCTTCTATATAAGGGATTGTAGCCTTGTATTGTTTAGCTAAAGCTGTAGCGAAATACCACGCTATCATCATATTGATGTAATATTCTTCTGAACGTATGGCAGCTACCCAATCTAAATGAGTTGTTTTAAAATGTTCATCTAAGTAATTAGAGAGTAATACTCCAATAGCATAACGCACCGTATAAGTTTCGTTACTTTTGATCCATTGTTGAACATAACTCAACACCTCTTCAGGGTATTTCAAGAAAATTTTAAGGGCAAAAGTATCGCAAGTAGCCCAATTGTTGATATATGGTAAAAATTGTGTGGTGTATTGCATTACCTTTTCAAAATCTTTCAATTGAGCTATGATAAAGGCGTGCAGATTATTTTCTTCGTAGTAATAATGAGGTAATTTTTCCAAGAAAGCCATAGCCTCCTTAGGTTGTTGTTTTAGTAATTCTTTAGCTAAAGAGCGCATTGCTGGGGTTCGTACTCCAATGATACGTTCTTTATCAATGGTAGGGATAAGTTTAGCAGTAAAATCACGGTAAGGAATATCAGCTAAAGCTAAAAGGCGTTCTGTTATAAACATAATGATAATAATTGGTGAGGCAAATGTACAAAATAAAAGATAAATGATAGAAGTTCAGATAAAAAATCTTGCTTTTTATGGAAATAGTTTGTAACTTTGTCGCGTTTAATAAATTATATGTATATGACACAAATATTAAATCACGCCGATATTGAACACAAGATAAGGCGCATTGCTTATCAAATTTATGAAACACATCTTAATGAAGAGGAAATCGTGTTAGCAGGTATCAATGGCAATGGATATGTATTTGCAGAGAAACTCGCAGTAGCATTGGCAGGTATTTCACCTTTAAAAGTAGTTTTATGCCAAATTATAATGGATAAAAAAAATCCATTGATAGGTACTACGATTTCTATTCCTGCTGAACAATATACTGATAAAGCAGTGATAGTGGTAGACGATGTGCTCAATTCAGGACGTACACTTATCTATGGAGTGAAACACTTCTTAGAAGTACCTTTAAAACGACTCACAACAGCAGTGTTAGTGAATCGCAATCATAAAGATTATCCTATAAAAGCTGATTTTAAAGGTATTTCATTATCGACTTCCTTACAAGAACACGTTTCAGTAACTTTTGAGCCAAGTAATTATAGTGTAGATTTGTCGAATTAATCATTTAATTTGTTATGTACACAACACTCATCATTCTCTTTATATCAGCCTTGTTTTTTATGAGCGGTAAAGTCCGTTCCGATTTGGTAGCTATGTGCGCCTTAGTGCTTTTAGTACTTTTTGGTATCCTCACACCCGAACAAGCCTTGTCAGGTTTTTCGGATAAGGTAGTGGTGATGATGATAGGACTTTTTGTAGTAGGAGGTGCTATCTTTCAAACGGGATTAGCAAAGATGATGAGTAGTAAAATCTTGCGTTTAGCTGGTGATAGTGAGGTGAAGCTCCTTGTTCTGGTGATGCTTGTTACAGCTTTTATTGGAGCTTTTGTAAGCAATACAGGCACAGTAGCCTTGATGATGCCTATTATTGTGAGTATGGCAATGAGTGGTAATATCAATAGTAGTAGGTTGCTGATGCCTATGGCTTTTGCAAGTAGTATGGGCGGTATGATGACGCTTATCGGTACACCTCCTAACTTAGTAATCGATGGAGAGTTAGTGAAAAATGGCTATGACAAACTCACTTTTTTCTCATTCACCCCTGTAGGATTGATATGTTTATTAGTAGGGATGTTAATATTGATACCTATTACTAAAATCTTTTTAACTAAGAAAGGAGAAGGAGGAAGTGACAAAGGCAAGAGAGGAAAATCACTGAGTGACTTAGTAGGTGAATATCAATTATCTAAGAACTTATATCGCGTATTGGTAAGCGAAAACACTTTATTCAAAGGAAAGACACTTAAAGAAATAAACCTTTCACAACGTTATCATATTTCAGTACTAGAAATTAGGCGTAAGCCTACTTCTAATAACCCTTTCTTTAAAACAGGTAATCAGGAGGTTGTAAATGCTGATACTGTAATTTATGAAGGAGATATTCTTTATTTACGAGGTGATTTTGAGTCAATTGAACAAATGAATACCGAAAATCATTTGAACTTCCTTGATACACACCATCCTGAACAACGCTTACCTAATGAATTACACTTTCACGATATAGGGATAGCTGAAGTGTTGATAATGCCTGCTTCTAAATTAGTAAATACTCGTATTAGTGATAGCAAACTGCGTGAGCACTATGGGCTTAATATCTTAGGTATTCAACGTAAGGATACCTATATTTTACAGAACTTGAAAGATGAAAAGATGCACGCAGGTGATATATTATTAGTACAAGGGACTTGGGATCATATAGCCAAGTTAGATGCCGAAAGAAGTCAGTTAGTAGTATTAGGTCAACCTCTTGCCGAGGCATCGAAAGTAACCCTCACTCATAAAGCTCCTATAGCAGCCTTGATAATGGTAGCAATGGTAGTAGCGATGATGTTCGATTTTATTCCTATAGCTCCTGTAACAGCTGTGCTTATAGCCTCTCTTTTAATGGTTATTTCAGGAGCTTTACGCAATATAGAAGCAGCTTACAAAACAATTAACTGGGAGAGTATTGTGCTTATAGCAGGTATGTTGCCAATGGCATTAGCCTTAGAAAAAACAGGAGTATCTGCTTTAGTGTCTAATGCATTAGTAGGAAGTTTAGGCGATAAAAGTCCATATATACTATTAGCAGGGGTATATTTCACCACTTCATTAATGACGATGTTTATTAGTAATACAGCCACAGCAGTTCTTTTAGCACCTATTGCTATGAAAACAGCTTTATCATTAGGTTTACAACCTCAAGCATTTATGTTTGCAGTAGCTGTAGGAGCGAGTATGTGTTTTGCTTCACCATTTTCTACTCCACCCAATGCTTTAGTAATGTCAGCAGGACGTTATACATTTTCCGATTATGTAAAAGTAGGCTTACCGTTACAAATTATTATGGGGATTGTAATGGTATTTGTTTTACCACTATTATTTCCATTTTGATAAAAAGTTGTATCTTTGCCGAAAATTTTAAAAATAAAGAATGAAAAAAAGAATTTCAGATTTTTTGTTAGATGTTTCTAAATACGTATTTGCGGGCTTGTTAATAGCTCCATTATTTAACGCTTCTTTTATGTGTAATGAAGCTTGCTGGTGTGCTTTTACAGTCGCTATATTAGCTTTTATAGTAGGACTTTTCCTTTCTAAACAGAAAAAAGGATTAGGAAATAAAAATAACAACAACCGCAATAAAAATTATCGCAAAAATAATAATAACAACAGGAATAATACTACTTCCAACAAAGCATAACAATTTCTCCTTCAAAAACTATGAAAGTCTATTTTGATAATGCGGCTACTACTTCCCTTTATCCTGAGGTTGTAGAAAAAATAACAGAAGTATTGAATAATACTTATGGTAATCCATCATCTACTCACGCCTTGGGGCGTGCTGCAAAATCACTTATTGAATACAGTCGCAAGCAAATAGCAAAAGAACTAAATGCTTTACCCTCTGAAATTATTTTTACTTCAGGGGGTACTGAAGCTGATAATTTTATTCTCCACAGTTGCGTACGTGATTTAGGCGTACAAGTAGTTATTTCTTCACTTATAGAACATCACGCTGTACTACATACATTGGAAGTATTAGCTAAGGAATATCCTATACAAATAGTTTATGTGAATCTTACGGAAAGAGGAGATATAGATCTTCAACATTTAAAGAACTTACTTGATCAATATACTGAAAAAAAGGTATTAGTAAGTTTGATGCATCTAAATAATGAGATAGGAAACATTTTACCTTTGAAAGAAGTAGGTACACTTTGCAAAGAAAAAGGAGCGTATTTTCATTCCGACACAGTACAATCTGTAGGACATTATCCTATTAACTTACAAGAGATTCCTATAGATTTTATCACAGCTTCAGCTCATAAGTTTCACGGACCTAAAGGAGTGGGTTTTGCTTTTATCAGAAAAGGTATAGCTTTACACGGCAGTATTATTGGAGGAGAACAAGAAAAAGGTTTGCGCGCAGGTACAGAAGCTGTACATAATATAGCAGGTATGGAAGTAGCTTTTAGCTTGTGTTATAAGAATTTAGAAGAGAATACTGAAAAACTCAAAAACTTGAAACAATATTTTATACATCAACTCAAACATCATTTTCCTGAGATAGTATTCAACGGGACATCAGAGAGTTTAGAGGAAAGTAGTTATGCTATAGTGAATGTAGGCTTTCCTACATTACAACAGCAAGATAACACTTTGCTTTTTCAGTTAGATCTAAAAGGTATTGCCTGCTCAAAAGGAAGTGCTTGTCAAAGTGGTAGCGTACAAGTTTCACACGTATTATCGGCTTTTATGCCAAAAGAAGCACTACAATATCCTTCGTTGCGCTTCTCATTTTCAGCATTTAATACAATAGAAGAAGTAGATTTTTTTATAGAGAATCTTAAAGAAATCTCCCTTAATAAATACTGATAATAAGCTACTTATGTTTATTGTAGAGATTAAAAGTAAAAATATTTCCAAAAAAAAGTAGGTATTTCAAAATATTGTTGTAATTTAGTAGCGTTTTTAAACAATAGTTGTATTTAAATCTTAGATATGTCAGAGGAAAAAAACACATTAGCCATAGAGGACAATCGTTTAGAAGAAGCTTCATTTGTAAATTATGAAGCAATGTCTCTTAGTGAATTGACTAAAGAGTTGAAAGAACTGCTCCTTACCGAGAAAACTCAAGCTATTAAAAAACAAGTGGATGCTATCCGCTATGAATTTGATAAAAAGTACGATGCGCTGGTAGAAGAGAAAAGAGAAGAGTTTATTGCCGATGGAGGTGAACCTCATAACTTTTCTTATGAAATTCCTATCTATAAGGAGTTCTATACAGCTTTCAATAACTATCGTGAAAAGCGCAATCAGTACTACAAGGAAATGGAAAAAACTCATAAGGAAAACCTTGTTAAGCGCCGAGAAATTATAGAAGAGCTAAAGAACCTTATCAATACAGAGGAACACATAGGCACAACTTTTAAACAATTCCAGCAATTGCAAGAACGCTGGCGCAAAGCAGGAGCTGTTTCTAATGCCGATTATGAAGACTTGTGGAATACCTACCACCACCACGTAGAAAATTTCTATGACTATATCCACCTAAGTAAAGATTTACGTGATATTGACTTCAAACGCAATTTGGAAGAAAAATTAAAAATCATTCAACGAGCTGAAGCTCTCGCTCAAGATGATGTAGATGCGCTACTTGCCTCACGTGAGCTACAAGTGCTACATCGTATTTGGAAGGAAGAAATAGGCCCCGTGGATAAAGAACACCGCGAGAGTATATGGCAACGTTTCAGCGAACTGACAAAAAAAATACACGACAAACGCCAATATTACCTCAAAAATTTAGATAAAATATATGAGGAAAATGCTGTGAAAAAACAAAGCATTATTGAACGTATTAAAAAATTGGGAGAAAAAGAACCTACTACACATAATGCTTGGAAGCAACTCTCTAAACAAGTAGAAGAATTGCGCCAAAACTTCCTAAATGTAGGAAAAGTACCTTTGCAACAAGCTGATGAAGTATGGAAAGCTTTTAATGTAGCTTTGCGAAGCTTCAACAAAAAGAAAAACCAGTTCTACAAAATTCTTAAAAAAGAACAACAAGAAAATTTAACCAAAAAATTAGCTTTAGTAGAAATAGCTAAAGCAAACCAAAATAGCACTGACTGGGAAACTACTACTGAATTGATGAAAAATATTCAGAAAGAGTGGAAAGAAATAGGAAGTGTACCTCTTAGAAATACCGAAAAAATTTGGAAAGAGTTCAAAAAGGCTTGTGACACCTATTTTACTCGTTTGGCAGAAGCAATCCAACATTCTAAGAATAAAGAAAATAATGCTCTTGAGCAAAAGAAAGCTTTCTTGGACAAACTGAAAGAATACCAATTAAGCACTGATAGAGATAGGGAAATAGAAACCTTACAAAATTTTGTGAATGAATGGAATGCTTTAGGAACTACTCATCATTCTAAGAGAACTATCGATATCAAATTCCACAAAATAATCGATGCATTGTACAAAAAACTCAATTTTGATAAACAAGAAATTGAGATTATTAAGTACAACAATAAATTGGAACGACTTATCAATGATGATAATGAGAATTCTCTCAACAATGAGGTGATTTTTGTAAAACGTCGTATTGAGGAACTCAAATCGGAAGTATTACAATTGGAAAATAATTTAGCTTT
The DNA here is from genome assembly GCF_016806945.1 of Capnocytophaga genosp. AHN8471. NCBI lineage: Bacteria > Pseudomonadati > Bacteroidota > Flavobacteriia > Flavobacteriales > Flavobacteriaceae > Capnocytophaga > Capnocytophaga genosp. AHN8471. The sequence goes on from NZ_JAESPJ010000029.1 coordinate 107,346, forward strand.
CTTTGGTAATATTGATGAAAAGAATCCATTGGTACGTGATGTGATTAAGAACATCAATAATCAAAAAGAGGCTCTTAAAACGTGGGAAAATAAACTTCGAGAACTGAAACATTTACAAAAAACACAATTAGCTGAAACAGCTCAAGAAAATACAGAAGAAAAGGAATAGTTTTAGTTGTGAAATTAGTATTTGCTACCCATAACCAGCATAAATTAAGGGAAATACAAGCCCTTTTACCTCCAAACATTCAATTGTTGAGTTTGGATGACATTAGCTGTAATGAGGATATTCCTGAAACAGCTACTACCATTGAGGACAATGCCTTACTAAAAGCACAATACGTTCAAAAACAGTATCACTGTAATGTTTTTGCTGATGATACAGGGTTAGAAGTCCAAGCATTAAATAATGCTCCAGGGGTATATTCAGCACGTTATGCAGGTGAACACAAAAGCGATGTGGATAATGTACAATTGCTTTTGAAAAATATGGAGGGAATCTCTTGTCGAGAAGCTCAATTTAAAACTGTTATAGCCTTGTGCTTAGAAGGTGTTGTATATACTTTTGAGGGTATTGCAAAAGGAAATATAAGCACAACTCCTATAGGAACTAATGGTTTTGGATATGACCCTATATTTATTCCTGAAAACTCTGATAAAACTTTTGCTGAACTCACTCAAGACGAAAAAAATCGTATCAGTCACCGTGGAAAAGCTTTTGGAAAGTTGTTAGATTTTTTAAATCAAAAAATTCAGTAAGGAAAAGATGAGTTTACTAGAAATTAAAAATATCAAACGCGATTTTAGATTAGGTTCTGAAATACTACACGTACTAAAAGGTATCAATCTTTCCATAGAAAAAGGAGAGTATGTTGCTCTAATGGGACCATCAGGATCAGGAAAATCTACCTTAATGAATATCTTAGGCTGCTTAGATACTCCCACTTCTGGTGAATATATCTTAAATGGAAAGGATGTGAGCAAGATGAGTGATTCAGAGTTAGCTGATATACGCAATAAAGAAATAGGTTTCGTATTTCAAACTTTTAATTTGATGCCACGCACTACAGCTTTAGATAATGTGGCTCTCCCAATGGTATACGCTGGTGTTAAGAAAGAAAAACGACACGAGCGTGCTAAAGAAGTATTGAAATTAGTAGGCTTAGACAATCGTATGCTTCACAAACCTAATGAGTTATCAGGAGGGCAACGGCAAAGAGTGGCTGTCGCACGTGCTTTGGTAAATTACCCTTCTATTATTTTAGCAGATGAACCTACAGGAAATCTCGACTCTAAAACTTCTTATGAAATAATGAACCTTTTTGACGAAATCTACCAAAAAGGAAATACCGTTATCTTGGTTACTCACGAGGAAGATATTGCACGGTATGCTAAGCGTATTATCCGATTAAAAGACGGACTTATAGAAACCGATAGTGCTAAGTAAAATGAATATCGGAATTGTTATCCCTGCTTATAACGAGGCAGAAAGCATTGGTACTACACTGCATTCTCTGCTCAATCAAACTTATCCTCCTTTTCAAATTATAGTAGTAGATGATGGTTCTACTGATAACACTGCTCAGGTAGTAAATTACATTGCTTCTAAGTATCCTATAGTACAATTAGTACAACGTGGTGAAAAAGGAGAACACTTACCTGGAGCTAAAGTTGTACAAACTTTTAACTATGGACTTTCTTATCTAAAAGAAGACATAGAAGTGATTTGTAAATTTGATGCAGACCTTATTTTTCCCAATAATTATCTTGAAGTAATGAACCAAGAATATAGCAAAAATCTTCAGTTAGGAATGTTTGGAGGCTTTTGTTATATTGAGAAAAATGGCTTGTGGGTACTTGAAAATCTCACAAATAAAGACCATTTGAGAGGTGCTGTAAAATCATATCGGAAAGCGTGTTTTGAAGCCATAGGAGGATTAAAAATAGCAATGGGGTGGGATACAGCAGATGAGTTATTAGCTCGTTATCACGGATGGACAGTACAAACTGATGAAACTCTTCACGTAAAACATCTTCGTCCTACAGGGGCAGGTTATAAAAGCAATGCCCGTTATTTACAAGGAAGTGTATTTTATCGTATGCGATATGGTGTACTTCTTACATTACTTGCTGCAATAAAATTAGCTGTAAAGAAACGTAGTGGCAAACTCTTCTTAGATTATTGCAAAGGTTTTTACAAAGCAAAACAAGAAAAACAACCTTACTTACTCTCTGCAGAAGAAGGTAAATGGATAAGGCAATATCGTTGGAAAGGAATTTTTAGCAAATTTTATAACAGATAAATGGAACAAACAAAAGGAAATATATACTTAATCCCGAATTTGTTGGGAGATAGCGCTCTTGATGTATTACCAGCACAAGTGAGCAATATACTGCGTTCACTTACTTATTTTGTAGTGGAAAATGAAAAATCAGCAAGAAAGTTTATCAAACTGATGGTACCAGATAAAAAACAAGCTGATTTACAAATTGCTGTAATTGATAAGCACCAGCGTAATAGTGATTTTAGTAACTTTCTCGCTCCTTGTATGGAAGGAAATTCTATAGGTATTATCTCGGAAGCTGGTTGTCCTGGTATTGCCGATCCTGGTGCTGATATAGTGCGTATAGCTCATCAAAGAGGATTAAAGGTTATCCCCTTAGTAGGTCCTTCTTCACTTTTATTAGCAATGATGGCAAGCGGACTCAATGGACAAAATTTTGCTTTCAATGGCTATTTACCTATTGATAAGCAAGAACGCAAGAAAATACTGAAAGCCCTAGAACGCAAAGCAAGTGAAGGACAGTCTCAACTATTTATAGAAACACCTTATCGTAACCAACAAATGTTTAATGACCTTATGGATAACTTACAAGCTGATACTCTTTTATGTATAGCTTGTGATATTACACTTCCTACTGAAGAAATAAAAACACTCCCAATACATCTTTGGAGAAAAGTAAATATTGATATACAAAAACGACCTACAATCTTTATAATAGGGGCTTAAAAAGGTAAATACACTATTTTCTTAGTCTCGAAGAAAGGTTCATCGTAATAACTACTGATATCAGTCAGTTCTGCCTTAGGAAAAGGTGCTAACTCCTCAGTAAGGTCACCGCCTTTTAAGTAAAGAATACCATTAGGGAGGTCGTTTTTGGAAGTCTTCTTGAACTTTCCTTTTACCCAAGGCACAAAGTCCTTCATTTGAGTAACGGCACGACTTACCACAAAGTCGTAAGTATCTTTTAGTTCTTCGGCTCTTATCTGCATAGCCGTTACATTGGTGAGCCTTAAAGCTTTTACTACTTCTTGTACTACTTTTATTTTCTTTCCGATAGAATCGACCAATGTAAACTGACAGTTAGGAAACATTATAGCCAAAGGTATGCCAGGAAAGCCTCCACCAGTACCGACATCTAATAGTACTGTGCCATCAACGAACTGAATGCGCTTAGCTATTGCCAAGCTATGCAACACGTGTCGCTCGTAGAAATCGTCTATATCTTTGCGAGAGATGACGTTTATTTGAGCATTCCACTTTTCGTATAGCGGTTTGAGCTCTGCAAATTGTTGTTGTTGCAACTCACTAAGTGAGGGAAAGTATTTGAGTATGATTTTCATAGTTGCTAAAAATGTATTACTTTTGCACCCGTTTTTACATATTATAATGAATTTACGAGCCTTATTATTGATTTTTTTTGGGGGAGGTTGCCTTTCGTTCTTTGCACAAGAGCGGGATACTACCTACATTCAACCTTATCCGCAAGAAATATGGCTCAGAGCATATACTCCTACCAAAATGCTCATACTTACGCAAGGGAAAGAGGCTTATTCACCCAACTACCCATTTAGTTTAGGAGTTGGAATAGGTTTGCGCAAGATATTAGGGCTTAACGTACTTATGCACAGAACTTATTCCGACTAAAAAATGAAACAAATCTAAAAACTCGCAGTATTGATATACAAGCACATAAATACGGTAAACGCATACTTATAGATGCTTATTATCAAGACTATACAGGATTTTATATCGATAGAGGTAAAAGGAATTACACCCTCTTCCCTACCCTTTCTACCCAGCAAATAGGTGTAGAAAGCACTTACGTATGGCGTGCAGACAAGTTCTCGGCGCGAGCTGCCTTTGAGCAAAGCGAACGCCAAGTGAAATCGGCGGGGAGTTTGCTTTTTGGCAGTGGTTTCTATTGGCATCGCATAGAGCCTGATGCTAAAACAGAGAATGTGAGTAGCGAGGCTTTTGAGAATTTCCAAATAGGTTTTCACGTGGGCTATGGCTATTCCTGGGTAGCTAGCAAACACTGGTTACTTACAGGGGCGTTTATCGGAGGATTGAATTTTGGTAACCAAATGGACATACTGCAACAGCTGAACATTAAGGTTTATCCTACTTCTGTGACCCGCTTTTCGTTTGTATATCTGAAAGATGATTGGACTGTAGCCTTATCGGGAATTTTTAATAACAAGTCAGTTTATCCTACGGATAGCAAACCTATTCGCTTGATTACTCCCAGTGTACAACTATCGTTTACTAAGCATTTTTACCTCAAAAGAAAAAACTTTCTCACTCGATTACCTTCCCTAAAAGTACGACCAACCCCTCAACGGAACGGGTAAAGATAAGATATTCATTACCACCTTCCACGATATGGTATTTCCTTTTAATTTCTGCTACCGATAACGGATAGTTTTTAGAGAGAATACAATATTTACTACCTTTTTTTAACTCTTTAAGATTGATAGGAGTTACCTGCAAAACACGTCCGGCAAAGGGCTTTTTTAGCTGCTCGGAAGTGTATAGATGGGTATTTACGTCCAACTTCTCTACCTCAAAATGCTGCGTTATATAATTAAAAGCTCCTGATTTCAACAAAGCATTATTAGGAATATATAAGTACTCTTTAGGTTTGCTATACACCACTTGAGGAGTATGTAATGCTGCTTCTGTAAATTGCAAAATAGGCTCTTCATTCTCCAAATTCACACAATGTATTTGTACTTGCGTTTCTTTTTTAGGTTCTTGTACTACCAATACCTCCTTTACTTCATTGCGCAAGGCTACCAAATGAATATGTGTTATCTTGGGTAGCGTATGCAACAGATAACTAATATCTATCATAGGTGATAGTTTGGTAAACACTTTATCTGCTTTTTGCAATAGTACAGACTGTAACTCTAAGATATTAGGTGAGAGGTCTTCTAAGAGAAACTTCTTTTGTTTGAGTATGTCTCTACGGGCAGGATCGAGATAAATAAGATTGTAATGTGCTGTTGTGGCTTTCAAAAAAGCTTCTGCGCTTCCATTTATAAATGTAGCCTTGCGCCCTAGAACCTGCCAATTATGCTCTACTTTACTGAGAAGTTCCTTATTTTGTTCTACCAACGTAACTTCTTTAAACTTCTCTGAAAGAAAAAATGCATCAATACCGAATCCACAAGTAAGGTCTAAAAACCGTTCTCCGTGCAAGCCTTGTACCTTGTACTGAGCGGTCATATCGGAGGAGGTTTGCTCTAAATTAAGTGTTGGAGGGAACAATATACCTTCCGCAGTAAGCAAAAAAGGAAGTTTTTTAGCTGCTGTACGTCTGCCTTCAATCTGTTGTGCTAACTCTTTGTTAGAAATACCATTGAACACAGGTTTCTTGAGGAGCAATGTTGTAGTTGTCCCCTCGTATTCCCTGATAAAGCGTTGTACATTCTCGTCTAACAAATTCATAGCGCACAAAGATAGTACATTTTCACAAAAATCAAAGCCATTTTTTGCGTTTGAAGTAGAAAATCATTGCTACTGAAATACTTATCATTACCAACCATACTAACGGATATGCCCACCATACTTCTAATTCAGGCATATACTTGAAATTCATACCGTATACTCCCACAATAAAAGTAAGCGGAATAAAGATAGTAGAAATAAGGGTGAGCAAGCGCATAATGTTGTTCATCTTGTTACTCATTGCCCCCATATAAGTATCCGTAAGTCCCCAAAGGATATCGCGGTAGGTGCTGAGTGTTTCGACAATTTGTACCGTATGGTCGTGGAGGTCACGGAAATAGTGCTTAGTATCGGTGTCGATAAGATGATGAGGGGTTTTCTCAATCTTGTTTACTACCTCACGCGAAGGCACAATCGATTTTTGCAAAAATATAGCACTCTTTTTTAGCAACTGAATTTCGGAAATCATATCTTCACGAGGGTGAATAATAATCTCGTCTTCAATGGCTTCAATCTTATCGCTTACTTTATCCAAAATCACAAAATAGTTGTCTACAATAGCATCTAAGAGTCCGAATAACAAATAATCAGCTGAGCGTTTACGCAAACTGCTATCAGTATTTTGCAAACGTTTACGGACAGGTTCAAAGACATCTTCACCTTCACTTTCTTGAAAAGTGATGAGGTAGTTTTTGCCCAATAATAACGCTAAGTGTTCTGAAATGAGTTGCTCATCTTTACCGTAGTAAAGCATTTTGATTATCACTAAAATATGGTCGTCGAGGATTTCCACTTTCGGACGGTGCTCGGTATCGAGTATATCTTCCAAGAGCAGGTTATTTAAATGAGTATAAGCCCCAAACTTTTTTACTTCCTCGATATTGTTCAAGCCGTTTACATTTACCCACGTGATATGATTGTCGGTTATAAATCTAAGGGCTTCTTCAGCTGAAAAGACTTTCTTTACCTGACAAGAATGCTCGTTGTAGGTAATGACTTCTATATTGAGAGGCTTCTCTTTATTACCGAAATACACCAGACTACCGGCAGGCAAACCTACCTTTTTGGAGCGATTTGCCTTGCGTTTCCTCTTGGTAGTAGAGACTATATTTTTACTCATATATAATTATTATATTAAAATATTGGTTATTAATATTTTATTAAAACATTTTAAAGTTAAAGTATAAGTATTATAACAAAAACGAAAGCGTTAGTAAGCGTAATAAATGCTTGTTACTTTTGTTTAAATTGGTGGTTAATATACTGATTATTAGATTATTTTCACATTTATATACATAGTAAATAGATACTTTATAGAATATACATTAAATAAAAGATTTATATTTTTATTATAAGTTACTTATATTCAGTAACTATTAATTTATAAAGTACCCAACCTTGCATTCTTTCTTCTTGTATTAAGGATAGTCCTACTGAGTTTAAAAATTGACTAAAATCTTCTGTTCTTTTTAGTTTAGGAAGGTAATAACTAATCTTTGCATATTCACAAGCAATGAGAAAAATACCTTTGTCTGAGAGTATGCGTTTGACTTCCCAAAAAGCCTCTTTGAGGTCTTGCCAATGGAAGTGTGTTTGAAAAGCAGTTATCAAATCAAAGGTTTTATCACCAAATGAGGTATGCCGAATGTCCTCTAACTGAAAGATAGCCCTTGTATGAAGCTTCTCTGCTTCCTTAATAGCGATTTCGGATATTTCAATTCCCCAAACTTCACTATGAGGAAAATATTCAGTGAGTAGGACAGTTGATTTGCCATTTCCTACCCCTATATCTAATATTTTTCGTGGAGCTTCTGACGGTTTATAAAGTCCTAATGCCCATTGTACCATTGGTATATAAACACGATTAAAAAGTCTCATCATTATTACACCTACAAAACCCGAAGGCTTTTTAGACTGCTGAATTAGGTAATAAAGCAGGAGTATTAAGATTGAGAAAGTAAGGGCTGTTAGAAAAATAATTTTCACTTGTTAATTGTGGTTTTAAGAGAGTACCTTACCGAACTCTTCAGAGAATTTGGTAGGAGTAAACTCAATAACCTGGTAGGTTGCTATTTGGTGCTGATAAAAAGGGTCTTGGGCAATGATAGTTTCTACCTCTCCCCTACTACCTGCCTTGCACAAAATTATACCACCTACACGAGGTACTTGTGCTCCTGAAGCAACAAAATGTCCTGAAGCATAATGCTTATCTAAATAAGCGCGATGTGCTTCTAAATGTTTTTCAACCTCTGAAAGGTCTTTTTGATACGTTAAAATAATGATGTACATATTTTAGTTATTAGTCGTTAGTTTTTAATTGTTTTATGGAGTTGTATTGGCTACTTGTAATACTTTTCCATTGAATACTTTACTACCATTAAGGGCAAAATCAGCAATGTAGCGTGCCATTTGCTGTGGGGTGATATTAGCTTTATAATCAGGGAAGGCTTCGGCGATCATTTCGGTCTGTACGGCTCCCAAGGCTAAGGTGTTGAAAATAATTCCACGTTCTTTATATTCTTCGGCTAAGAGCTCCGATAGGGTAATAAGAGCACCTTTAGAGGAGCTATACGCTGCCAAACCGCTAAACTTCAAACTTCCTTGTATGCCTCCCATACTGCTGATACTTACCACGTGCGAGCCATTCCTCATAAAAGGCAATACTTTCTGGGTGAGTTGCGCCACTCCGAACACATTCACCTTATACACTTCTAAAAAGTCAGTTTCTGTAAGGGCTTCAAAAGGTTTGTTGATAAGTTTGCCTGCGTTGTGAATCAAGATATCTACCTTTGCCATTGCTCTCTTACAAACTGCGCTACGGCTTCTCTATCTGTAGCTAAGGTAATGTCAAAAGGAAAACAATGTACTTTGGGTAATTTTAGTGCTTCTATGGGAGCTGTATGCCGTGAAAGAGCTAAGATATTGTGTCCTTGCGATGCCAACTGTTGTACCAGTTCAAAGCCTATCCCTCGGCTGGTACCTGTGATGATAATGTTCTTCATTTTTTAATTTTTCTTACTTCTTATTTGTAAGGTATGCTAATTCATTATATTTTTTGTATTGAGCAGATTGCTTTATAATTACTTCCAAACTTTCATTATTTATTGTTTTTATTGGTTGTAAGTTCTCATCCAATAAAGTATAATCTTTTGCTTTGAAAAAAGATAATAACTGATAAAGTATTTTATTGTAATCACTTCTGAAATCTATTCTCAAAGAAACTGAAGTAACTCTATCTTCTCTATCAAAAAATACTTCCAAACAGTTAGAATCAGTATTGCCATATATATCTAAATTCTCACTCCAAGATTTAGTCTTTGGCAGAAAAGAGTTCACCTGCATAAAATCTTCTTTATGAATATTAGCGTGTTCCCATAATTCATATTCAAACTCCTCATTAGATATATCTTTCAATATATATTGATTAGGTATGATCGTAAATTGATATTGCCAAAGTGCCATAATTTATTACTTCTAGAGAGATTTTATTTTTCTGCTTTGTAATCCGTAAAACCTAATACATTTCCTGATGGGTCTAAAAACTCAATCGCCCACCCCGTTCTGATAGGAAACGGCGGACTTAAAAATGATACGCCCTTTCCTTGCAACTCATCATATATTTGTTTTACATCATCTACTTCGATCCAAATAGTTGGTTTGGTATTGGGAAATTTCGTCTTATCTTTCAAAATAATGGCAGGTTCTTCATCTCCCACATTGAAAGCTATCATTCCTATCTCTGAAAAATCAAACTTGATTTTCAGATTTAAAACTTCTGCAAAAAATTGTTTACTTTCTTCAAAATTTTCTGCAGGAAGAAAAAAGTTGTCGTAATTCATAATTCATTTTTTTATCTAACATATATACAAGTAAGATAATGATGTTTTTCATATTATCCTAAGAGATGTGTCTCTCCTACAACATACAAAACAAGGTATCCTATCACCATACTGATAAGCCCTACGATAAGCCCCATTTTTAGCATATCGTTTTGTTTTACTAAGCCTGTAGAGTACGCAATGGCATTCGGAGGCGTAGAAATAGGTAAGCACATCGCTGATGATGCTGCTAGAGCTATCCCAATAAGCACTGTAGAGGTACCACCTATCGCACTTAGGTTTTCTCCCATTCCTTGACAAATAGTTACCAAAATAGGAATTAACAAAGCTGCCGCAGCAGTATTGGAAATAAAGTTACTGAGAAGATAACAAATAAGTCCCGATGCAATCAATACTATTATAGGCGACCACGACCCAAAGGGTATGGTATCGATAGCAAGTTCGGCTAAGCCCGATTCATTGATACCTAAACCTAAAGCGAAACCTCCTGCTACCATCCAGATAACGCTCCAATTGATGGACTGTAGGTCTTTAGCGGTAATCACGCCTGTTGCTGCAAAAATACCCATAGGCACTAAGGCAACGGTATTGGCATCAATACCAGTTAGTTCACTGGGGAGTAGCCATAAAAGAATAGTAATGATAAAAGTGCCACTAACTACCCACATACGCCAACCACGATGTACTTTTCCTAGAATATGTAAGTTAATTGTTTTTTGAGTAAAAGGAAAGAATTTTAATATAAGTCGCCACGAGATGAAGAGTAACAAAAGTACCAATGGGAACATAAACGACATCCATTCGCCAAAATCAACGCCCATATTCAGTCCTTTAGGGTCGTTAAGAGCTTGCAGAGCAATAGCGTTAGGAGGTGTACCAATAGGGGTAGCCATACCGCCTAAGTTAGCGGCAATCGGGATACTCATTGTGAGCGCGGTACGTCCTTTACCACTTGCAGGCAATGCTGCAAAAACAGGAGTAAGAAAAGTGAGCATCATAGCTGCCGTAGCAGTATTACTCACAAACATTGAGAAAATACCCGTAATGAGCAAGAAACCCAATAGCACATTCTCGCTTTTATTTCCGAACGGACGTATCAAATTCTTGGCAAGCAAGACATCTAACCCCGATTTGGTGGCGGCAATAGCCAAAAAAAACCCACCCAAAAAGAGTATAATTACAGGGTTAGCAAAGGTAGCCATAATCTCCTTACTGCTGAGTAGTTTTCCGAAAATCTCGTTCTCTTCTCCTTTAAAGAAGAACAGACTGTGGTTAGAAACCGTTAAACACATTAGGGTGATGATACCCAGCGAAGTAGCCCACGAAGGGATAGCCTCACTAATCCACATTAGGGTAGCAAATACAAAAATAGCGATAATTCGCTGATGTACCACCGTTAGTCCGCTAATATGAAACACCTCAGTAGGCAAATTCCACACTACAGCAGTTACAATCACTATACATATCAAAGCGATAAGGTGTTTTTTTTCAAAGTGATTGGTCATTACATTTTCTAATTCTTTAGACATAATATTTTGGTAAGTTTAAAAAGTTATTTGCTATTTAACAAACGAATGACAAAGGTATAAAAAAAGAATAATCCACCAAAGAAAAACGATAGTTTTTTATTGTCGAATTTCGTTGTTTTCAATAAAAATAGATTTATGTAAATCTACTATTCCCAAACGCTCACGAGCAAGAAGCTCAATTTCTTGTTTATCTCTTTTCTTTTCATAATCAGTACACAAATCAGCTATAATGTCCTGTAATCCTCTTGCAGTTTTTCTATGATCACTTGCAAAGAATAAGGTATAAGTTTCAGCATCCCCTTGTTTGTATTCTTTCTTCTTTAGGATTTTTTGCAGACCTCGTATATATTTTGCTTTAGTGGCAACTTCTTTAGGTGTTAGAGGAGGAGGTACTACTTCTGTAGTTCTTCCAAGAAAAATATCAAACAATTCAAAAAACATATCTAATGCTTTTTCTCTTGTTTTGGCTTCCAATAAAAGTATATCCGGCCATCCTCTACTATCATAAATAATATATCTTTTCTGTAACCAATGGTAGAAGTCAGTTAATATTTTTTCATCAGGAATTTTGGTGTTATCTCGCAACATATATCCTATTAGAAAAACGTGAAAACATTCAACATCATATTTCTCTATATATTTCTCAGGTGAAGTTCTCACAAGCTCAATTAGCTCAATCAATGTCAAAGAGTTACTATCTTTTTTACTGTTTTCTAAACAAAAATCACCAAAGAGTTCGAAAAACTGCTTTAAGGCATTCTCTTCTGTTTTGAAAACTGAAAACAGCAAATTTGCCCAGTTATTAGTTTTTTCATTAGGATATATCTGTTGTAGCCAAAGATAAAAGTCGCCTAATACTTTTGTTTGTATTGCAGGGTGTGCTTCTTGCCAATTATTGAGAAATATTTCCAAAGCGAAAATACTCTTTTTGCTAATATGTAGCTCAGGGTGAGGTTCTATAAAAGCTATCAGTTCCTCTATTGATAAATCCTGAGAATGTTCAGAAAAATACTTATTATAAAATTCATCAAATAATATAAAGAAGTAGAGCAAAGCTGCTTTTTCACTTTTCCACATAACAAAAAGCTTTTCTGCCCAATTATCAATATCCCTTGGGTATTTTTCTTGTAACCAAGGGAAAAATCCTTGTTGCAGCAATCGAAGCCCTACATCTTCCCCTTTATAGCGAAGAGCCCAACCATTGAAAAAAGTTTTGAGGTAAAATATATCATACTTCCTAATATACATTGGTGCTCGATATTTCATATATCTAAGAAGTTCTAAAGTAGTGATGTTTTTCATAATCAATAATGTTTTATATTCCCCATAAAGAAGCTTGTAATCTTTTGATATAAGAATCCTCTATGACATCAATAATAGCTAAAATATGAGCTGGAATACGGATGTGATGAGTGAGCAATTCGTTTAATACATTTTGAAGGGCTACAAGATATTCATCATAGGAAATAAGTTCTTGGGAATTTTCAAGTGCTTCAGCAACAATTTTATTCGAGGAACACTCATCTTTTAGCTGACTAATGAACTCATTGGTAACCAATGCTATAATATCTTTCTCTGGGTGGTATATATCAATATTTAATTCCTCTTGAATAATTGTAGCTGCTTCTTTTTCAGTAAGAGGAACTGCCCCATACATCCAATTGTCATCCCACATCTCCAACATTTCAATAACATCAAGTAAGCCATCAGGCATATCTATTCCTGCTCTTAAGCTAAATTGATAGTTGTAAAAGGCGACTTTTTCTGCATTATAGCCTTCTTTCCAAAGAGCTTGTAAGCCTTGGATATAATAAACAATGGCTTTTATTTCTTCTGAAGTCATTTTATTACACTTAGTTTTTCTGGGACATTAATAGGAATTCTTAGTTGTAAGTTAAGTTCAGAACGAGTGATTATATGGTTTGCATCTTCAAAATAGGCTTCCTTAAAGTACTCGCTATTATCTAAAAACAAAAACCATAAAAGTTCGCTACTCTCTTTATGGATAAGGTAAATAAAACCATCTCCTTCCCAACTACATTCACCTCCATACACTTCATATTGAGCATTTTCTGCCACCATTTGTGGATAGAGATTAGAGACATAATCCTCTTCGTTATAAGAAAAATAACTATCTAAGGACGATTTACACAAAATTCTTAGGTGATACTTCTCTTTAATCCATTGTCCTTCTAAAACAAGCATATCACCATTAGGGTAAGTAATAGATTTGATAATAGGATAAGTGTAATTTTCAAGAATGTTTTTGATACGTGGATGCATATTTATTTGAGTATTTTTAATAGTTCTTCTGACAAACGAAATTTGATAAGTGCCCATATCCAAAAGGCTCCTACGAGCAATGATTTTAAGCTGATATTCACCAGCGGGTGAAATGGGAAGTCCCAAAAGAAGAAACCTCCTATGGCTACGATACCAAAGAGAGTAGTCTGTAGAGTTTCTTTATAAAAAGGCTGTAAGTTGTATTTGCGATATACAAATCCCGATTTAAGAAGATTATACGAAGTAAAAGCTAAAAGAGTAGCAAATCCAGCTCCATTAATCCCATAAATAGGAATGAGCCACATATTCATTAAAACAGTGCCTATGACCAAGAAAACGCCCAAAAATAGCACTGTGCGATAGTAAGGAGAATTGAGTAATACCGCATTGCTGAAACCTACTAAGGCATCAGAGAGTTTCACTACGGATATGATGATAAGCACTCCAAGCCCTGTGCTATAATCCTTATCGGGCAAGAGGGCATAACACTGCTGGGCGTTTACGATGATAAGCACACAAATCACCATACTCACAAAATAAGTATTCACGGTACTGCGCTTATACAGGTCGGATAGCTCTTTTGGCTTGCTTTGATTCATAAATTGTGCCGTCAGTGGACTCACAATCTGGTACATACTCCTATACGGAATAGCAATCACCGTAGCTGTAAAAATGGCTACATTATAAACGGCAATCTCACCGATAGGCAAGTATTGGTTCAGCATAAACTTATCAATATCCATCAATACGGAAGCTACCGACCCCGATAAAATCACAAAAAGGCTGTACAAAAAGACTTCTTTCTTGTTCTTAGGCAACCCCCAAGCAAATTGCGGTCGGCGTACATAGAAAGCGAAAACAAACATCAAGAGCATACGCAAGGCATAGACCCAAAATATGCCCCATATCAGTTGGTGAAAGTCGATGAGCTGCAAATAAATGGCTAATAACAAGAGCATCACCCCTACCCTATGGAATACCTCTTTAAGGAAATTGCCAAAGACGGTTTTTAGCTGTACACGTGTCCACGCATAAGCAATTTCAAAGTAGGCCATCGCTATGGAAGTGAGGAAGATGAGCAAAACGTAATCGCGTACTTCTTCGTTTTTAGCCGAAAGCCATTGCGCAATCTGTTCGTACCCAATTACCCCGACAAAGGTGGCAGGCACAATGATGAGCAAAGGCAAAAAGCAAAGCATCAGGTTGAATTGCGCTTGCTCTTTCTTATCTCGATAAGCGGTATAATAACGCACCAAGGTATTGTTCACCCCAAAGGCGATAAGAGGGGACAGAATGGTGGCAGAAGAAGTAACATAACTCACTAATCCGTACTGAGCTTTGGAGAGGAAGTAAGTGAACAAGAAAAGGGTGTTCAGTGCCCCTATGGCAAACCCTAAATAGGTAGCCAACACATTCTTAAACGATTGACGGAGCACTATCCCCATAAACTATTGTATTTTAAAGTTGAATTTGTGTTCAAAAAACGACTGCCATTCGGGAGCTTTAGTAACGCCCATTTGGTAATATTGTAATGCTGTATGCTCATCACCTACACCATAATAAGCTAAGGAAAGACGAAAATAATTGTTGAGTTCGTGTGGATAAATATGTACTATATCCGCTACAATAGGTAATGCATCTCCATATTTTTGAGTGAGGAACATCAAATCTACCCATTCAATAAGCGTATTATAAGAATAATCGCCATTTTGTACTGCCTTGCGATAGCCATATTCAGCTTCTTCAAGATTTTGGAATTCAAAATAATTCAATTCGGCATAGCGACGCCAATAATAAGGCTCATTAGGTTCAAAAGTGAGTACTTTCTGAATATATTTCAGGGCTTTGCTGTGGTTATGGCGCAAGTAATAAAAGTCGGCTAAGGTAATCCACGCTTTGTCTAATTGAGGATCTTCATGAGTAGCTCTAAAATAATACTCCTCTGCCTTAGTATCATTATGCATTTTTTCATAACAACGACCTATATGTAAATAAGCTAAAGCTGAAGGATCGTCAAGGGTGAGAGTAATTTTGTAGTTTTCAATAGCTTTTTCGTAATCTTCCATCATTTCGAGCACGCGAGCTTTCTCGAAATAAGCTCCTGTGAAAGTATCGTCGCTGATAATAGCGAAATCGAGGCAACGCAAAGCATTTTTGTAATCACCAATAGCCAAATAGAGTCTGCCAAGATAATACCAAGCGACTTCACAATAAGGATTTTGGTCTAAGTAATGATTTAAGAAAGAAGTAGCTTCTTGTACATCACCTAAAACTTCATAACAGAATACTAACTGTTGTAGTGCTGTATAGTCCTGAGGGTCTTGTTCCAAACATTTGATAAAATAGTTTTTAGCATTGGTATAATCCTCTATATAGAGGTATTCCATTGCTATTAAGGCATAAATATTGGAAACATCATCAGTAAGAGTGAGGGCGTATTGCAACAACTCAATAGCACGGTGATGTTTGTTCATTTTAGAATACAGATTAGCCTGCTGTGTGTGTACTTCGGCATTCATAGGTTCAAGCACAAGCAATTCATTGAGAATTTCTGAAGCTTCCTCCAAACGGTCTTCAAACACCAATTGCTCAGCATTTAGCAATTTCAGTGAAGACGCATCGGGGTGTTGCGATAATCCAATCTCTAAGGCACGTTTGGCTTTACTAATACGCCCATATTCTACGTAATATTCTACAATCTCCTCAAATTCATCCACATCAAAAAAGAGGATATTATTCTCTTTGAGCATTGATTCAAATTTGCTAACGGCGTAGTTTTCTTCTTCTGGTAACATTTATTTTAGTTAAGATCTATGAGTTATGAGTTAAGAGTTACGAGTTGTTGTTGTTTCTTAATTCCTCAGGTATTATCCCCAATACCTTATACCACGCTTGGGCGTTCTCACAAGTGGGGTCTAAGCTTTTGCCTTTGGTATAAAAAGGCTCCCATTGCCAATCCTCACCCCCTGTACAACCGATAGCAGCGTAGTTCATCAGGAATTCCTTAAAGTTATCGGCTATATAAAGCCCGTGGTTCTCACTACCATCGTGACTGAGATACACAACCTTACCATAGTTCTCTGGCTCTAACTCAATAGCGATATAATCGCCGTTGCCTACTTGGTGAAAGGACATTTTATTATGCCAAACGCGATCATATTCGTTATTGTAATCGGAATATACCTCTTTTACCCAACCTTTGCGATCGTCCTCATAGTCCAAAAGCAAATCCAATCCAAAAAGCAACTGTCCGCGAAAGATTTCAACTAATTTATCAGGTAGAGAAATGTCGCCCTCATCCGTAATATCATTAATATCCCAATAAAAATCCAAATGGGCAGTGTTCTCCAAGAGTACTTCGCGGAAATGAGGAGGTAATATATAGCCTAATTGCTCCTCTACGGCTTTGATTTCATCCTCTATAGCGGGCTTTTCTATCGTAAGAGGTTCTATCTCGCCACCAAGGTCTTCTATCTTTTCTAAAAATAGGTTTAAGCGCTTTTTAAAAAGCTCAAAATTGAAAGTTGTTTTCATAATGATACTTATTTTAAGATTAATTGTTTGTTTTTACTTCCCAAAAGCCATTTCGCTTACCATTTTTGCGTTCGATAAGTCCCTTTTCTACCAGATTTGCTGTAATAGTCTTTACAGTGCGTTCCGATTTTCCTATATGCTCAGCAATAATCTTTTGAGTGGCGGTAGGATTTTGTTGTAAATATTGTAATACTGCCATTTCCTCCAAAGTGCAATTCAAAGTGCAAATTTTGCCCTTTGGAATTTGCTCTTTTGCACTTTGAAGTTCATCCCCTACTAATAAATACCTATTTTTAAGCTCGTTTTCCTCACCTAAAATTAGGTTTCTAAAGAAACGTTCTATGTATTCAGTAGTTGCTGTTATCCCTTTAGCAAGGTTGTTGTAATTGGCACGGACTAAGGCATTACGAAAATACCAAGAATGATAAGCAAAGGCTTCATTGCTCATCGCAAAGCCAAAGGTACGCAGGTATTGAATCGTGAAAACCGCCGTTGTACGCGTATTGCCCTCACCAAAAGGGTGTATTTGCCAGAGTCCTGAGACAAATTTTGCTATGTGCTTGATAGCTTCCTCCACAGGTAAGCCTTGATAAGAAAAACGCTTTTCTTGCTCGAAATCATAGTCTAAAGTCTCACGCAAATTGTTTGCACTGGCGTAGAGAACCGTGTCTCCACCGAGTACCCACTCCTTTTTGGTGATATTGTAGTCGCGCAATTTGCCTGCAAACTTGTAAATACCGGTGAATAACTTGCGATGAATGCCTATATATGCCACTGGGGAAAAGCTAAAAGCCGACTCGGTAAGCAATTCGGTGATGCGCGCCGAAACTTTATCGGCTTCCTCAGTGCGTTCTTCTCCCTGCTCATGGCGTACTGTCTTGGACTGATAATAACTATCAATGAGGTGCTTAGCCTCCTCTATAGTAATATCCCCCTCGATGTGTTGCTTAGCTGTTTGCACGAGATAATCCGAAGGTTTCAATCCATCTACCGCCTGCAAGCCAATAGCCGTCTGCCACGCCTCACCTTTTTCACGACGATGGGGTTCAGTTTCCCTTATATATTGCTCGAAGTCATTCATTGTACTACTTTTTTAAGTGCTAAAGATAATTAACTCTTACTTGTCTAACACTAATTTTTTACAAATTATTTCTAATTGAGTAGCATTGCATTCATTACGCCCCAAATTGTCGCAGATGATGGTCAAAATGCTTCCATTGCAGGATTCCCCACTCGTCGGGAATGAGTTTGCCAAAGAAAGAATGGGGATGCTGACTGCATTTTTCTCTTCCATTGTTATAAAAAAGGGTGATCAGCTCTTTAGCTCGTTGCTTTTCTTTCTCAAAATACTCCATAGAGATGTCTGTGATAACATACATCTTATCAGTAGGGGAATTTTTAGGCATAGGCTGGTCGTTGATAAACCTTTTCTTTACCAATTTTCCTATAAGCCTACCGATAAATGCCCGCTTGGGGAAGTTTTTCCCTAAAGGAGTTTCTAAAGAAACGTTCAAGTGGGCTAACATCTGTACAATGTTCATCTTTCCCCACTGACGCACAGCATCTACTTTCAGATTTTCTAACCGATTGAGTATTTCGTTCTTATCTGCTTCGTTATATAAATTTTTCATTTGCTTATTTAGAGTTATTTATTCTCTTTTACACCTATAAAAATATCTACTTCGGAGGCATCTCCTTGCTGAGACTTCTCGGTGTAGCGCTCATAGTCGTATATATAAGTGCGATTGAGCGTGGCGTCGTTGTCCCAGATATGTTGCCACATCTCCCCTACTGCTTGAGGCATTGCGCCTTTGGCTACAAACTTTTGAAAGGTTTGTTCAGGGAATTCTCTTCCCTCTAAGCCGTCGGGAATCGTACTGAGCGTGGTAACTTCTACTCCTATTATACAAGTATAAGGCTCGGTATAGTCCTTTTGGTAATCGGTGTAGATGCTGTAAATAGCATCGCTTACCTTATTAGGTATTTTTGCCAAAATTTGCTCGCTAAAAAAGCGTTGCCAAAGGTTTCCGATGTCCTGCATCGCTTGTCCGTTCTGATTGGTAGTGCGTACACTAATTCCTATGATTTTCATTTTCTTTGTATTTAAATAGTTTTTAATAAATTTTCTTTAACTTCTTACAAACTTGCCGATACTCTCTAAAAGTTGGGGTTATTAGTTCTTTTTTACGCCTATAAAAATATCTACTTCGGAGGCATCTCCTTGCTGAGACTTCTCGGTGTAGCGCTCATAGTCATATATATAAGTGCGATTGAGCGTGGCGTCGTTGTCCCAGATATGTTGCCACATTGCCCCTACTGCTTGAGGCATTGCACCTTTGGCTACAAACTTTTGAAAGGTTTGTTCAGGGAATTCCCTGCCTTCTAAACCGTCGGGAATCGTGCTGAGCGTGGTAACTTCCACTCCTATCATACAAGTGTAAGGCTCGGTATAGTCCTTTTGGTAATCGGTGTAGATGCTGTAAATGGCATCGCTTACCTTATTGGGTATTTTTGCCAAAATTTGCTCGCTAAAAAAGCGTTGCCAAAGGTTCCCGATGTCTTGCATCGCTTGTCCGTTCTGATTGGTAGTGCGTACACTAATTCCTATGATTTTCATTTTCTTATATGATTAATTGTTATATAGAATATCACTCTTGGAAATATTCTCAAAAATGAAGGAATAATTCTTGAATTTTTCGAATGAAATAAATCTTGTAGCCATTTTCTTGTCTTTTTTAATGGTTAAACAAATAATTTTAGTAAATTTCTAGTTTATATCGTACCCTACGGACTTTATATTGTATCCTACGGACTTGATTTTGGTTTCTACCGAGTTAATATTGTGTTCTACGGGGGTGATATTGTGTTCTACAAAGTTAAATTTGTATTCTACAGGGTTGATATTATCTTTTTTGAAGATTATCTTCTACTTTAAATAAATCATCTATATTCATTTCGTTAGATATAAATTCTTTTTCATCAAAAGTTTTAACTCGTGCTTTTAAAGTAACACCCTTTTCTTTCATTTTTTCTAATTCATTCTTTAAATTTACATCCAAAATATAGAAAAACTCTAATAAATTTTTATCTTTTTTATCAGAAGAATTTATTCTTTCAGGAGGAATAGGATTAGATAAACAAAATTCTTTTTGACCTAATAAAACTTCACTAATTTCAAAAATAGGAATAGAAAAACCTTTATATTTATCAGTTTTATTAGTTACTGATAAATATATTATTAGCTTCTCAATATCATATATATCAAAGAAACGAGCTAAATATAACTCTAAATCTTTTTCTGTTTGATTAATATTTTCCATAGATTTATTTTACTATAAATATTATTACTAAGACAATTCCCATTAAAGATAAATAAAAAGGTAATAATGTTCGTGAGAAAAGAGTTTCTCTATAACATTCTTTATAAGGTGTTATATCCATAGAAAAATCTATTTCTTTCTTACCTTTTTTGCTTACATCTACATATAATCTTCTATATTGTCTCTCTGTTTTTATGAAAAAAGCATCAAGAAACCAAAAGAATAACAATGGTATAAAAGAAAAGGGAATATAATTTTTATTTATGTTCTCTTTTTCTAACAATGCAATTAATGCTACTACAAGTGTAATACACCAACCTTTAATGATAAATGAATTATTTGCCATTCTATTAATGGCATTTTGTATAAATTCTAAATGTTTTAGTTTCTTTTCCATTTATTATTTTCAATATTTAAAAAGAGGAGAAATTTTATTATCTTTCATAATTCTATATAAATAGTCAAGAGATTGTTCTGGATAAGAATGTTGTGAATATACCCATTCTTTAAATTTTTCTGGAGATATTTTAGTTAAATGTTCTAATCCTAATTCATAGCTTACCATTCCTAATCCTTGATGACTAAAACATTCTGTACTTTCTCGTAAAGGAATACTTTTTCTCTTAGGAACTCTTTTCCTAATAATTTTACTTGTTTGTATTTCGGAAAAAATCCAAGGAGAAAGAGTTCTGTCTGGTCTATTAATAGAATCTTTCAATGATATAGAATTGGGCGTGTTTAGAAAAATTAGAACTTCGCACCTATCAATCATTACATTTAATGAATTCATAAGCATTAAATGAACGTGAGATGTACTAAGATTTCGCATATTATAATCATAATTACCTGTATTACTATTCCTACAAAAATCATTATCGATATGCTTTAATAAATCTTGATAATTATTCCATATAACAGAATCTACAAAAACATTCAAATGATGTCTTTTTCTCAACTTTCCAGCTATTGCAAGTGCTAGTTTTTCATCTTTATGAGAATGGGATAAAAATATATGGAAATCATTTCTGTAAGGGAACCATTCTTCTATAATTTTATTTCCATCTAAGATTTTTTCTCCATTAGTTCTTCTTGAATAGTATGACGAAAAATCAATTGCTTTTTGTCGAGATTTTTCTTCCTTATAATAGTTCTCTTTTTGAATATCAGAAAATATATCAATATCATTCAATTTTAAATTAAATCCTCTATACATATTCTTATAATTTTGATAATTCTTATTTCTTCAAAAAACTCTGGCAAAGTTCATTTTAATCACCTTTTTGTGCAATGACCTTTGCCAAAGTGCTGTGATTAACCATTAATAATTAATAATTAATCATTGTTTGTACATCTTTTCGCGGAGTTCCTGAATATTTTTGTCGTCCATATACTCATCAAAGGTCATATAGCGGTCGATAATGCCACTAGGGGTAAGCTCGATGATACGATTGGCGACGGTTTGTGAAAATTCGTGGTCGTGGGTGGTGAAAAGCACGGTGCCTTTGAAGTTTTTCAGCGAGTTGTTGAAGGCGGTGATGCTCTCCAAATCCAAATGGTTGGTAGGTTCGTTCAGCATTAGCACATTGGCGCGCAACATCATCATACGGCTGAGCATACAGCGCACTTTCTCGCCTCCTGAGAGCACTTTGCAGTTTTTGAGGGCTTCCTCGCCACTGAAAAGCATCTTGCCCAAGAACCCGCGCACGTATACTTCCTCGCGCTCTTCCTCTGTTTTCGCCCATTGGCGCAACCAATCCACCAAAGAAAGGTCTTGGGTGAAGAAATCGGAGTTATCCACGGGCAGGTAAGACTGCGAGGTGGTGATACCCCACGCAAAGGTACCCGCATCGGGCTTTAGGTTGTTGTTGAGAATCTCATAAAAGGCGGTGGTAGCACGTGAATCCTTAGAAATCACGGCTACTTTGTCGTCTTTGGCAAGGTTGATATCCACATTTTGGAACAATACCTGTCCGTCGATAGAAGCAGCGAGGTTTTCCACGTGTAGGATTTGGTCCCCAGCCTCGCGGTCACGCTCGAAAATGATAGCAGGGTAACGACGAGAGGACGGTTTGATTTCCTCGATATTGAGTTTCTCCAACATCTTCTTACGA
Source organism: Capnocytophaga genosp. AHN8471 (assembly GCF_016806945.1). Lineage (NCBI taxonomy): Bacteria > Pseudomonadati > Bacteroidota > Flavobacteriia > Flavobacteriales > Flavobacteriaceae > Capnocytophaga > Capnocytophaga genosp. AHN8471. The sequence goes on from NZ_JAESPJ010000029.1 coordinate 129,697, forward strand.
GAGGTCGCCTGCTTTGATTTTGCCACGTTGGCACTAAAACGCGCAATAAATTCCTGCAACTCTTTGGCTTTCTCTTCAGCCTTTTTGTTCTGTTGCGCACGCTGACGCGCTGCTAACTGACTACTTTCGTACCAGAAAGTATAGTTACCCGAATAATGGTTGATTTTCCCAAAGTCTATATCGGAGATATGGGTACAAACAGCATCGAGGAAGTGGCGGTCGTGGGATACCACAATCACCGTATTGTCATAGTTTGCCAAAAAGTTCTCCAACCAGCTGATAGTCTCGAAGTCAAGGTCGTTCGTAGGCTCGTCCATTATGAGTACATCGGGGTTGCCGAAGAGCGCCTGAGCCAAAAGTACTCGCACTTTGAGCTTACCGTCCATTTCGGACATCATAGTGTAGTGCATATCCTCAGAAATACCCAAATTGGAGAGCAGGGCTGCCGCATCACTCTCGGCGTTCCAGCCGTTCATCTCATCGAACTGTATTTGTAGCTCACCAATGCGTTCGGCGTGCTCATCGGAATAGTCGGCATAAAGGTCGTCCATCTCTTTTTTGACTTTGGAGAGGACTTTGTTGCCCATAATCACGGTGTCGAGCACAGTATAGTCGTCATAAGCGTAGTGGTCTTGCTCAAGCACCGACATACGCTTGCCCGGTTCGAGGATCACACGCCCCGAAGTAGGTTCTTGCTTGCCTGAAAGGATTTTGAGGAAAGTAGATTTGCCTGCTCCATTGGCACCGATGATGCCGTAGCAGTTGCCTTGTGTAAAGGTTACGTTTACCTCATCGAAGAGGACGCGCTTGCCGAATTGTACGGATAAATTGGATACTGATAACATTGTTAATGATTAATGTTTAATGATTAATGTTTAATGATTAATTAAAGATCTACGGTAAAAATAGTATTTAGTTGGTTCTTCAAAGCATATTTATAAAAATCTAATACCCCTTTGCTCCAACTCAACAAATAGTTAAGTTCTTCCTCATTTTTAGTATATGAGTAGTCTGAGGGAATTTTTTCAAAATTCTTTTTGATAATCTCTTGTAGATTATTCTCTTCAAGATAGTCTACAATTTTTTGAATATTATCGAGGTCATTCACAAATATTACACAATCATTATGATCTAATAATAAATAACCTCCAAAAACAATATTAGGAGCTATTCCTTCTTCTTTGTACCAATCACCCTCACAAAGACAATAGTGAATGCCTTCCCACGCTTTATCTATCTGATAACTTTTGGGTGTACCCAAGAGATTTTCTTCAATGGTGTTGAGCATATAAGCATACATCTTGTCATCATCTTGTTCTGCAATAGTATCTACCTGCTCATCACTAAGTGCATAAAAAACGCCTAATCGTGCCATAATATATTTTTATTATTCGTCTCGGTTATACAAAATTGTTAAGTAAGCAGTTGCTTCCATATTATCCAAAATGGGTTTAGGATTATACATAAAAGTTTTGGTTTCTTTTTTAGGATTATTCTCATTCTCTTCAAATACATTTCCTCCCATAGTGGTTTCCAACTTATTGGTGCTCAAATTAAAACTCACTATAGTTTCCTCTCCAGTACTCCTATCAAAACTATTGGTTTCCACTCCAATAAGTTCAAAATGGCTATTCTGGTATCTGAACACATACTCTACATTGGTAATATACCAAGAGCCTGCTGAAAAGAAATATTGAAAATTCAGTCGTAAGGTATTGTTTTTTATGTTTATATCACCTTCCTCTAACGGATCTAATAGAGAAGAACTTTCTTTAGGAGGTTCTATAAAGCCTTTATCATTCTTAGCGGCTAATTTGTAAGTACCATTTTCCTGTTTGAATAGTACCAAAAGAGCCCTTGGATTGGTATTCAACGTATCATTATATTCTGTAACACTTATATTATTAGGATTTTTTTGTTCTACAATAAGAGCTGTATCTGTTAAGCCATCCTTGTTGAGATCTCCATCTACTTTCATTATAGCAGACCAATGTTTAGGCACAAAATCTTCCATTTTATTTCCTTGTTCTGGGAAATCAGTCGGATATTCTTCTGTTACTGAGGTAGTTGGTTCTTCATCTGTTGTTGAAGTAAGAGGTTCATTGGTATCAATCACATTAGCATCCTTTTTCTTAGATAAGAAATGACAAGAACTTCCTAATAGGAAAAAAGATAGAATGCTAAATAGAAATAAGACTTTCCTAAAAATAATAAATTGCATAGTGACCATATTTTCTGCAAAAGTACACAATATTTGTAAGATATGGAAAAATAGTTGTGATTCTAAAAGAAAATTATTCTCTTTGTCCTCTCTCTATTTTTCTTACAAAACGGTCTAGTTCTTTGCTTTCATAAAAATCAAAACAATCCAAACAAATAAGATTTGCTTTAGGATCCGCCATTTCATTCTTTAACAGTCCGTTAGGAAATTTAAACTGTTTGTTTTGGATCACGAAATCTTTTGTCTTTTCTAACCCCTCTAAGCCATAATGAAAAAATACAACCCCATCTATATGGTCTTTCGAGAATCGAAAGGTGCTGTCTATTCGATTGTAATTATGCTCCATACATAAGTAGAACGCGTATTTTTTGAGCAGTTTTATCCGATCTCTTTTAGTCAAATCTGGCAAGGTAGGCTTACAAGAAGACAACAAAACAACTATAATAAGTGATATTAATTTGATAATTCTCATAATCTGTAATTTATTTTTCTGCAATGATTATTAGTGCCATTGATTTTTCCTTATCAAAAGGGTCTTTTTTGAAATTACCATATAAGTTGATGGCTTGAAATCCTATCTGAGTAAGCCATTGGGTAAGTTCGTCAGCGAAAATAGGCTGTAACAATTCCTCATTTTCTATGGTATCGTCCAAAATAGTCTTGAAACGAATTTTTCCTTCCTCATTGAGATAGTAAAATCGCTCAAACTTCACCTTATCGTTGACTATTAAGGGAAGATTACCGAGGTAATCGTCTTGTTGCTGGGCAAAATATTTTTCAAAATTGACCAATTGCAGGACAAGTTTCCCCCCTTGGGTGAGTTGTCCATAAGCTTTTTGCAAAAAGAGCTGTACAGAGGCCTTACTATCCAAATGTGGGAGCGTATTACCGATGCAAACAATGTTATCAAAGGTGGAAAGCTCATCAATAGTAAGCATATTGCGCTGTTGTACAGTAATGCCTTTTTCGGCAGCTTTGGCAATCAATCGCTCACTGAGGTCGATAGCGGTAACTTCATATCCTTGTGAGCTTAAGTAAGCGGTAAGATTACCCGTAGCAGCACCTACATCAAGGACAGTATACCCTTGTAGCTCATCCGCAAAAAATGTTTGGTGGGCTGGAGATAGTGGAAAGATATAATCGTATTTTTCCGCAATTTCGTTATAGAATTTTGACATAATGATGAATGATTAAAGATTAGTAATTAATGGAATGGATATGCTTTGTTTATAGATTTTAGCATAACCCTTAATAGTATCTAATTTTTTAAAATTCAAATCTTTGTTTTCTTCTAAAGAAGGATAGATGATAAGGCAATCTATCAATTTATTTTCTTCTATTTCAAACTCATTGTAGACTGCTTTTAAACGTGCATAGCCACTTACTTGGCGGATGTCGTCTATATCTCTGCTATCTTTATAAATAGGTTTATACTTGGCATCAATGACCATTTTGTATTCTGGAGTGTTGAGCAAAAAATCTAATTCGGTATAATCGGCAATAAAATGATAGAGTACCTCTTCCCTACCTCCAAACTGTTCTTGTAGCTTTTTATAGACATATAACTCAAAAAGTTTGGGCATATCTATCCAAAAAGGCGGAATAGTTACTTTTTGTTGGGTTGTTTCGGTGATATTATACGAAAAACGCTTTAAGATATGCTTTCCGATGCGAATGGCTTCCTCATATTCTTTGAAAAAAGTATTGGTAGTAAGTTTTTTGAGGTTTTCTATATTAATTTCTTCTGAAATCAACTCAAAATGTGGACTACAATAGGTAATCAATTCGATAATAGATTTGTCATTACCTGCAAAATAATTAGGATGCGTATTCTTAAAGCTGATGATAAATTGCAAAACTTTCTTTAAAAATCGATTTTCGAGGCTATTTATTCCAAACTCTTGATACCTACACACGTGTGATGTGAGTTTGTTCTTAAAAACATTTTGTTTGAGGTGTTTAGCTAACTGTATCTTACCTTTGATACGGCTATTAAGATTTTCTTCTACAGTGTAATATGATTTTTTAAGTCCTTTGCGCACAATACGTTTGAGTAGCAAAAGGAATTGCACCATTAGAAAAGGCGTGAGTGTATCTTTTTGCTGTTCGATAGTAATTGGAGGTTCGTCCCAATAGATTTTGATGAGGTCTTGTGTATCTTTAGGATCAAGCCCAGTAATACTGAGAAGCATTTTTAGATAGTCAATTTCTGCCCATTCTTCCTCTTGAATAGGAGAGCCTTCAGCTATCTGTTTTTTATTCATTTTAGGCTCTATGTATACAAATTTGTGATGTTTTACCAACCACAACGCCCCTATATAATAGCCTGTCTGCAAACATACTTCTCCCTCATTTGTACGCTTAATTTCAAAAGGATAGACAGGATTTCCCTGTCTATCTTTTTTTAATATATACGGACAAACCTCAGGTATTGCTTCAAAGATTTTTAGCGCTTCCCCTTCCTTTTTGATGCTATGAGGCTGATGTTCAAGAAGCGGTATTTTCATTGTTGATAAGGTTATTTATAGTAGTTTCTATTCCTTCCCCTACGAGGATACCATCTTTCACATATTCAAGCAAAATAGGCTTAATTTCGTATTCCCAACGGATGTCGATAGGAGTATTTTTAGTAATGAAATACGAATGCCCTAATTGAACCTCTTCCTTTTTGAACTCAGAAGATAAATTAGTATTGAACAAGTTAGTCACTTTAGCAAATAACTTACTCTCAAACTGGTCGCCTAATTCATTTGTTAAATCTTTAGGCAAGACATTTACAAAGGCAAAGCGGCGGCGGATAGCATAGTCTATATGCCCTACGGAGCGGTCGGCGGTATTCATCGTACCGATAATATAGAGATTAGGGGGCAAAATAAGATTGTTTTCTCCCTCAATAGCATACATACTTTGTACTGCTTCACCTCGGTATTCTAAGGCATAGATAAGTTCGCCGAGTACAGCTGATAGGTTTGCACGGTTGATTTCATCTATGACAAGAACGTAGTTTTTAAGAGGTATTTTATCAACTGTAGGCTTATAGTTTTCTCTAAACTCATAGTATTTTTCTACAATTCTCAGAAAATAAGAGGCGTGTTGTCTGGCTTGACCACCTATAGTTGTCAATTTGGTTACACCCTGTCTATCTCTTACACCCGATTCGATAATACGTTTAATTTCAGCATAATTCATATTCAAACCATTACTATGTACTTCCCAATTATCGCCTTTATATTTAAAACGCTTATCATCAGCATCAAAAAGATAAACAGCTTCTGTTAATGGATATTTGTAGTCTTCACTTTGAGCTAATTCTTCTTTGATATGTTCAATGAAAGCCTCAAAAACCTCTTCTTCTTTTAGTGTTTGTGTACTTTGTTGCGCTTTATGCCAATTATTAAAAGCTTCTTTAGCAAAAGCCCCTAATATTTTATTTTCAGCAGTATATACAATCCCACTCCCCTCTTCGTTAGGTTTAGCAACTATTCCTCTTACAAAATCTTCATAAGAGTAGCTGGGGTGAAATTGAATGAGTTTGAATCGCTCATTGCCCTCTAAACTATCATTTTCACCTAAGCCTAATAACGCTTTGGCAATACGTTTAGCCTCACGAGTTTTACCAGTACCAGGGGGACCTTGTAGAATGATTTGAGGTTTGTATTTTAAAAGTTTTATAACGAGGTTGTCCTCTTGAGCTTGTGTATTTCCGTTCATAATATTTAGTAAGTATTGAGCTTTTTCTAATTTTATATCTGTAAGTGTTTTTGGAGGTAAATTATCTTCAACATCCCATACTCCTTTTTTTAGCCATTTAACTTCACGACAATGCTTATATGCAGTTCTTTCGTCATCAAAATAATAATCAGAGATTACTTTGCCATAGCCTAATAAAGTTTTTGTTCCTTTTTTAGCAATGACAATATCGCCTATATTTATTTTATTTTCTCCATTGCAAAAATCATCAATAGCAGAAACGTTATTAGGTTGTTTTTTTCTTTCTCCATAATTGTTTATTAGGGTTTTAAGAATAGATTTTCTATCCGCGTAATTTTCTAAATTTTCTAATTTGTCCCAGCCAATAGCCATAATACCTTCATTATAAAACTCCTCCCATTTAACAGCTTGTTCACCAGGACTGTACAACCAATATTTAGCCTCTTTATTAGCTGTTAAACTCCATATTCTTTTGGCAAAAGTAAAGTAATCCTCTTCGGGAGATTTTTGTTTAAGCACTAAATCTTGTAAGTTATAAAAAGAAATCTTTTTCTCAAACTCAATACTCAACTTTTTAGCTATTTCTATCAGTTTTTCTTTTGAAAATACATTCAAAATCCTATTATCACTATACAAATGAGCTATTTTCCATTTAATAGCATTACCTAAATCTATAGAATCAATAGCTTTAAAATCACCTGCTTGAGATTTCTTTATGATATCAATAATAATATTTTTCACATTATTAAAAGCCTCATCTCTTTCTTTTCCATATTTGTCAAGCCAAGCATATTCTCCATCAGATATAGCATTCTTTTCAAATTCTCTATCTGTATTTCTTCTCTTATAAATACCAAATTTAAATGATGAACCACCCCAAATACTTCCTAATATCTCTGTTTTTTTCTCTAACCAATAGCAAAAAGAGTCATCTTTATTGAGGTTAGTATATTCATCAATAGCCATTTCTTTCACTTGTTCTAAAGACCAAGTACTTAAAAATTCATCTCTTAATTGGTATAGTTCCTCATTTTCTATTTTTTGTATTTTTAAGCGACAAAAATACTCAAATTTCCGTATATAACAAAAGAGCTGCCTATTTTTTAGGTAGCTCTTTCAAAGTTGTTTAAATACTATTTTTATTGTAATTCACGGAAAGCTTTATGCAAAAGGCGACGCTTGTCGTTGATAGATTCTTCCATAGAAATCATAGTTTCGGAACGAGCTACCCCTTGAATATCATCTATCATATAGATCACTTCTTTGGCGTGTTTGGTGTCACGAGCTCGGATTTTACAAAAGATATTGTACTGCCCTGAAGTAATATGTGCTACTGTTACAAAAGGAATTTCTTCCAAACGTTCTAATACAAATTGAGCCTGATGATTACGCTCTAAAAAAATTCCTACATACGCTATAAAAGTATAGCCCAATCGTTCATAATCTACTGTGAGTGTAGAACCTTTAATGATACCAAGTTCCTCCATTTTTCGTACTCTTACGTGAACAGTCCCCGCTGAAATTTCCAACTGCTTGGCTATCTCAGTAAAAGGGGTTCGAGTATCATCAATCAACAGATCTAATATTTGATGATCAGTTTCATCTAATTTGTATCTCGCCATCTATTATATTTTTATAATTTACTCAGCGTGCAAAGTAAGTATTTTATTTTGAATTATCCAAATAAAAAGACTTATTTTTTACATTTTCTGTATTACTTTGTGTTAAAGCTTTTGTAAATCTAAACTATTTTCAATAGAACTTTTATTGATAGGAGCATTAAGATATTTAGATAGGGGTATTTCTTTATGCCCATATTTAGTGGATAAATCATCAATTTCAACAATATAAGGGACAAACGAGATTTGATTATTTTCTAAAACTTCTTTGTAAAGAATACCTACATCATTACCACTATGTGTATCATCACGCAAGATAATATCATAAAAACATTTGTCGTTTTCCGGTATATTGAAGTAATCTACGTAGTTTACATTTGTAACACAAGAAGTAGCAATGTATTCTAATGCTGTTAAAATAGCTATCGCTATGTAAGATCTTGTATGTTCACGGTTATAATCATTAGGGTAATGTCCTGCTTCAAAAAGGATTGTAGGTGTACCTAATGAAGTATATTTATCTCCAGTACAGTTGATATTAAAACTATCGTCAAAACGCGCTATTTGATTAGGTATATGATGTTGTAAAATGCTATTCATTACAACAATTAGCTCCATTGCTTTCTGGCGTACTTCGTTGATATTACGTTCTTTATTATAAGCAGGAGCTAAGAAAGAAACTGTGGCTGGAAGTGGAGTTCGTCCTACACTGAAAATAGTTCGTTGATCGTGCAGATTAAAGCAATAATCAGGCTGTACAAGGTCATAAGCTTTACGCAAACACTTGCTTTCAGGTTGTGTAAGTTCGTTAGCATCACGATTGAGATCAATATTGTTGTAATTTACACGTGTAAACAATTTAGCTCCGTCGGGGTTTAGCATTGGAATACAATAGATACTCAATTCGGATAAAATATTAGCTGTTTGAAGTTTTAATAGTACATCAAAAAAAGCTTTAGTAGTAGTAGATTCATTACCATGCATTTGTGACCAAAGTAATATTTTTTTATTACCTTTACCTACTCTATACAAGTTAATAGGAATACCTTTAACAGAGTTTCCTAAGTGAATAATTTCATCAAAGGGATATTTATCTAAAAGAGGAATAATCATTTGATAGGTAATATAACGTCCTGAAAGTCTTTTTTCCATTTATATATATTTTTTAAGGACAAAAATAAGAAATTTTTAATAGATGACAATTATATATATGTAAAAACTTAAACATGAAGATTTTTACAAATGTAATCTATAATTACATTTACATAAAATAGAATTAACCTAATGGAATTTTTACAGGTGTAATCATAACAAAAACAAACATTTTTCAGTAGAAAATCTCTCATAAAGGTACTATAGAAATTTTTTATAGTTTATTCATTAATTGTTGTAAATAAATTAGTTATGTAAATAAAATAAATTAATACTTCAGTAGTTAAGAAAATATTATTATTTTAAATTTGTATATCTCAAAATATTGATTTACATTTGTACATTCTTAATAAAAATGATATAAGTTATAATGTTAAACACATCAGACTTTTCTATTCGCTTACAACAAGTGATGGATTATTATGGATTGAATGCAGCAGCTTTTGCCGATACTTTAGAAATTCAGCGTTCAGGAATATCACATCTTCTATCAGAACGCAATAAGCCGAGTTTAGATTTTATCTTAAAGCTCATAGAAAAATTTCCAGAGGTGGATATGTATTGGATAACTCAAGGAAAAGGAACATTTCCTCGTAAAGAAGAGAAAGAATTTTCCGTACCTAAAAAAGTACAACAACCTGACTTATTCAGTGATATTCCAGAAATAGAAATGGAAAGTCCCTCTCCTACTCTATCCTCTCCTATTAAAGAAGAAAAAAAAGTTAGTTTAGATAAAGAAGTATCTTTACCATCTTCTATAGTGAATAATACTGTAGGAAAGAAAATTAAGCGTATTATCTTTTTTTATGAAGATAATCATTTTGAAGTTTTTGATAGTTAGGTGGAGGAAAATAGCCCCAAACAAGACCCATACATTTTAAGAAGTTAGGCGTAATTAGTTGATTATCCAACTAATTACGCCTATTCTGTAGCGGGAACTGGACTCGAACCAGTGACCTTCGGGTTATGAGCCCGACGAGCTGCCTACTGCTCTATCCCGCGATTTCTGTGTGCAAAGTTACAACCTTTTTTATAAATACCAAACTTTTGAAAAACTTTTTTTGTATTTTTTTAATCTTCCAAATATATTCTCTTGATTCTGTGTGCCATAGAGGTGATTAATTCGTAAGAAATGGTACCTACTGCTTCGGCTAGCGTTTCAGCTGTATGATTTTTATCGAATACAATTACTTCATCACCTTCTTGACAAGGAACTTCAGTAACATCTACTAAAATCATATCCATACATACATTACCAATAATTGGGGCTTTTTTTCCATTGATGAATACAAAACCTTTTCCCTTGCCATAAATACGATTGATACCATCGGCGTGACCTACAGGGATTGTTGCAGTTTTAGTGATATGGTTGGCAATATAACCACGATTATAACCTAAGCTATCACCTATTTGCAAAGTGTGTAGTTGAGAGATTACACTTTTTAATGTCATAATAGGTGTAAGATATTGTTGTAGTTTAGTATCATTAGCAAATCCATACATTCCTATGCCACAACGTACCATATCAAATTGTGCGTGAGGATAGTTTAGTATGCCTGAAGTATTACATTGGTGATAGAGTACTTTATGAGTGAAAATTGTGTTTATTTTTTCTTGAAAAGCTATAAAGGTATTTATTTGGTTTTCAGTAAATTCTTTCTCATTCATATCTTCGGAAGCAGCTAAATGAGAATAAGCTGTTTTTACTTTTACAGTAGTATTGTTTTTCAACAAAGTAAGTACCTCTTCTATTTCACTCAAATCAAAGCCTAAACGATTGAGCCCTGTATTACATTTAAGGTGTACAGGATAGTCTGCTAATTGTTGTTTTTCAGCATAGCCTAAGAATAGTTTGGCAATACGTTGTGAATATAAGGTAGGTTCCAAGTTATATTTTACAATATCACCAAAGTTTATAGGTTGTGGATGTAATACTAAAATAGGAAGTGTAACTTCAGCTTTTCTAAGTGCAATACCTTCAGAAGTGTAAGCTACTGCAAAATAATTAACTAATCCTTTTTTTTGTAAGTGAGACGCTATGGTTACAGAATTATTTCCATAGGAAGAAGCTTTCACTACAGCTAAGAACAAAGTAGTAGGTTTGAGTCGGTTTTTTAAATAATGAATGTTTTTTTCTAATGCAGTAAGGTTGATTTCTAAAATGGTTTCTTCTGTTTTCATTTATTCTTTAATTTTTCTAACATTAATTTTGTTTGTTCTGAAAGTACTAATCTACCTGAAATAGCAGCATTATCAATTAGTTCTTTTTCCCAATGTTCAGTGTGTTGCCAAGTAATACGTTTCATTTCTGACAAAGCTATAGGATTAGATTTTAGTAGGGTAGCTATGAAATGCTCTATAGCCTCATCCATATCTTTTGTATTTTCGAATACACGTGCTACTAATCCCTTTTGTTGAGCCCAATAAGCACTTTTCCACTGATCGGGCGCCATAAATAGTTCATTGAGAGTTGATTGTCCTGCTTTTCGAAGAATGGCAGGGGCTATTACAAAAGGACCTATACCTAAAGATAGTTCAGAGAGTTTGATACTCAAAGCTTCAGTAGCAAACGCATAGTCTAAAGCAGCGATCAATCCTACTCCACCTCCAACAGCTTTGCCTTGTACACGACCAATGATGAGTTTTTTACAACGACGCATTGCTAAAAAAAGGTGTGCAAAGCCTTCGAAAAATCGTTTACCCTCTTCTTCATTTGTAACTGCTAAAAGTTCATCAAAAGATGCTCCAGCGCAAAAAGCCTTATCTCCTTCACTTTTAAGAAGAATGATACTTACTTCTTTGTTTTCAGAAAGAGTCTCAATTTCTTTGGTAAGTCTATTGAGTAACTCTAAAGGAAAAGAGTTGGCGTTTGGATGTCCAAAGGTAGTGATAGCCAATTGTTTATCTATTTTTGTATATAAAGAACCTTGTAATCTATCAGTCATTATTATTAATATAAATTTTCGGCAAAAATAAAACTTTTTTTGCAAATAGGTTTGGTAATTCAAAAAAATATTTTACCTTTGCCGCGCAAATGGGGATGTAGCTCAGTTGGCTAGAGCGTTTGGCTGGCAGCCAAAAGGTCGTGGGTTCGAGCCCCATCTTCTCCACAACTAAAAAAGCTATCTTTCTTGGGATAGCTTTTTTAGTTTCTAATTACATTTAAAATTAGTGAAATCTTGTTTCTAATTTGATATATTCTAAAAATTCCTTTCTTACTTCAGGATTTTTAAACTTACCACCGAACTCAGCAGTAACTGTACTGCTATCAATATCTTCTATACCACGAGAGTTTACACACAAGTGTTTAGCATCTATAATGCAAGCTACATCTTCAGTACCGAGAGCGCGTTGCATTTCTTGGACAATTTGCATTGTAAGTCGTTCTTGCACTTGTGGACGTTTTGCATAATACTCTACTATACGATTCATTTTGGAAAGACCTAACACTTTGCCATTAGAAATATACCCCACATGGGCGCGCCCTACTATAGGTAATAAATGGTGTTCACAAGTAGAATATACTACTATATTCTTCTCAACTAACATCTCACCATAGTGGTAAGAGTTATTAAAAGTAGACATTGAAGGTTTACGTTCAGGTAATAAGCCCCCAAAAATTTCTTTTACAAACATTTTAGCTACACGTTTAGGGGTACCTTTCAAACTATCATCAGTTAAGTCCATTCCCAAAGTGTGGAGGATAGCACGTACGTGTGTTTCTATTTCAGCTATTTTTTCACTTTCGCTTAACTGAAAAGCATCAGCTCTAAGAGGTGTAACAGCTGAGGTGGCAATATGGTTGTCGCCTAATATATCTTCTTCTTGATTTTTATTCATTATGTTTTTTATGTTATGAGAATGCAAAGATACAAATTATTCATCAAATGTTAAAACTTTTTTGTGTTTTACATCTTGGTTGGTAATTGCTAAACGTATTACTTCTTCCATATCGGTTACATAGAGAAAAGTAAGTCCTTTAAGGTATTCTTGTTTGATTTCCAAGATGTCTTTTTCGTTGTCTTTACATAAAATATATTCTTTAATACCTGCACGTTTTCCTGCTAAAATTTTTTCTTTGAGACCACCCACAGGGAGAACTTTCCCACGCAAGGTAATCTCACCTGTCATAGCAAGGTGTCTTTTCACGCGTTTTTGGGTAAAAAGAGACATTAATGAGGTGAGCATTGCAATACCAGCACTTGGACCATCTTTAGGAGTAGCTCCTTCGGGTACGTGTATGTGTACATCGTAATTGCTAAAGAGTTTAGGGTTAAGATTATATCGTTCAGCATTAGCTTTTAAATATTCTAAGGCGATGGTAGCCGATTCTTTCATTACCTGACCTAAGTTACCTGTAATATTCAGTACACCTTTTCCTTTAGAAAGGGCAGATTCTATAAAGAGGATATCACCTCCTACACTTGTCCAAGCTAATCCAGTAACCACACCTGCTACCTCATTGTCTTCATATTTATCACGTTCTAAGCGGGCAGGTCCTAATATTTTTTCTATAGTTTCTATAGTGAGTTTAGGGTCGTACGCTTCTTCCATTGCAAGGTTTTTAGCTCCATAACGTACTACTTTGGCAATTTCTTTTTCCAAAGCACGCACACCAGATTCACGAGTGTAGCCTTCAACAATGCGTTCTATTTCTTTTTTACCTAACAGCAAATCAGTATCTTTCATACCGTGTTCTTCTAATTGTTTTGGCAATAGATGTCGTTTGGCTATTTCAGTTTTTTCCTCTATAGTATAACCTGTTACGTTGATGAGTTCCATACGATCGAGTAAAGCAGGTTGTATGGTAGAAAGATCATTGGCAGTAGCGATGAACATTACTTTAGAGAGATCATAGCCCATTTCGAGGAAATTGTCGTAAAACTCCCTGTTTTGTTCAGGGTCAAGCACTTCGAGCATTGCCGAAGAAGGATCTCCTTGGTAACTATTGCTACCTAATTTATCAATTTCGTCTAACACAAAAACAGGGTTAGAGGTTTTAGCTTTTTTGAGTTGCTGTAATATACGACCAGGCATTGCACCTATATAAGTTTTACGGTGCCCACGTATTTCAGCCTCATCGTGCAAACCACCTAAAGACATTCGTACATATTCGCGATTTAAGGCTTTAGCAATAGAACGACCTAAAGAAGTTTTTCCTACCCCAGGAGGTCCGTAGAAACACAAAATTGGTGATTTCATATCATTACGCAGTTTGAGTACTGCTAAATACTCTATGATACGACGTTTCACTTCTTCTAATCCATAATGTTCTTTATCGAGGATTTTCTGAGCACGTTTTAGGTCGAAGTTATCTTTAGAATATTCATTCCAAGGTAATTCTAAGAGTACTTCTAAGTAGTTACGCTGGATACCATAGTCGGGGCTATTAGGATTGGTGCGTTGTAGTTTGCTGAGTTCTTTTTCAAAGAGTTCTTTTATTTTGTCGTCCCATTTTTTGGTTTTAGCTTTCTTTTTGAGTTCTTCCATCTCTTGCTCATACGATACACCGCCTAATTCTTCTTGAATAGTGCGCATCTGCTGATGCAAGAAGTACTCACGTTGTTGCTGATCGATATCAATACGAGTTTTCGATTGTACTTCGTTGCGCAGAGTAAGACGTTGCAAGTCGATGTTTAAATATTTTAAGATAGCTGTAGCGCGCTCTTTCAGCTCATCAATTTCCAATACGCCTTGTTTTTCCAAAACGGTAGCATTCATATTGGATGATATAAAGTTAATGAGGAACGAGTAACTTTCTATGTTTCGGATAGCAAAAGCAGCCTCTGAAGGGATGTTTGGATTTTCCTGTATAATTTTAATAGAAAGGTCTTTTACTGCATCAATAGTTGCTTCAAACTCTTTATCATTAGGGTCGGGTTTTATATCCGACATTTCTTTGATCACCGCTTTGATATAGGGTTTTTCTTCAACAAAACTTTCTATTTCAAAACGTTTTTTACCTTGAATAATGATAGTTACATTGCCATCAGGCATTTTTAGTACTCTGAGTATACGAGCTACTGTACCAAAGCGGAAGAGATCCTTACCTTCTGGAATCTCCGTTTTTTCATCTAATTGGGCTACCACACCAATTGTTTTAGTAGTGGCATAAGCTTCATTAATAAGATGAATAGAAGCATCACGTCCTGCAGTGATAGGCACTACTACGCCTGGGAAAAGTACAGTATTTTTTAAGGGGAGGATAGGTAATACGTGAGGAATGCGTTCACGTTCTATTTCTTCTTCATCTTCTAAAGTGAGAAGTGGTATAAATTCAGTATCTTCATCGATATGTTCAGCAACAAGGCTGTCAAAATTTCCTATATTCATATTTGTATTATTAGAAAGTGCCATTTTGTCAGTAGTAATTATTTTATACAAGTAAAAAAATATATATAAATTACTGACAAACAAGACACTAAATAAAAAATAGTTAATGTTTTGCGTATATATTGCAATAGATGTGCCAAGATTAGGTAATTAGTTTAAGGATAGATTTTAAATAGAAAAGAAATTATAGTAGTGTAATTGAAGAAAATATTTTTTGGAAACTTTTTTTGTTTATTAAGTTTTTTATCGTACCTTTGCCCCCGATTTAGAACAAACAAAAGATGGATTTAATTAAACTTTCTATTAAGCGTCCCAGTGTGCTTATTGTGATGCTCTTATTGTTGCTACTTGGTGGCTTCTATTCCTATAAGTTATTGAACTACGAACTCATTCCCAAATTTGAGGTAAATGTAGTTACTATTTCTACTGTGTATGCAGGAGCCTCTCCTTCGGAGATTGAGAGCACCGTGACAAAGAAAATTGAGGATGCCGTTTCGGCTTTGGAAAATATCAAAAAGATACAATCATATTCGTATGAAAGTCTTTCAGTGGTTGTAGTACAACTTACTAACGATGCGAATGTAGATAACACCCTTAATGAGGCACAGCGCAAAATTAATGCAATAAGAGCTGATTTGCCCGATGATGCTAAAGAACCATCATTGAGTAAATTCTCTCTTTCCGATTTGCCTATTGTGTCTATTGGAGTAACTTCTAAGTTATCGGCACAAGAATTGTACGACTTGGTAGATAAAAAAATACAGCCAGAGTTATCACGTGTTCCAGGAGTAGCACAAGTAAATATAATAGGTGGTCGCAAACGTGAAATACGCGTGAGTATTGACGCTAAAAAACTAGAAGGTTACGGACTTTCTATTGCTCAAGTACAACAGTTAATTGCAGCTTCGAATATGGAAATTCCTGCGGGTAAAATTAAAACTCGTGAGAATAGCACTTCTATACGTTTGCTTGGTAAATTACAAGATGTAGAACAATTGCGCAACCTTATACTTGCTTCACAGAATGGAGTAGAGATACGACTTTCGGATGTAGCTGATGTACAAGACACCGAAGAAGAAGCTACCAAAATAGCACGTATAGACCAAGAAAATACTCTCTTGTTACAAGTATTGAAACAAACCGATGCCAATGCAGTATCGGTGAGTGAGTTGGTGCGCAAAAAAATGGCTCAAATAGAACAAACGTATAAAAATGAAGGTGTAAAGATGCTATTAGCAGAAGATACCAGTGAGTTCACCTTAGAAGCAGCCAACTCTGTAATGTCCGATTTGATATTGGCAATTGTATTGGTAGCAGTAGTGATGTTCTTCTTCCTCCACAGCCTACGTAATGCTATTATTGTAATGGTATCTATACCTACTTCTCTCATCGCTACTTTTATAGGTATGTATTTCTTTGGTTTTACACTGAACTTGATGAGCCTTGTTGCCCTTTCGATGGTGGTAGGTATCTTGGTGGACGATGCTATTGTAGTATTAGAAAACATTCACCGTCATATGGAGATGGGTAAGAATAAAGTGCGTGCTGCTTTTGATGGCTCTAAGGAAATTGTGCTTACTGTAATGGCAATTACCTTAGTAATCGTTGTAGTGTTCGTTCCTATTTCATTAGGTAATGCTATTGTGGTAAAAGTATTACGTGAGTTCTGTTTGACCGTAGCTATTGCTACAATGCTTTCATTATTGATGTCTTTTACAGTAGTTCCTTGGTTGTACTCTCGGTTTGGAAAATTAGAGCACGCAAATCCCAATTCATTTTTAGGAAAACTAACCATAGGCTTTGAAGGATACCTCAAACGCTTTACACAGTTCTTCTCTGACTTATTGGTATGGGTATTTGCCAATAAATGGAAAACTATTATTTTGGTATTTTTCCTTTTTGTAGGTTCTTGTTCATTGATTCCTACTGGATTTATCGGATCTGAGTTTATGCCTAATATGGATAGAGGAAAGTTTTTAGTACAGTTTGAATTGAATAAAGATGCTTCCTTAGAGCAGACTAACTTTATGACCCAAAAAGCTGAAAACTACCTTCGTAACCTAAAAGTAGAGGGTACTAATAAACCTTTGGTAGAGAGTATGATTACTACTGTAGGACAGTCTACCAGTGGTATGGGAGCTTCACAAGCAACCCCTTACAAATCGGAAATACAGCTTACTATTATTGATAAGAAAGAGCGTAGTGAATCGACTAACGTGATTGCTGCAAAGCTGAAACGTGAGCTAAGTCAGTATTTGGTAGATGCTAAAGTGAAGACTGTACCGGTAGGAATGATGGGAGCTGAACAAGCACCAATTGCTTTGGTAGTTACTTCTGACAATTTGGAAGTAGCCCAACAGTACGCTGAGAAAACAGCTGAGCTTCTTAAAACTGTTGAAGGTGCTACTGAAATTAAGCTTTCCTCAGAATCTGGTAATCCCGAAATAAATGTGCAGATAGACCGCGATAAGATGGCAATGTTAGGACTTAATATTGCTACTGTAGGGGGAACGATGCGAACCGCTTTTAATGGTAATGACGACAGTAAGTTCCGTACAGGAGATTCAGAATACAATATTAATATAGTGTTTGAAGAAGGTAGCCGTCAGTCTATAGACGATATAGAAAATATGATGTTTATCAACTCAGTGGGACAACAGGTAAAACTATCACAATTTGCGACTATAGCCTACGCTTCAGGACCTACACAGCTGGAACGTTATGACAAATCTCCTTCGGTAACAGTACAAGCCCAATCGGTAGGTCGTCCTACAGGTACTATAGTTTCAGAATGGAAAACTAAGATAGACCAATTAGAAAAACCTGCTAACGTACACTTTGTTTTTACAGGTGACCAAGAGATGCAAGACGAAGGATTCGGCACCTTGTTTATATCACTCTTTGCAGCTATTCTTTTAGTTTATATGGTAATGGTAGTGTTATACGACAGTTTTTCACGACCTTTTGTGGTATTGTTCTCTATACCGCTTTCGTTTATTGGGGCTTTAGTAGCTTTGGCATTAGCCAATATGTCACTCAATATCTTTACTCTTTTAGGTATCATTATGCTTATCGGGTTGGTTGCTAAGAACGCGATTATGTTAGTAGACTTCGCAAACCACCGCAAGCAAGAAGGGGAAGATACAGTAACTGCATTAATACAAGCAAACCACGCCCGTTTACGCCCTATCTTAATGACGACTATCGCAATGGTAGCAGGTATGATTCCGCTTGCTATTGCTAATGGAGCAGGTGCCGAAGTGAACAATGGTTTGGCGATTGTAATTATAGGTGGACTTATTTCCTCATTGTTCTTAACACTTATTGTAGTGCCTTTGGTATACCTTATTTTTGACAATATTGGCAGACGTTTTGGTAAAGGTACTAAGACTGATTACGAAAAACTGATGATTGCTGATTACGAGCATCGAGACATCAAAGGCGAACACGAAGTATAACTATTCATCTTTATAAAAAGAAAGGGCTGTCCAATTGAGGACAGCTCTTTTTTAATAACATACAATAAACATTTAGTTAACAAAATTCATCATAAGCTTGTTGAAGATTTTCAGCAATTACTTCTGCCATACGACCTTCAATATGATGACGCTCTAACATATGCACCAATTCTCCATCTTTGAATAAAGCAATACTTGGAGAAGAAGGAGGAAATGGTAACATATATTGGCGTGCTTCTTCCGTAGCTTCTCTATCAACTCCTGCAAAAACTGTAGTGAGATGGTCAGGTTTTTTAGCATTTTGTAAACTATAAAGTATAGCAGGGCGTGCATTACGAGCCGCACAACCACAAACAGAGTTCACTACTACAAGCGTAGTTCCCTTTTGTTCAATAGCACTTTTTACAGCTTCAACTGTTTTTAATTCTTGAAAACCAACGTTTGTTAGTTCTTCTATCATTGGTTTAATCAATTCAAGTGGATACATAATATTTCATTTTTAAATCGGGTGCAAAGGTAATAAAAAAAAATATATCACAAATTATTTTGTCAATTAGAAATTATGTTGTACTTTTGAGCCACTGACTAAACATTAATTTTAAATGAAAAAAATTACAACTGCCGAAGAAGCTTTAAAAGTAGTGAAAAGCGGTGATTTTGTCTATATACACGGAGGAGCAGCCGTACCTGAAATATTAGTAGATGCCCTTGTAGCACGAGCACCCGAGTTAAAAAATGTTACCATCGGGCATATCCATATAGAAGGAGATGCCCCTTATGCCGACCCTAAATATAAAGATAGTTTCTATATAGATTCTTTCTTCCTTTCTAAGAATGTCCGACATATAATAAAAGCAGGTAATGGATCATATACACCTATTTTTTTAAGTGATATGCCATTACTGTTCGATCGCAAACAGGTGAAAGTAGATGTAGTACTTATACAAGTATCGCCCCCTGATAAATTTGGATTCTGCTCTATGGGAGTGAGCGTAGAGGCTTGTAAATCGGCCATTCGCAATGCTAAATGCGTTATAGCAAAAGTAAATAAGAAAATGCCACGCGCTTATGGCGATGCTCTTGTGCATATAGATGAAATAGACTATTTGGTAGAACAAGATGCTCCTATTTTTTCATTACATCTTTCAGAACCCAATGCTATAGAAAAGCAGATAGCCCAACATATAGTACCCCTTATAAAAGATGGCAGTACTTTACAATTGGGTATTGGAAATATTCCAAATGCTACTTTAGGTGAAATGGGACACCTTAAAAATTTAGGCATTCATACAGAACTTCTTACTGAAGGAGTGCTTGATTTGGTAAAAAAAGGAGTTATTAATGGCTACGAAAAGAAAATTGATAAAGGTAAAATCATAGCTTCATTTGCGATGGGGTCACAAGAGTTATACGATTTTATAGACCATAACCCTTCAGTAGAAATGGCAGAGGCTTCATATACCAATGAAGTATCTGTTATTCGTCAGAATCCCAAGATGATTTCTATTAATTCGGCTATAGAAGTAGATATCACAGGCCAAGTATGTGCAGACTCTATAGGTAGCACTATCTATTCAGGCTTTGGTGGACAAATAGATTTTGTGCGTGGAGCTATGCTAAGTGAAGGAGGTAAATCTATTATTACATTCCCTTCAGTAACTAATAAAGGGGAAAGTAAAATTGTACCCTTTCTCAAGCAAGGAGCAGGTGTAGTTACTACTAGAGCACACGTACAGTATATAGTAACTGAATATGGAGTTGCTGAACTGTTTGGCAAAAGCCTAAAAGAACGCGCTAAAGCTCTGATAGCCATCGCACACCCTAATCATAGAGAAGCCTTAGAAAGGGCTGCTTTCAAGATGTATAAGTAAAAATTAACTTTAAATATTATTTCGTTTATGGAAACAAAAAATGTAAACTTCCTAAGTATAGCGCTTAGAAATGGGATTTTATTAGGGCTTGTATCTGTAGCCTTTACTGTATTATTATACGTAACCGACTTTTTGTATACAGATAACACTTTATTAGCTGTTATTACTTGGTTGATAAATATAGCCATTTCTGTAGTTTTTATTGCAATAGCAGTAGAACAATACAAAAAAGCTAATGAAGGCTTTCTCTCTATAGGAGAAGCTATCAAAGTAGGGGTAGTAGTCGCTGTTATAGCAGGAGTGATTGGAGCTATTTACCAAGTGATATACGCAACTATTATTGACCCTGACTACTATGATAAGGTAGTGGAGGTTGCAATGAAGAAAATGAGTGCTATGGCAAATTTTAATGAAGAACAGTTAGAAGAATTCCAAGATAAAATGTATGCTAACAAACCTTCTATCGTTTCATCATTTTCTACTTCTATAATATTTTCGGCTATTGGAGGAGTCATTATCTCAGCTATTGTAGGAGCTGTGAAGAAAAAAGAACAGCCAATGCCTCTTTAATGGTTGCTCCCTCTCAATAGATAAAAACAACTGATTATCAGTAATAAAACTTTACCAAAGATTGTAGCGCAACAAGCTATTGAAACTTTGGCAAAGTTTTTTTATTATAAAAGAGCTAACATTGCTCGTTGCTTTTTGATACTATTAAGTCAAACACATAAAATTTCGTTTTAAAAAGAAGAAACAGAAATTGAAACAAATTAGTTTCAAAATTTAAAAAAAATCGGTAGCAAGCTACCTAAAATACTTTGCTAAAACCATTCTCACAAGGGAAAACCTCATTTTTTGTTTAATTCATAATGACGTAAGCCACACTTCTTTACTCATTGAATTTCGTACGTTTTCCTTAGTTAGTTCTTAACTATTACTTGCTAATTGTTAATTAATTTGTACCTTTGCAACCTCTTTAAGACATTATAAGTATGGAAAAAGTAAAGAAATTCAGACTTGATTTTATTGATGTAATTCGTGCCTTTGCTATTTGTATGATGTTACAAGGGCACTTTGTAAATGGACTTATTGCTGATCGTTATCGCGATGAAAACAACTTTATCTACTGGTTTTGGCATTATTGTACAGGTATTACCGCTCCTGTGTTCTTCACTGTTTCGGGGTTTATCTTCACTTTTTTATTGGTAAAAGAAAGTGATGCTACAAAAGTAGGCTGGAATAACCCTCGCGTGATGAAAGGTATTAGGCGTGGACTGATGCTCATCGGTATTGCTTACTTCTTGCGTATGAGTTTCCAAAGTGTAGATGTACTGCACTGTATTGGGCTTTCACTCTTGTTGCTTATCGCTACTTACTTACTTTCATATAACCGCAAGTCGTGGGTAATGCCTACGATATTGCTCACCACTACCCTACTGGCGTTCACTTTTGAGCCTTTTTACAAGGATTTGCGCTTTGATTCACTACCTTTGCCGATTGCTAATTACCTGACTCGTGCACACGGTAGTTTCTTTCCTATTTTTCCTTGGTTTGGTTATGTGTCGTTTGGAGGGTTTATGGGATATCTATTTCAGCGATATAAAAATCACCCTCACCTATACCGCAATGCTATTCTGCTATTTCTAAGCGTAGGAGCATTCTTGTTGTGGGGTTTTCACTTTATGATAGAACAACTGTTCTATATCAACCATTCGCCATTTTTTGAGCAACTAATGCAGGATTTTGCTTATTTACGTTTGGGAAATGTGTTACTCGTGTTTGGTTTCTTTGCCCTAATGCGTAATGTGATTACTTCACAACTGATTAAAACTATTGGGCAAAACACCCTATCGATTTACGTTATACACTGCTTTATCATATACGGTAGTATTACCTCACACGGGCTTATACAGCACTTCGGAGGGCAGTTGAAACCTTATCAAGTGGTATTAGGAGCGCCTGCCTTTATAGCCGTGTGCGTATGGTTATCGTTTATTTACAACCGCATAAAACCTGTTATCAAATCAGGAATTGCTTTTGTATTAAAAGAAATCAGAGCTTTTTTGGTAGAGAGTTACCAATTTATTGTAAAACTATTAGGAAGGCTTGTTGCCTTATTTGTTAAGGAATGAAAAAACATCTTATTATTTTAGCTTCGGTTATGGCATTTAATAACATACAAGCACAACAACCTCTCACCCCCGAAAAACTATGGGAACTACATCGCGTGAATGGTATAGGTATTACCCCCGACCAGCAATACGTATTGGTGAGTGTGAGTACTCCAAATATAAAGGAAAATACTTTTAACAAAGAATACTATAAACTTGCCGTAAAAGGAGGTGTTCCCATTCCTATAAGCAAAGAAGAGGTAGAAAAGCTCACTGCTAAATACAATACCGATAAAAGCCTAAAACTCACTCATAAGGAAGTAAAATTAAAGTCGGTTTTAGGGAAAGACTTCTATACTGACTTAGAAAAATCATCGGGGAAGCTGTACAGTAGCTTAGACCACCGTCATTGGGATACGTGGAATGAAGGCAGTTACAATCACGTGATGATAGAAGATAGTAATGGCAAGCAAACCGATATAATGGAAGGACTGCCCTATTACTGTCCGCAGTTGCCTTTTGGAGGTGATGAGGATTATATATGGAGTCTCGACGGCAAAAAGGTACTTTATGTTACCAAAGCCAAAGTAGGCACTGATTATGTACTGAGCACTAATACTGATATCTACGAGTACGACCTCACCTCGAAAAAAACAACAAACCTCACCGAAGGAATGATGGGGTATGACACCAACCCTCAGTATAGCAAAGAGGGCGTATTGGCGTGGCTTAGTATGGCACACGACGGTAATGAAGCTGATAAAAACGACCTTTATATATTGAAGGACGGCAAGCGCATTAACCTTACAGCTAACTGGGATAATACTGTTTTCAGTTACCGATGGAGCAATGATGGGAAGCAAATATACCTAATTGCGGCTACCCAAGGAACAGAGCAAGTGTTTGTAGTAGCTCCTTTTAGTAAAGATACTACTCCAAGACAACTCATACAAGGCGTATTTGATGTGAATAGTATAGTAGGACAAGCAGGAGACCAATTGGTTGTGATGCGCACGGATATGAACCACGCAGCTGAACTGTATACTATCAATTTAAAAGAGAAAAAAGGACGCATAACACTATCACAGCTTTCACATTTTAACGATGAGCTATACAAAGGGATTGCTGAATGTCCTATTAAGGAGCGTATCATCAAAACTACTGACGGCAAGAGAATGCACGCTTGGGTAATTTACCCACCCAACTTTGACCCTAACAAGAAGTACCCTACCCTACTCTACTGCCAAGGAGGACCACAATCTGTTGTGAGCCAGTTTTACAGTTTTCGTTGGAACTTTCAAGTAATGGCTTCGCAAGGTTATATAGTGATAGCTCCCAACCGCAGAGGATTACCAGGCTTTGGGGTAGAATGGAATGCGCAAATTAGTGGAGATTGGGGCGGACAGCCAATGCGCGATTACCTATCGGCTATTGATGATATTGCTAAGGAACCTTATGTAGACAAAGAACGATTGGGAGCTATAGGAGCCAGCTACGGAGGATATTCAATCTACTACTTAGCAGGTATTCACCAAAAACGTTTCAAGACGTTTATTGCCCATTGCGGAGTATTCAACTTACAAAGTATGTATGGTACTACCGAAGAGCTCTTCTTCAACAACAACGAAATAGGAGGTGCTTATTGGGATAAAAAGAACGCCGTAGCGCAAAAATCGTATAAAGAGTTCAATCCTATAGAGAAGATTACAGAATGGGACACCCCTATTCTCATCATTCACGGAGGAAAGGACTACCGAGTACCCGAAGAACAGGGATTCCAAGCTTTTACAGCAGCTCAACTGAGAGGCATCAAAAGTGAGTTACTTTATTTTCCTGATGAGAACCACTGGGTATTACAACCTCAGAATGGACTCTTATGGCAGAGAACGTTCTTCAAATGGCTAAAAGAAACACTATAACATAATGGAACAACAAATAGAAAAGAGGCTGTCCGAAAAG
>NZ_JAESPJ010000030.1:0-141411 GCF_016806945.1 Capnocytophaga genosp. AHN8471
TTGATAGGTTACAGGTGTAAAGGTGGTAACATCATAGCCGAGTAATACTAATCACCCGTAGACTTTTCGCGCGTAGAGATTCTTTTAAAGAGCGTTAGTCACAACAATTGTTAATTATTAATTGTCAATTGTCAATTGAAAAAATATGTTTTTTATCCCTATATGTTAAAAATATAAGGTTACAGGTATTAGGTTATAGGCATCAGGGATTACCCTGAAACCTATCCTCTAACCCCTAACCCCTAAAAAGATTTAAGGTGGTTATAGTCAAAGGTCTCACCTCTTACCATTCCGAACAGAGCAGTTAAACCTTTTAGCGCAGATGGTACTACACTTGTTGTGGGAGAGTATGTCGCCGCCTTCTTATAAAGAGCAATTCTGATATAGAGTTGCTCTTTTTTTATTTCATACCTACCTATCCCTCCCTCGCCCCCCTCCGATTCCCCCCGAGATGCTCTGAGATTCTCCCATCATTCCCACCAATCGCCCGTGAAAATCATAAAAAAATTTTACGCTTATATTTGTGTAGTATTTTTCTTTTTTGTACTTTTGCGCGGTGTATAGTGCTTTGTAAGCACATTTCTTATAGCAATGTTTTTTTAATTTTTAAATGAAATGAAAGTAAAAAGTTTTTTTAAATACCTTGTGTTGTTTTTCTTTCTCTTCTCTGGAGCACAGGAGGTATATGCTCAAATACAGGGTAAGTTTAAATATGCAAGAAGGCAATTTGGGAATGCTTGCATTGCCCCTGATTATAATAATTGGAGTGTGAATTTTTATTGGGATCCTCCCTTACCTAATGCCAATAATGTGTTTTATATAGAGTTGTCAGATGCTAATGGAAGTTTTGATAACCCTATTATTCTGAAAACAATAACAGGTCAAAATTCTAAACGTGATTTTAAAGCTCCAGAAACTAGTTTTTCTTTTCCCGCTAATATTTCTGGTTCAAATTTTAAGATAAGAGTAAGAAGTACCAGCCCTGCTGCAGAAATAATTACACTCAACAAAGATGCTACCGTTGGGACAGAAAGTTTTAAAGCCATTTGGTTGGGAGTTAATCGTGTAACTGTTGCTCCTCAAAATGTAACACTTTGCCCTGGTCATACTCAAGAATTAAAAGTGATAGCTCTTAATGATGGGCTACCAGTGTCCAATTATCGTTATGTATGGGGTAAAAGGGTAGGTTCCCAACGTATTCCTATCCAAAGAGATGCAGGCCCTACCTTTACAGTCTCTGAACCAGGTGAGTACTATGCAGCTATAGATTATAAAACAGATTGTCCTCATAGTGCTTACTCTCCTTCTATTGAAGTAAGAATGTCTGGAAGCCAATCCGTTACACTCACTTCCTCAGCTTCCGAAATATGCGAAAGCGAATCCTTTACCCTTACAGCTACTCCCGCCAATCCTTCCGCTAAGTTTATTTGGTATCGTGATAATACCAAACTAACTGAAACCCAAGGAGTGAATACCTATACTGTTCCCGTTGGGCAAAACCTCGCTGGTAACTACTACGTACAAGTAGGAAGTGGCGGTAGTTGTGATGTACAATCTAACCGAGTAACGATCAAGCGAAAAGATAATATCACTGCATCTATCAGTACCACGGGAGGCACTGTGCTAATGCCAGGTAAAAACCGTGTTTTTACTGTGAGTACCACCGCCCAAAGTCCTCAGTACAAATGGTTCAAAGATGGTGCAGAAATTACAGGTGAAACAGCAGCTACCTATACTGCTAATACTGCGGGCACCTATAAAGCCCAAGTAGTGCAAACCGCTGGCTGTGCCGCTACTGTTACTACTAACGAGATTACTCTTAAAGCCCCCGATAGCTTTAAAGTGGCAATCAAAACCAAAAACGCTTTTCAACCTTGTACTACCAACGCCGTTACTTTGGCAATCGATAAAATTACTGCCGTTGCTGGGGGTACCGAACTCACTGTCGACCCTTCCGATTATACCACTTTCTCCTTCCAGTGGCAAGCCAATCTCTCAGGTACTTATCAAGATTTAGCAGGAAAAACCCAAAGCGAACTGCCTTTGAATAGCGCCTTAGAAAACGGTAAATACAAACTGAAAGTTACTGCTACAGGCTTCTCTATCCCCGATTCTAACGAATTAGACATCCGGCTACAAGATGCCAATGCCCTAAAAATTAACGGTGGCAACAATTCATTGGAATTCTGCGATGGCGTCGCAACCCTCACCATTACTACGGGTGCTTCTGCTTCAGCTACCTACACTTGGTTTAAGGACAACGTGAAGGTCGCCGAAGGGGTAGGCAAAACCGAATATGCTGCCGAGGGCTCTGGCGTATACTATGCTACTGTAGGCGCAAGCTCTGGCGGATGCCCAGCTACCTCTAACTCCGTAGTGGTAAAGAAAACTACTATCACAGCCCGTTGGGCAGATGATATCAACACCCGTGAAATTTACTATCACGGCAAAACAAATGTCTTGCAAGTCTCTCATAATATGACTTCTCCTACTATCGAATGGAGCAAAAATGGTACAGTACTTCCTGGCGAAACAGGTACCCAACTCACCATCTCATCGGCTCCTACTTCAGTAGATATCTATACCGTAAAACTCACCGATAACGGCAATTGCGGCACTGTAAAAACCCTCGATCCTATCTATTTCGAAACCATTGCCGATATCACCGAAGTGAAAGTAGGTACACTCGCTATCTCGTCTACCGATTGCGAAACCCGCTCTCAAACTACCCTCGAAGTACAAAAAATAAAAGTAAAACTGAGTAGTAGCGGACAAGAAGTGGAAGTGAAACGCGCCGACTATCGTTATTTCAATTTCCAATGGTCGAAAGATGGTAACGATATCTTAGGCGAAACACGTCACCAATTGATAGTATTGCGCGCTGGTAATTCCGAATCAGCCAAATATGCTGTAAAGGTTACTTACAACACCAGCATCATCAAAACCTCTGCTGAGCGCGCTATCGCCTTTACACCCATCCCCGATTTCGAGATTTCATCAGCCGATGGCGCTAAAGGAACTGTTTATCTTTGTCAAGGTGGTTCGGTTACCCTAACCGTCGCCGCCGATAGTTTCGACCCCAATGCTACCCTCGCCGATAGCTTTTCTTACAAATGGTACAAAGTAACCAGTGCTAACTATACGAACGACACACCGCTGGGCAGTGAAGCCCCTACCGCAAGCGTAGATGCCATAGGAGAGTACTATTTAGAAATCAACAATGGCGGTTGCCCTAAACGCGCTCATATAAAAGTAGAAAACTACCGCTTAGGCCTCTTTGAACTCGGCTTTAAAGGAAGCGATAACAACAGTACAATTTCTAAAATAGGACAAAACAATTCCCCTAAAATAAAAATAAGTGCTCAAGTAGGCGAACATATTGTAGTACTTAAAAAAACAAATACTAACAACGAAATAGAAATCGCTGGAGGTAACTTCGTATGGGTGAAAGATGATGGTACCGAAAAATATGGTACATCACTTGATATCACTTCCGAAGATATGGCAGGTAACTACACTCTAAAAGAAATATCTTGCCCCGCTATAGGCGAAAATGCTATAAGTTTCCAATTGGATATTTATAAAGTAGATAAAGTACCGAACATTGTAACCCCTAATGGCGACCATTTCAACGATACTTGGGAAATCCCAGCTAAATATACTAGCCCCAATGTGAAAGTAACCATCTATACAGTCGAAGGTAAAGAAGAATATTCCGGCACTAATTACAAAAATCAGTGGCCTTCAGCTAATTCTAATGCTTTTAAAGACCTTGGCAAACGTGCTCTTATCTATATCTACACTATAAAAGGTGAATATACCGAAAATGGTCAAACAAAAAGCGTAGATTTAAAAGGTACAATTACCATACTAAAATAAAAACGAACAATGAAAAGTAGATTACATATACTCATTATAGCGTTTGTGCTTGGTGCCTACTACAGTTGGGCTCAAGGCGATGGTAATTATTTGCCCTATGAAATGCCTGGACATACAGCCGTAAAGTACAACACTTATCTAATGAACCCCGCATTTCCTATCTTTAGCAAAAACGAATCCCAAATCACCTTCTTCCATCGCAACCAATGGATGGGCTTTAAGGACGATAAATTCAATACCTTTGGTCTTTCTTATGGCAAAAAATGGGGCGGTGATGCAGGTCGAAAAAAAGATTATTACGACGGAAATAATATGGCTCACGGAATGGTCTTCCAGCGCAATGTGAGTTTCTTCTCCAATGTAGGTATCTTAGGAAACTACGTACACCAAGTTGAAATCTCAAGAGATAACTATTTGCGCTTGGGCTTGAATGTGGCCTTCGCTCGCAGCAGTATCGATAAAAGCAAAGTGCGTTCAAACGTACAAGACCCCTTAGTTGAAAATGCCAAACCTACTAGTATCATCAACCTCCAACCTGGGGTAGATGTAAACTTTGGCTATTGGCACGTCGGGCTTACCGCCGAAAACCTCTTAGACTATTCTTTCTCAGCAGGTGAAATGGCTGTGCCTTTCAACGAAAAATCCCTCACCGCTCACGTGATGTACCGCAAAGAGCTACAAAGCAGAAGCGACTTTTTAGAAGATGGATTTTTCAGCGTAATGGCTAAAGGCAAAAAAACAAAAGATAACTTCCAATTTGGCGGCCATCTAATGCTTGATGTAAATATGGGCTGGGCGTATGCTGGTTATGACCAAAAATACGGTGTTTTTGGAGGCATAGGCTTCAATGTAAGCAACCATTTTAGCATTGGCTTTGGCTATGAACAGAGTATAGCCAACTATGTAGCCGAACAAGGTGGTAGTTACGATGTGTTACTCTCTTATCAATTCGGTGGTAAACATCATATCAAAAAACCAAAACAACCACCAGTTGTAAAAACTCCACCAGTAGTAAAACCACCTGAACCTAAGGTGGTAACACCTACCGTTACAGTTACCCAAACACCTACTACGCCACCTCCTCCTAAGCCTAAAACTCTTATGGAGAAATTAGATGAACGTATTAAAGTAGTGGAAGATGATATCCCTATTCCACCAGGATACTATGTAATCCTTGGCGTGTACAATAGCCCAGGGGGTGCTTACAGAATGACTAATGAAATCAGACAAAAGTTAGAAGTAGAGGTAGCTACCTTTATGCACCCTAATAACAATTTAACCTACATCTATGCCGATAAACCTTACGAAACACGAGGTGAAGCAGGCGAACGCCTTATCAACATACTCCGCCGCCCAGAGTTTAAAAACTCCAAAGCGTGGATACTAAAAGTAGGTAACCAATAAAGTATTTTTATAAAGACTGTTCAAAATAGTAACTACAAAATAACTCTTTTTTGAACAGTCTTTTATTTTTTAAAAAGAAAACAAGATGAAAAAATTAATTCTTTGCTTGATAGCACTTTTAGCTTTACAGTCCTGTGCTACTATCGATCACCAACGCACAACACGTTCACACGCAAAAAAAACTACCCCTAAAGCAACAACCAATATAAAAACAGGCGTTTATAAAACCGACGTCACTGCAACCTATTACCACGACAAATTCAACGGCAAAAAAACAGCCAGCGGTGCCGTATTTAGTAATAGTAAGCTCACTACAGCACACCCCTCTTTGCCTTTTGGCACCCAACTAAAGGTTACCAATCGCGCAAATGGCAAATCTGTAGTCGTGACCGTTACCGATAGAGGCCCCTTTACCAAAGGTCGCGAACTCGACCTCACCAAACGCGCCTTT
This sequence comes from Capnocytophaga genosp. AHN8471, assembly GCF_016806945.1. Lineage (NCBI taxonomy): Bacteria > Pseudomonadati > Bacteroidota > Flavobacteriia > Flavobacteriales > Flavobacteriaceae > Capnocytophaga > Capnocytophaga genosp. AHN8471. The sequence continues at coordinate 5,735 of NZ_JAESPJ010000030.1, forward strand.
ATGGAAATCACCGATAACAAAAACAAAGGATTGATTCAAGTAGATATAGAAATCCTAAAATAAAAACAATAAGCCAATTTGCTAATTCTCTAATTTGCTAATTTGCTAATTTGCTAATTATATACTACCTTTGCCCCCATTATGAAAATACTTTATTTACACGGGCTTGATAGCTTTTTACAAGATGATAGGCGTGCTGTGCTTTCCCCTTATGGTGAAATCTTCGCCCCTACCATCAACTATCGCAACACCCCTAACCTCTTTGATGAACTGCAAACCCAATACTCCTCTGCCGATGTACTCATCGGGTCAAGTTTGGGCGGACTCGTAGTTTATTACCTCGCTCAAAAATTAGGCAAACCTTGCTTGTTGTTCAACCCTGCGCTTACTCACCGTCACGAATTACCTTTCAACACCCAGCCTAACTCTAATTATACCGCTTATATGCAGGTAGTTATAGGCTTGCAGGACACCGTGATTGCCCCTTGGGAATCGCTTGCCGTACTCCGTGACGATATGCGTAGCCTGCTAAATGTTACCATCCATCTGCTCAACACTATGGAACACTCTTACCCCATAGAAATTTTCGAGAATGAAGTAAAACACTTTTTTGTTAATTGTAAATTGTTAATTGTAAATTGTTAATTGATTAAATATGTTCCCACTCAGAAGAAACCGCCGTTTGCGCGTAAGCGATACAATACGTAGTTTAGTAAAAGAAACTATCGTTACCCCCGATGATTTTCTCGTACCCCTCTTTGTAGTCGAAGGTACAGGTGTAAAAGAAGAAATTGCCTCTATGCCAGGTTATTATCGCTATAGTCTCGACCTCTTGGCAAAAGAAGTAAAAGAACTTTGGAGCTTAGGTCTCAAATCAGTTTTACTATTTGTAAAAGTCCCCGATAACCTCAAAGACAACAAAGGCACTGAAGCTGCCAACCCTAACGGTTTGATGCAACGCGCTATCAAAACCGTGAAAGAAGCAACTCCTAATATGCTTGTAATGACCGATGTAGCCCTTGACCCTTATTCTATCTATGGGCACGATGGCATTGTAGAAAATGGCAAGATTGTAAACGATGCTACGGTTGATACCCTTTGTCGTATGGCTCTCTCACACGCCGAGGCTGGTGCCGATTTCATAGCCCCCAGCGATATGATGGACGGCCGCATTGTCGCATTGCGCGAAACCCTTGAGGATAATAGTTTTGAACACGTAGGCATAATGTCATACAGCGCCAAATACGCCTCAGCTTTTTACGGCCCTTTCCGCGATGCCCTCGACAGTGCTCCTGTAGATCAGCAGGATATCCCTAAAGATAAGAAAACTTATCAAATGGACTATCACAACCGCCTCGAAGCCTTACGCGAAACCCGTATGGATATAGAGGAAGGTGCTGATATTGTAATGGTAAAACCAGGACTTTGCTATTTAGATATCGTGCGCGAGGTGAAGAATATGAGCGAAGTACCCGTAGCTGTATACCAAGTATCAGGTGAATACGCAATGCTCAAAGCCGCTGCTGCCAAGGGTTGGCTCGACCACGATGCCGTGATGATGGAACAAATCGTGAGTATCAAACGTGCTGGTGCCGACCTTATCGCGAGCTATTTCGCCAAAGAAGTCGTAAAACTCTTATAAAAATAAAATTGTCTTCGTGTCACTACACTTTGTCAAAGTCCTTGGACTTTGACAAAGTCTATTATATTGCAAACGCCCAAACAAAAGATTTTCTATGAAAAAACACTTTTTAATATTCACAACTTTAACACTCCTAACCGCTTGTGGTGGCGGCACTAACAACAATAATAATAGCAACGATACCACTACCCCCGAAACTACTGCGCCTCAGGCAACCACTACAGCCACTCCTGAACCCGATTTCCCCGATTGGCAAAACCCAAAAGGGGTAAAACCCATCACCCTCAACCCTCCTTTAGCCGATACCCCCGATGCGGCAATGGCTGCCAAAGGTGAAGAAACTTTTAACAATCTTTGTGTTGCCTGCCACCGCCCTAAAAAACGCTTAATAGGCCCCGCAATGATTGGCGTAATGGAACGCCGTACCCCTGAGTGGCTGATGAATATGATTCTCTATCCCGATGCAATGGAAAAACAAGACCCTATCGCTAAAAAATTAGTAGAAGAGTACCAAAGCCTAATGCTCAACCAAAATCTCACCCAGCAACAAGCCCGAGAAGTGCTTGAGTATTTGAGAACAATAAAGTAAATCCCAAATTTGCAGATTCGCTAATTAATCCGTACCTTTGTAGCTTGAAAATATTATTTATATATACAATATATGAAAACCATAGACAATTTTAACTTTGCAGGCAAGAAAGCCTTGATTCGTGTGGACTTCAATGTACCATTAGACGAAAATTTTAAAGTAACCGATAACACTCGTATTGAGGCAGCTAAACCTACTATCGAGAAAATCCTTAAGGACGGTGGTACCGCTGTTTTGATGAGTCACTTAGGTCGCCCAAAAGGTGAACGCAACGATAAGTATTCTCTCCGCCATATCGTTAGTGAAGTAGAAAAAGTATTAGGCAAAAAAGTAATCTTTGTAAACGATTGCGTAGGCGAAGTAGCCGAAAAAGCTGTAGCTGCAGCTCCTGCGGGTAGTGTAGTGCTCCTTGAAAACTTGCGATTCCACAACGAAGAAGAAAAAGGCGACGAAAACTTCTCTAAACAATTGGCTAAACTCGGCGATATCTACGTGAACGACGCTTTTGGTACCGCTCACCGCGCCCACGCTTCTACTACTATTGTAGCTAAATTCTTCCCTAGCAACAAATGCTTTGGTTACCTCCTCGCTAAAGAAATTGAAAGTATCGACAAAGTGATGAGATCAGGTGAAAAACCTGTAACAGCTATACTCGGCGGTTCTAAAGTTTCCTCTAAAATCACTATCATCGAAAATATTTTAGGAAAAGTAAACCACCTTATCATCGGTGGAGGTATGGCATATACTTTTATCAAAGCACAAGGCGGTAAAGTAGGAAACTCTATCTGTGAAGACGATAAACTCGACCTCGCTCTTGATATCCTTGCTAAAGCTAAAGCTAAAGGCGTAGAAGTTCACTTGCCTATCGATGTGGTAGCTGCCGACGCTTTCGACAACAACGCTAAAACCCAAATAGTATCCGTAAATGCTGTTCCCGATGGTTGGGAAGGTCTCGATGCAGGCCCTAAAACACTCGAAAATATCAAATCGGTATTGCTCGCTTCTAAAACTATCTTGTGGAATGGCCCTATAGGGGTGTTTGAAATGCCTAACTTCGCCAAAGGTACTATCGCTGTAGGTGATTATGTTGCCGAAGCTACTAAAAAAGGTGCTTTCTCACTCGTAGGAGGTGGCGACTCGGTAGCTGCTGTTAAACAATTTGGCTTTGAAAACAAAGTGAGCTATGTTTCTACCGGTGGTGGCGCTATGCTCGAAAGCCTCGAAGGATTGGTACTCCCTGGTATCGCTGCTATCAATGAATAGACGATAAACAATTAGGTGAAAAATGACCTTATTTGTTGAACATATCAATTTGCAACAATTCTCCACACCCACAAGTGTGGAGAATTATTGTATATTTATGTTTGAAGGTACAGGTTCTTTTACAGTAGATGCTACTCCGTATACTTATAAGGGTTACACCTTGCTTTTTCTCTCTCCTTTTCAGCACTTTCAGTGGCAAGAAGCAAGCATTACAACCGCCGAACTCTTGCAATTTCACGGCGATTTCTATTGTATAGAATACCACAAAAAAGAAGTCGCTTGCAATGGTTTCCTCTTTAATGCATTGTTTTTACAACCTCACATTGCTGTGGGAGAAGCTACTTTCGTAGAAGTAAAAAATCTATTTAGAAATATAACTGCTGAACTTACCGAAAATAATCCTTTTTCAGAAGCGGTATTGCGCTCTTATCTTCAGCTTATTTTAGCGCTTTCCAGCAAGGAAAAGAGCCTATTACTCACTGATACTCCTCCACAAACCGACCATACTTTAGCAACCGACTTCCAAGAACTTTTAGAAAAACACTTCCTTAGTGAGCGCAATCTCTCTTTCTATGCCGAGGCGCTTTCTCTCACCCCCGATGCTTTTAGCAAAAAACTCAAAAAACTCATCGGGAAAACACCTTCTAAACTCCTCCAAGACCGATTGGTATTAGAAGCTAAAAAACAACTGCACCTCACGCATAAGTCTATCAAAGAAATAGCCTTTGATTTGAATTTTGAAGACGAATTTTACTTCAGTAGATTCTTCAAAAAAAACGTGGGACTTTCGCCTAAACACTTCCGCGAAAGCGTAGGTATTTCAATAGTTGCCAACGAAACACACTAAAATGTCTATGCAATCACCTTTTTTATCCATTTGTATTTGCTAAAAAAGACGTAATTTTGCACCCTGAAATTTAATACAAATTACTATGCAAAAGTTATTATCATTTTTAGCAGGAAGCGAACGTTGTTTCGTGAATTTTATCAGGGTTGCTATCTTCATCGTAATGGCGTGGATAGGAGGCTTGAAAGTATGTCAGTATGAAGCCGATGGCATTGTACCTTTCGTGACTAACAGTCCGTTTATGAGTTTTTTCTATGCTAATTCAGGTAAAACCGCAATCGATGAGAACGGTGTTACAGGTGAGGCTAACAAAGGCAAAGAAGTAGCACAATACAAATTGCACAAAAACCCCGAAGGTAAGATGGTGAAAGCCAATATCGAATGGCATAAAGAGAACAATACTTATACTTTCTCTTATGGTTTAGGGGCTTTCATTTGCTTGATAGGCTTACTTACCCTTTTAGGTATTTGGTCACCTAAAATAGGGGTGATAGGAGGTTTACTCACTTTTGGTATGAGCATTGTTACACTTTCTTTCCTCATCACTACCCCCGAGGTGTATGTACCTAATTTAGGTGGTGATATGCCTACTCCAGCTTATGGTTTCCCTTACTTATCGGGAGCTGGACGCTTGGTGTTGAAAGATATTATAATGTCGGCAGGCGGTTTGATCGCCGCTTCCGAAGCTGCAAGACGAATTTTAGCAGCTAAGAAATAAGAAATAAAAAGTAAGAAAAAGAGGCAACTGTAAATCTTCTCAGTTGCCTCTTTTTTTTGGTATTGCTACACTTTGTTAAAACTTATACGACATTATTCTGTATATTTTTTGATAAGACGAATCATCAGGTTGCTGAGTTTTTCGACTTGGTATTCGCCTACGCTGGGCTCTAAATGGCTATTACCGATACCGCTATCGTCGGTGATAAATACATAGGTGCCATTGGTATACATTGCCATAAAGCGCATTAAGAACTCGGTGGGTTTATCGATACCGCTAGCCACGATGGGGATGAGCTTGATACCTTTCTCGGCAGCGGTTTTTACAGAAGCTTGTACGCTTTTGATTACTTTATCTTCGTGATGAGGAGGGGCATCGAGTACTAAAAAAGCGATGCGGGTGCGTGCTGAGGCATTCCATTGTAGTTTGTTGAGCTCATTGAGGGCGGTATGCACGGCTTCAGGGAAGTCGCCGCCACCATCAGCTTTTTGTCCGTTGATAAATTGAATGGTTTTATTGATATCCTTAGTAAAATCGGAGTGTTTAACTACATAGTCGTCACCTTCGTCGCGGTAAAATACGGTGCCAGTACTGATTTTTAGGTTTTTATTACCTTCTTCAACCTTACTAATTACGTTCTTCAAGTCCATTTTTAGGAACTCTAACTCATCACTCATTGAGCCCGTAGCATCTACCATAAAGGCAATTTGTACTTCGTTTGAAGTTTTTTCTGTGTTGTTTTTAAGGGCAATACGATTGAGGGTCGTTTCGCTAATTGGATTTTCAGTGCTTATCCATTCGTTATTGACTTTTAGGCGCAAATGCTCGGTGTTAAGATTTTTTTCTTTTTGGAAAGCGCTCGCCCATAGTTCAGCCTTTCCAGTGTTATCGGTTTTGGCTGTCCATAGCAGGGTATTGTTGCGATAGAGGGCAACGCTCGCGTTTACAACAGGTTTGCCATTAGCGGTTAGAAGCACAGCAATGCGGTGATTGGTGTACATTTGCCAGTATTCGGGGAAGCTATTGAAGTCTTTTTTATCGAGTGTTTTTTGGTAGAAATCCCAGCTGTTGAGATCGTTCCACTCGCCGGCGGTTACCAAACCAGACTGAGGTTGGGGGTCGCTTTCGGGGTGACGTTTAGGGTGCTTAGGTTCAGTGCGTTTTGCTGGTTTGCTGGTTGCTACATCTTTTGCTACCGACATTTTAGCTGACATCATACTTTCGTCACTTCTGCTAACATCACCTGTTGTTTTAGAGGCTTTTCTCTTAGCGCTCTTTTCGCCGTAGCCAACTACAGCAATCTCGGCTAATTCACCACTACTTTCTTCTCGGTAATCGCCGGTAGAGTTTTCATCTCGGTATTCGGTGATACCTCCATAATCGCCAGTGCTACTTCCGCGATCAGCGGATTTGTAAGCTTTTCGGTCGCCACAAGCGCATACGAGTAGGACAAGGCACAATAACAAAAAATAAGATAGGTTTTTCATTTTGGAATATAGTTTTTGTGTTTCTAAAAGAAAACATACGAAAATAATGCCAAATGTTTAATAATTAAGAAAGTGTCCGAAAAGTTTTGTTTTTTTATTCTTTTTTGATTACACACTTCGAACTAAATACAAAAGAATTTTACCATTTATCTTCTTAAAAATATACTTAATAGTATACCCTCCTATAACATCACTTTCTAAAAAACTAATATCTATTTGGAAAGAATTTTCTGATAAAAAGGAAAAATCAATATTTGTAGTTTTTTCCTTATTCCACCAACTAAAAATCCTATTTTCAATAATATTCTTTGTATCCAACTTTTGGAAAAGCAAAATATACTTCTTAGCGAATAATTTATCAAATATTTTTATAAAATCTTCTTTTCCAATAGGTTTGTCTTTTGTCGTAAAACCTTCTTCATAAACTTTATCGCCATATATCATCTCATAAAGAGGACCTTCATCTTCAAGGGGATAATTTATCATATTGTTGGCGATTTCATCTATTTGTTTCTCAAGTAGCGCTTTTTTCAAATTATCCAAAAAAAGAAGTAACTCTTCGTTTTCTATCTTCTGTTCATTATTTTCATTGGTTATTGTTTGATGGTTATTTTCTAATGTTATTGTTTTTAGATTACTTGTATGGTTGCTATTTGTATTACAACTGAGTGTTATAATACAAATAAGTAGAAAAAATATCTTATACATTTTAGTAAGCTGTAGCCCTCTCATTTTTCTTCTTTTTTATTAATAGTATCTATAACAGCTGTTTATTCTTTGCTGAGCCTATTTTATGATATTACTTATAAACGCATAAAAAACTATATTCATAAGCCAAACCTTTTCACTACTTTTTCTATTTTACTATTACGAATGATTTGTTCTTCTTTTACCCATTGCAGATTGTAAACTGTGGGTTCACCTTCAGCTCCTGCTTCTAGTAATGCTTATTTCTTAGTCTTTGTTCGTCTTTTTATTTCTTGTGGAGAAAGAGCAACGCTATCATTCTCATATAGCATATAATTATTAGTATAGATTTCCTTATACCCTCCTTTGCTATCATATATTTTATGGAGAATATAATCATCACCTCTCTTAGCATTATGGAAATAGAGTTCTTTTACAAGTCTATTATCTTTGTAAAAATACCAAGTGCCAACAGACATTCCCATATTTATATCTTCATTTTCAGCAGTTCCTTGGCAAACTTTTTCTACTACATTTCCTTTTTTATCATACAGAATATGTAATTCACTACACCCAACAGTATCTTTATCATAAATAATACTATCTTTTTTAGAAAAATAATAAATATATTCTGAAATTCTCCCTTTTTCATCGTAGTGAAATTCAGTAAGGGGACTAAGATATTTAGAATTTTCTATATATCCATAAAATACTTTATTTTTCAGTTTTCCTTTTGAAGAATATTTTAAGTGCATTTCTTTGCTATGAATTGTATCCTTTCCTCTATAAAAAACAGAATCTTTATAAAAAATATGTTCCTCACCATATATAGGTTGAAAATTGATAGAGTCCAATTTATCTATATAACGAATAATACTATCAGGTTTTGCTATTTTTGTGTTGTAGGAATATTCTTTTTGTATATTTCGGTTTACACAGCAAATAGTAAGACAAAAACATAGTATGTAACTAATCCATCGTATCATTGGAATAAGAATTTTCAATATTATAATATGATATAGCACATTCAACTAAAAATCCTTGCGATAATAAGTTTTTTTAAACGATTTTATATAAAATCTTGAAATATTCCATTTAGTTGCTTTTTCAACTCTATCAATATGTAAAACCGAACGCCTATTTCTCTTTATTTTTCCTGTCTTCCCACTAACCCAATAAGTGTCATAGGTTAAATAATACCTTCTTATTTTTGCATTATAACGTATCCTATTAGGAGAAACTACATATTTATTTCCAAATATAAGATTAATATTTGCAGTTACTTCCTGTTCTGAGGGATAATCTTTGAAATAGCTTTCTGCAAACAAATAAGCTGCTTGCTCTGTACTTATCGTCAATTCTTTTTCTTTTGTTGCATAAGTAGGCTCATCATAAAAATAAAAAGAATTGTAAGAAGCATTACAAGAAGTTAAAAATATAAATAGAAATAAAAGTACTATTCTTTTCATCTGTGCTGTTTATTTATTTTGTAATATATGAGTTTATAATATAAAATAGCCAAGCATAAAAAGAAACTGCGGCAATCCATACAACAAGTGTGTAAATAGTGAGTTTAAAATGTTCTTTATACTTAAATACTTATTAGATTTTTTCATTCTTTATTTATTCGGGTGAGAAAATCAAACTATCTTTTTGTTTATCATATAGATATAAAAATTTATGATATGCAACTGTACTACTTCTGCTATCTATTTGCTTGGTAAATGCTACATAAAAAACTATTCTTTTTAGATTTTCATTCTTGTTTAGAATACTATCTTTTATATATAGACTTTCTTGTTTGAAATCGCTAAGATATCTTTCTTTTTCATTTTCAAAGTCCATTTCAATGTTGTAGGAGAAAGGATGTTTTAAAAAATCTGTTTTTATAAAAGTATCTTCTTCTTTTGCTGTGATATTATAGTAAGATCTATTGATTTCTGTACAATGATATTTCTTTTTTAGCTTTTCCAAAAAGAGTTTTTCAGTGATAGAATACTTAGGTTGTTCGGGAAATTTAGGCATTCTATAAGCAAAAGGAAAAAATATGATAAATGCTATCAGTAGTATTATTGCCGCAAAAACTATCCCAATAAGTATTTTGAATATTTTATTCATCATTTTACAGAGTTAAGTTTAATAATAGACTATTGGGACTTATAAGTCAGTAAGCATTTTATCAGTAAGTGTATCTAATAAAAAACTTTTATGGGTAACGGCTTCAACTTTTTGTATATCATAAGCGTGTGCCCTCTGTTTTCTTAGCGGAAACTTGGTTCTACCTTATAAGTATAGGTTGAGATGGTTGTTCCTTGGGGGTGACAAATACGTTTTTTTAAAGGTAGTTGAACTGTTAATAGAACAGTATCTTTCTCAATCTCATAAATCTTGAACCGCACAAGCAAAAGACTTTGCCAAAGGAGCGAGCCGCACGGGCGATTGAGGACTTTGGCAAAGTGTACTGATTTTCTTCTTACCTCTTATCTCTTACCTCTTGTTGAAGATTAATAAGGTTTATTTTCTTCTTTTTGTTTTGTTGTTTTTGGTATTCGTCGAACTGCATTAATAGGTTGTTGTTAGCCCTGATAAGCGCATTGGTTTCGAGCAAAATACTGAAGTACAATTTGGTGGTTTTATGACTGGTTTCGGTGGTACGAATACGGTCGATTTGCTTTTGTACCATTTTAGATACTTCGTTTTTCAACACCTTGCAATCTTCAAAGATGATGTGTAACTTGTTATAGTCTGAACCTTTAAATATTTCGGCTTCTGCTCTAAACACTTCTTCCATCTTGTCGGAAATGTATTTTAAATCTCTCAGCTGGTTGAACTTGAGGTTCTTGTGGTTGTTATTCACGTGCTCATAGCTGTTGAGGGTAATAGCGGTGAGACACTGTGCCATATCCTGCAAGTAATCCAAAATGAGAATGTAGAACTTGCTGGAGGCTACTGAGCTCTCATTCAGTGATTTGATAAAGTAATATACATTGCCTTTTAGTTCGTCGAGTTCTTTTTCGAGTTTTTTAGCGTTCTTCTTGTTTTTGGTGAGTTTGCTCAAATCTTGTGTACCGAGGTTTTTCACCACCTTGCTATAGAGCTCATCAATGCGATAAATTGTTTCGGATACATAGTTAGAGCTTTCTTTTATCACCCCACCGATAGTCGCCAAATCGGCGCGTTCAAAGCGTTTGCCTTGGGCTTTAGCTTTCTGCTTGTTGCGGTAGATCACGGCATTGCGGATGAGCACGAAGCCTACCACCATAATCATCACGATAAGACCAATTACACTGCCATAATACAGCACGCCAGCCACAATAAAAGCACCGATAAAAGCCACAATAGCAGTTAAGAACCAACCTCCAATTACGTTTAGCACCCCAGCCACACGATATACAGCACTGTCGCGCCCCCAAGCCCTATCGGCGAGAGAGGAACCCATTGCCACCATAAAGGTTACATAAGTGGTAGAGAGCGGTAATTTGAACGACGTACCAAAGGCAATCAAACTACTCGATACCACAAGGTTGATTGCAGCACGCACAAGGTCGAAAGCGGGAAGGTCTTCTTCTTTTACATTAGGGTCGAGTTCAGGTTTTTCAAAACGGTGATCTATTTTACTGCTGAGCGATTTAGGCATTACAAACTCCACTGCATTAGCGCAAATCACGGTAATACGCACCAAAAAACGCGACAAGAAGTTAGACGAGAATTTTTCTTCACCTCCTTCACTTTGGCGAGAGAGGTTCACCCCTGTATCAATCACGTGGCGTGCTTTTTTGGAGAACCAAAGGGTGAGAATCATCACAAAGCCTGTGAACAATAGCAAGAAAGTGGGGGTAGTGATTTGCCCATCGGCTAAAGCTCCCATTAGCAAACTATTGTGTGCTACTCCCGAGTTATGCCATATATCATACGACTGATAAGCGGCTACCGGCACCCCGATAAAGTTCACCAAGTCGTTACCCGCAAAAGCCATTGCCAAAGCAAAAGTACCACTGAGGATAATCACGCTAAAGATATTGATTTTCATACGGATAAGCATCTGTGAAAGCACCGAAAAGAAAATAAAACAGCCAATGAGCAGAAGAATGATATTAGCATCTATCCACGCAATGGCTTCTTTAGGGATGAAAGCAACGTCTTTGAGTCCTTTAAAAATGATAAAGTAGGAAAGACCTGTAAGCGACAAGCCGCCAAATACCCCTCCTACGTATTTTACATTGTTTTGATATTTAAAACTGAACACCAATCGGGCTAAGTATTGCACAATGGTACCCACCGTAAAGGCGATAGCTACCGAGGTAAAGATACCCATAATAATCTTGCGTGCCTCGGATGTATTGATGTAGTCGAAAGCTGTGAGTAGAGGTTGTCCACTTACAAAAGTTTTGATGGTAGCCACACACATTGCAGCTCCCAAAAGTTCGAAAACTATAGATACAGTAGTAGAAGTAGGCAACCCAATAGAGTTGAAGAGGTCGAAGAGGAGAATATCAGCAAGAATAACCGACATAAAGATAATCATTACCTCATCGAAATAGAAGAGTTGGGGGTTGAAGATGCCTTTTCGAGCGATTTCCATCATTCCGCTGGAAAAGACAGCGCCGATAGCTACCCCCACGCTGGCGACTATCATAATAGTGCGGATAGTAGCCACTTTAGAGCCAACAGCTGAGTTGAGAAAGTTGGCTGCATCGTTGCTTACGCCCACTACTAAATCGATAATAGCGAGCACTAAAAACACGAACAGCATAAAAATGTAAACCTGTTCCATAACACTTATACTGGTTTGAGAGGGCAAAGGTAGTGTATAATTAGCAAATTAACAAATTAGTAAATTAGAAAATTGGGAAACACTTTCTGTTATATTTTAGTAGAACCGAAAAATATTACTACCTTTGTATTTTCAAATAACTAAAAACTCGTAAAAACATTTTGTAATTATGGATTATCTTATTGCTAAATGCATCCATATCATCTTTGTAGTGAGCTACTTCGCTGGACTTTTCTATATGGTGCGCCTTTTTATCTACCACACCGAAGCCTTGGAAAAAGAAGAGCCTGAGCGTTCTATTCTTCACAAACAATTTAGCTTTATGGAAGAGCGCTTGTGGAACATCATCACTGTTCCCGCCCTTATACTAATGACCATTACTGGGCTTTATATGCTTTACGATGGTGGAGAATGGACATTTATGGGACAAGGCTGGATGCACGTCAAACTGCTGTTTATTGTCTTTTTATTTATCTATCATTATTATTCTTGGCGCATAATGAAACGTTTGCAAGCAGGGCAGGCAACCCTCACTTCTGTGCAATTGCGAATGCTCAATGAGGTGGCGACTATTATTCTATTTGTTGTGGTTTTTGCTGTTGTCCTCAAAGGTGTTTTTGTTGCCTATTGGTATGCCTCTTTGTTAGCTTTCGTTGCGATGGGTGTACTGATTATGTTGGTAGTAAAATTAGTGAATAAAGGGAAAAATTAGCAAATGAGATGACTATACAACAGCTTAGAAATACTCCTATAGCAGCACTTCCTGCACTGGCACAACAAATCCGTGAGCGCATTATAGAGGTTATCGCTACACGGGGCGGACACTTAGGTGCGAGTCTTGGAGTGGTGGAACTCACTATCGCACTGCACTATGTGTTCAACACCCCCGATGATGTATTAGTATGGGATGTGGGACACCAATGTTACGCCCATAAAATCCTCACGGGTAGAGACGAAGCTTTTGCACACATACGTGAACGGGGCGGCATCAGTGGGTTTCCTAAACGCTCAGAAAGTGAATACGATGCTTTCGGCACGGGACACTCGTCTACCTCGCTTTCGGCGGTTTTGGGTATGGCAATGGCATCGGCTTTGGAGGGGAATACCCAGCGCCAGCACATAGCTGTGATAGGCGATGCTTCAATTGTGAGCGGTATGGCTTTTGAGGCGCTGAACTACGCCGGCACTACCGATGCTAATATGCTTATTATCCTCAACGACAACGCTATGGCTATCGACCCTACCGTGGGGGCTCTCAAAAATTATTTCGAGCAGTTACGCCAAAGAAAAGGTGTCGATGAAACTTTCTTCAACGATTTAAACATCACTTACAAAGGTACGGTAGATGGGCATAACCTCCCTGAATTGCTCAGATCTCTTGAAGCTGAAAAAAATGAGAGAGGCGTGCGACTCTTGCACGTGCTTACCACCAAAGGCAAGGGATTTGCTAAAGCTGAAGCTCAACAAGTGAGTTACCATTCGCCCGCCCTATTTGATAAAATTACGGGAGAACCGCTGCCCGAAAACCCATCTCTACCTGCTAAGTACCAAGAGGTGGTAGGGCAGACCCTCACCCAGCTTGCCGCACTCAACCCTAAAATTATAGCCATTACCCCTGCAATGAGCAGCGGTAGCGGACTTACAGCTATGCACCAATCTTTCCCCCATAGAGTGTTTGATGTAGGTATTGCCGAACAACACGCTGTAACCTTTGCAGCAGGTTGGGCTGCGCGTGGTTTTATCCCTTATTGTGTGATTTATTCCACTTTCTTGCAACGCGCCTACGACCAACTCATTCACGATGTAGCTCTACAAAATCTCCCCGTGGTATTCTGTATCGACCGCGCGGGACTTGTAGGCGAAGATGGTACTACCCATCACGGGGTGTTTGATATGGCATTTTTGCGTCCCATTCCTAACCTCATTATCGCCTCACCGCGCAACGCTACCGAGTTGCGCCATTTGCTTTATACCGCCCAGCAACCATTAGAACATCCTATTGCCATTCGCTATCCGCGCGGTAGATGTAATGAAAAACATTGGCAACAACCTTTTCAGGCATTGCCTATTGGCAAGGGCGAGCAGCTAAAAGAAGGTAGCGAAATAGCGGTACTTACCATTGGTGCTATCGCCGAAGAGGTTGCCGAGCAAATCCAAAAGAGTACTACAGCTGAAAAATACGCTCATTACGATATGCGTTTTCTCAAACCTTTAGATGAGGAAATGCTGCATCACATCTTCCAAAAATACAAGAAAATTATCACCGTAGAAGAAGGAGTTACAGGTGGTCTTGGCAGTGCTATAGCCGAATTTGCTACGCAACACAATTATACTATCCCTTTGAAAATCATCACACTTCCTAATGAGTTTATGGGGGTAATGAGCCGATTTACCGATTTGTCAATTGGCTAATTGCCAAATAATCCCTACCTTTGCACCCCGAATCATTTAGCATCACTTTTAGTATGAAAAAACTTATTATCGCACTCCTTCTTTGCAGTGTTACAACGTGGGGACAAGTGCGCAAGGCTAAGGCTTTTCAAGCCGATGTAAAAAGCGATACCATCAGGGTAATTGAAGACCCCGAAGCTCTTAAATTTACCTTCAACCGATACCAACAAGCACAACAAAAATGGTTTAAATTCAACCAAGTAGGGTTGAATATGAGCGAGGTAGCTTTCTCCAATTGGAATGCAGGGGGGGAATCCTCAATTTCGGGTATTATGAATGCCAAATTCCGCCGCCGTTATACAGAACGCACTTTCTTTTGGGATAATGAACTCGAAATCAACTATGGTATCAATGCCCAAAAAGGACGCGAAGTGCGCAAAACAGATGATAAGTTGTCGCTCATTTCTTCATTTGGCTATCGCGGCGACTCTCAGTCGTTTTGGTATTACACCGCACGTTATCAGTTTTTATCGCAAATCAGCAATGGGTATAACTATCCCGATTTAGAAAAACCTATCTCTAAATTCTTAGCGCCAGCGTACATTACCTTCGGTTTGGGAGCTGAATACGCACCTGCTAAAATCAATTTCAACCTCTTTCTTTCACCTATTACGCTCAAAACCACTGCTGTATTCAATCAGCGTTTAGCCGATGACGGTGCTTTTGGGGTAGAAAAAGCCCAACGTGCCCCCGATGGTACTATCCTCAAGAAAGGAAAACGCACGCATAATGAGCTCGGTTTTTCAGTATCAGGGCGTTGGGATAAAAAGATAATGGAAAATATGATGCTCAACACCACCTTCAACTTCTATGGCGACTATCTCAGAAACTTTGGAAATATAGATGTGGATTGGGAAACCAACCTCAACCTAAAGGTGAATAGCTATGTACAAGCGCGTATAGGGGTGCATATCAAATACGACGACGATGTGAAATTCTATTCGTACACTGCTCCTAATGGAGAAAAACACAACTATGGAGCACGCACTCAGCTCAAACAAATTTTGGGAGTAGGGGTATTATATACTTTTTAAGCGATGTTTTTAGAAAATACAGTAAACAACAACGAAAAAGCGGGTTGGATAGAAGTGATTTGTGGGTCGATGTTCTCGGGTAAAACCGAAGAACTGATTCGCCGATTGCGCCGTGCTCAATTTGCTAAACAGAAGGTAGAAATCTTCAAACCTGCCTTCGATACTCGCTATGACGATAACAATATCGTGTCACACAACGCCAATGAAATCCCCTCAACTCCTGTGGAAGCCGCTTCTAGTATTATGCTCTTAGCCGATGGTTGTGATGTGGTGGGCATAGACGAAGCACAATTCTTTGACGATGAAATCGTGAATGTGTGCAACGAACTCGCCAATCGCGGTATGCGTGTGATTGTAGCGGGACTCGATATGGACTACAAGGGCAGACCTTTTGGCCCTATGCCTTTTTTGATGGCAACTGCCGAATATGTTACCAAGGTGCACGCCGTTTGTACCCGCACAGGCAACCTCGCCAACTACAGTTTTCGCAAAGTCGCTAACGACCAACAGAGAATGCTGGGTGAAGCCGATAGTTATGAACCTTTGAGTCGCGCAGCTTTCTATAAAGCGATGAAGTCAGGGGGGAGTAAAAAATAGAGTTTAGATGATTTGTTGGAATAAAAAATTGTATCTTTGTAAAAAAAATAATAGAATTATGAGTATTGCAGTATTAACACAGAATCCAAACATTCAGTTTATAACCGATAGTAATGGAAGAACAGTATCAGCCATAGTTCCTATAAATGAATATAATACTATGTTGAAAATCATAAAACAATATGATTCCGATGATGAGTTTACAGAAGAAGAACTAAAAAGAATAGCTTTATCACATCAGCAAGCTAAAGAAGGAAAAATGGTAAAGAGTGAAGAAGTTTTTAAAATGCTAAGGGCTGAGTATGGAAATTAATTGGACTAATGAGGCTATTGAAAGCTTTAGAGATACACTTCGCTATTGGAGTAAACGAAATTGTAATAACGATTATTCCAATAAAATTATTGATGAGGTAGAAAAAACAGAAGTTTTTCTAAAAGAAAATCCTATGTTACTTTCAAAATTTGTAGAAGAAGTTAAATTATATAAAATACTAATTATGAAAGGGAAGTTTGCTTTGTATTATGATTTTATAGAAGAAGAAAATCTAATTGTAATAATTTTTTTTAGAAGCACCAAGCAAAAACCTTTAGAGTAGTTTTTTTAGTTGCAAAATGAAAATGATTACGGCAGAATTTAGCTAATCACTACAATGTAAGTGCCCATTCGTTAACTCACAGCATTAACACTCCTGATATAAAGAAGTTCTTTTAAAAATAGTAGATTAACAAAATAATTTTATGACCGAATCCTTATTTTTTACTTGTGAAGAAATAGACCTCAACCCTCGTGCATCTTGGGCAGAGCTTTTGCAAATAACTTTTGTAAATAAGGAGCAATATTTTTCTATAAGTAGATTAGCTTATGAAGAAGAACTCTATTTTGAATACAATGAGCAAACTCACTACATTTATGCCTTGTGCCAAGATGTAGAGTTTAATTTGAAAGCCAATGTCTTGCATATTCATATCACAAAACCCCTAAAAAGTAATTGCCCTTTCAGTATTACAATACAATTACCTTCTTTTTCTGTTGATTTAGAAGAAGTGTTACAAGAATTAAAAAAGAAAGTCCGATAAAAGAATTATCGGACTTCTTCATTAACCAACCAAAACTTTAAATTATGAAAACTATTATTTGAAGTTTACAATGAGCTACCACCCTCATTGCGATGCAAAGGTACGAATAAAACAGTACTTGTCAAGTGTATTTTTAAGTTTAACAAAAGTTTAATATAAAAGGGGCTCTATAAGCCCCTTTTAGCGTAATTTTAATACTTAAAACACTTATTTTTTTAAGATTTTGTTTACCATTTTTATTTGGCATTACGTGCTTCAATCCACTTGCGGGCATTGATAAATGCCTCTAACCAAGGGCTAACCGCTGTTTTTTCACTTGGATAGTATGCCCATTGCCAAGGAAAAACTGAACGCTCTATATGGGGCATCGTAACCAAATGTCGTCCTGTTTTGTCGCATAACATAGCCGTGTTGTAATCAGAGCCGTTAGGGTTTGCAGGGTACTCCTGATAAGCGTATTTACCTACGATATTGTACTGATTTTCTGCCAATGGCAAGTGGAATTTTCCTTCGCCGTGCGATATCCATACCCCTAAGGTACTGCCTGCAAGGGTGGAGAGCATCACCGAGTTGTTCTCTGGAATGGTTACTGATACAAAACCACTTTCGTGCTTGCCACTATCATTATGCCACATCTTGCCGTGCTCAGTGTGCTCAGGATTGATGACTTCTAATTCCATAAACAACTGACAGCCATTGCAGATACCTACTGAAAGGGTGTTGGGACGGGCAAAGAAGCTGTCTAATGCTTTTTTAGCTTGCTCGTTGTAAAGCAAAGCTCCTGCCCAACCTTTGGCACTGCCTAAGACATCGGAGTTAGAGAAACCACCTACAGCCCCTATAAATTGTACATCTTCTAAAGTCTCACGTCCGCTGATGAGGTCGGTGGTATGCACGTCTTTCACATCAAAGCCTGCTAAGTAAAGGGCATTTGCCATTTCGCGCTCGGAGTTGCTACCCTTTTCGCGTATCACTGCTGCTATAGGGCGTTTGCCTGCGGGGCGTGCGGGTTTTTCACCCGTGAAATGCGCTGGGAAAGTGTATTGTAAAGGCTGTTCGGAGTAGTTTTGATAACGCTCGGTTGCCTTGTCGTTTTTCGTTTGTTGTTTGTCCAACAGGTAAGAAGTGAGATACCACACATCGCGCAATTCAGGAATGTTAAAGTGGTGTTCTTTGCCTGAATGATGAATGACAAGTTCTTCAGAAGTAGTTACTTCGCCTATATTTGCCCACTCTAAAGAGTATTCAGTGAATATTGTTGCTTCAACACTGCTATCGGCTTGTATTACTACCCCTGCGTTTTCGGCAAAGAGGGTTTTGATAAGGTCTTCACCGAAAAAGAGCTCGCTGAGATCAATATTTGCTCCTAAGCCGTTTTCGGTAAAACACATTTCTAAGAGCGTTGTGATAAGTCCGCCACTACCAATGTCGTGTCCTGCTTGTATTTTACCTTCTTTTATCAGTTCTTGGAGTGCATTAAAGGCGTCTTTAAAGTAGGTAGCATCTTTGATGGTAGGGGCTTCCTCGCCTATACGGTTGAGGATTTGGGCAAAAGCTGAACCTCCTAATTTAAAACTATCGTCTGAAAAGTTGATATAGTAAATATTACCTCCGTTCTTTTTGAACACAGGCTCTACTACTTTTTGCACGTCAGTACAATGGGCAGCAGCCGAAATAATCACCGTACCTGGGGCAATCACATCACCACCGTCGGGGTATTTTTGTTTCATTGATAGGGAATCTTTACCAGTAGGGATATTGATACCCAATTCAATCGCAAAATTAGAAGCTGCTTCTACGGCTTCGTACAAACGCGCATCTTCTCCTTTATTGCGGCACGCCCACATCCAGTTGGCGGATAGCGATACACTTTGCAAGCCGTCTTTTAGTGGCGCCCAAACAATGTTAGTCAGTGCTTCGGCAATGGCATTGCGACTGCCTGCAGTAGGGCTGATAAGTGCCGTAAGAGGCGAATGACCAATACTGGTAGCGATTCCTTCTTTGCCATTATAGTCCAAAGCCATCACCCCAACGTTGTTCAAAGGGAGTTGTAGTGCGCCTGCACATTGTTGTTTGGCGACTTTGCCCCCTACACAACGGTCTACCTTATTGGTAAGCCAGTCTTTACAAGCCACACTTTCTAATTGCAGTACCTGTACCAAATAGTTCTGTAACTGACTTGTATAGTAGTGTAACTCTTCGTAGTTAGTAACTACTGTTTCATCGGTCATTACTGTTTTTGGCGAACTGCCAAAGAGCGCGCTGAGGTCTAAATCCATTGGGCGGGTACCTTTCTTTGCAGAGGCAATGCTGAAATGCTTGTCGCTGGTAACCACACCTACCTCGTACATAGGCGCACGCTCGCGGTCGGCAATGGTTTTTAGTTTGGCAATAGCCGAATTGGGCAATACCAATCCCATACGCTCTTGAGATTCATTACCTATAATTTCCTTATCCGATAGAGTAGGGTCGCCTACGGGCAGTTTGTCTAAGTCGATTTTACCACCGGTTTCTTCTATGAGTTCCGATAAGCAGTTGAGGTGTCCGCCAGCCCCGTGGTCGTGTATAGAAACGATAGGGTTCTCGTCCGATTCTACCATTGCGCGAATCGCATTGGCAGCGCGTTTTTGCATTTCGGGGTTAGAACGCTGTACCGCATTGAGCTCGATACCTGTGCCAAAAGCCCCTGTATTGGCAGATGATACAGCAGCACCTCCCATACCAATGCGGTAGTTTTCACCGCCTAAGATAACGATTTTGTCGCCTTCCTTGGGAGTGTGTTTTATGGCTTGTGAGGCTTTGGCATAACCCACACCTCCTGCTTGCATAATCACTTTGTCAAAGCCTAATTTGCGTCCGCCTTCTTCGTGTTCAAAGGTGAAGAGAGAGCCCGTAATGAGTGGTTGCCCAAATTTATTACCAAAATCGCTTGCCCCGTTAGAGGCTTTGATGAGGATATCCATTGGCGTTTGGTACAACCATTGGCGCTGAGCCATTCCTTTTTCCCAAGGGCGGTCTTCTTCCAATCGGGGGTAAGCCGTCATATACACAGCTGTCCCTGCCAAAGGCAAAGAACCTTGTCCGCCCGCGAGACGGTCGCGTATTTCACCTCCCGAACCTGTAGCCGCCCCGTTGAAAGGCTCTACCGTAGTGGGGAAGTTGTGGGTTTCGGCTTTGAGTGAGAGCACTGCCTCAAAAGGTTTCACCTCGTAGAAATCGGGTTTATCGGCACTTTTGGGTGCAAACTGGTCGACAGTAGCTCCTTGGATGAAAGCCACATTGTCCTTATAAGCCGAAACAATGCTATTAGGGTGTTCTTGTGATGTCTTTTTAATGAGTTTGAAAAGGGTAGAAGGCTTTTCCTCACCGTCGATAACAAAAGTACCGTTGAAGATTTTATGGCGACAGTGTTCAGAGTTAATTTGTGAGAAGCCAAACACTTCCGAGTCGGTGAGTTTGCGCCCCAATTGTTGAGAGAGATTTTGCAGATAGGCAACTTCTTCGGCGCTTAGCGCAAGTCCCTCTTGTTGGTTATACGCCTCGATATCATCAATTTCGAGTGTTGTTTGCGGTTGAATGTCGATAGTAAAACTCTCTTGAGTAAGACCGTTGTATCGCTCGAAGAGCATAGGGTCGAAAGGGGTATTGGGGTCGGTTACCTCGTGGAACTCCTCGATACGGGTAATCCCGTGGATGTCCATATTTTGGGTAATTTCCACCGCATTGGTACTCCAAGGGGTAATCATCGCCGCGCGGGGTCCGATGAAAGTACCGCTAAGGGTAGAGAAGGGGAGTTGCTGGGCATTGCCAAACAGCCATTTCAGTTTGTTGAGGTCGGTCTCAGTAAGGGCAACTTCGGTAGCTACCACATAAATAGTGTTTTTGGGGTTTTTAAAGAAAAGAAGCATCTTTTTCAATTAACAATTGACAATTAATAATTAACAATTAGGGGTAGTATTTAGTATATAGTTTCTTTAATCAACTATGCCAAAAGTTGTAGCACGACGAGCCATTAAAAACTTTGGCAAAGTGTAGTGATACACCAATATTGGCACAAAGGTATAAACTTTTTTTCAATTGGCAAACAAACCACTATTTTATTTGTCGGTTGCTAAAATATTCATACATTTGCAATTGTAATTTAATTGTTTTTACAAATGAAAAGAATAAAAATCTTGTTTTTAGTAGCCATACTTTCAGTAATGAATGTTTGTGCTCAAAGTTTCAAAGTGAAAAAAGGAGAACTCCAAATAGATGGAACTCCTGTTGCTAAGTTTGAGAAAAAAGATGGCAAATTCGTATTTAGCGATCTTTCTAACAATTTGCTGTTCAGAGCTTTCCTTACTGAAGAAACCGCTCAAGGAAACACAGCTCCACACCGCTGGATAGAGTTCTCTAATGCCAATGGAGTGATTAGAGAGGTGGAAATTCCTGATAAAGTGAAGTTTACTTTCTCTGGAGAGAAATACGTTATCGATTGTGTTTACAAATCGGGGACAAACTTACTTACCGAAAAAGGTATCGACCCTGCGGTAGTAACAGCTTTCTTCCAAACTTCAGATCGTCCTTTCTCTGAAAAATGGGATAATATTTTCCAACAAGAGAAAAACACCAATCAAACTGAAGATAATTTGGCAACTGCCGATAATCTTTCGGTAGAAGGTGAGGTAATCGTTAAAAATGGCAAGAAGATAGGCTTCATCAAAAGAAAAGAAGAATCTGGCGATGGAGGTATTGTTATCAACAACTTTACAGTAACCGATAGCAAAGGCAATGTGGTGGCAACTGCTAAACACCATAATTTCAACCAAAAGGACAAAGAATTTTTCATCATCAAAACCTATGACGAAAAAGAAATCCCTGTATTTAGTCAGCTAACAAAAATGAATGATGCTAATAAACGCATTGTTAAGAGATTGTATGCTAATGGATATCCTTTTGGCGATATGTCAGAACGTTTCAACCAATTCATAGAAGATAAGAAGAATACTATCAATGAGCAGAACAATGCAATGGTAGAAGAAGCTAAAAAACAAACAGTAAATATCTATGATGCTGCGGGTTACGTGATAGATGCTAAGGGTGATAAAAAAGAAGGTCTCATCACTATTGAATTCCAATCGGTAGATGCAATTATTGGTAAGGATAAAAATATGTCTGATCTTACCTCTTATGGAACTACAGTAAAACTCAAAAGAGAAGGAGAAAAAGATTTGTACTTTAAAGCTAAAGACGGCAATAAATTCTGTATAGGCGAACGTTGTTTCTTAGGAGCAAAAGGTAGTGAAGATGGTTTTTTTGGTCACGGAGGTTCAGATCTAAATGTGCTTTCAGGAGCTGCTCAGTTCTTCGAAATCCTCTATGAAAAGGACGGAAACTACGTATTGGCTCACAGCAAATATCCTGAAGATTACTACTTGAAGATTAAAAAAGCTGATAAAGCAGTTTATTTAGGAACTAAAACTACTTTCGGTTCCAAAAGTACTGAAAAAATACAAAAAATACTAAGCAAATACGTTAATTGTTCTTCATTAGATGTAACCAAATACAATACTCTAACTAAAGAAGGTATGATACAATTAGTAGATGATTATACTTCATCTTGCAAATAGTATGAGATTATAAAATAACCTAAAGAAAAAAGTTGTCCTCTTTTGAAGAAGGCAACTTTTTTATGTTTTATTCCTAATCTTTAATACCCATAGCGGTCGCCCCATAGTTTTTTAAGGTAGTCGCGTAAGGCATTCTCACGGGGGTTATCAGAGGGTTCATAGAAGGTTTCACCTTGTAATTCATCAGGGAGGTAATCCTGAAAGGCAAAATTGCTCTCATAATCGTGAGCGTATTGATAGTCTTTGCCATAGCCCAGTTCTTTCATCAGTTTGGTAGGGGCATTGCGCAGGTGGATAGGCACACTGAGGTCGCCCGTTTGCTTTACCACTTGTTGGGCTTTGTTGATTGCCTTATAAGAAGCATTGCTCTTAGGTGAAGAAGCGAGATATATAGCACACTGACTGAGAATAATACGCGCCTCAGGATAACCAATAGTGGTTACTGCCTGAAAGGTGTTGTTTGCCAAAATCATTGCTGTAGGGTTCGCATTGCCTATATCTTCCGAAGCGAGAATGAGCATACGGCGTGCGATAAACTTCACATCTTCACCGCCTTCAATCATTCGTGCCAACCAATAAACAGCCCCATTGGGGTCGCTGCCCCGTATTGATTTGATAAAAGCCGAAATGATATCGTAGTGTTGTTCACCCGTTTTGTCGTAGAGTACGGTGTTTTTCTGCACGAGGTGCAATACACTATCGTTGGTAATAACAACAGGTTCACCGTCGGGGGTAGCATTTATAACCAGCTCAAAAGTGTTGAGTAGCTTGCGACCGTCACCGCCTGAGAGTTTTAGTAAGGCTTCGGTTTCTTGCAGTTGGATATCTTTGGTTTTGAGAATCGCATCTCGGGTAATGGCATTGTGGAGCAGTTGTTCTAAATCCTTGCGCTCAAAAGCCTTGAGGATATACACTTGGCAACGAGAGAGCAAGGCAGGAATCACCTCAAAACTGGGGTTTTCGGTAGTTGCTCCAATGAGAGTAATCCAACCTTTTTCGACAGCCTGCAAGAGGGAATCTTGTTGGGTTTTGTTAAATCGGTGAATTTCATCGATGAAAACGATAGGATTTTGGGTAGTGAAGAGTCCGCCGCTTTGCTTGCTTTGGTCAATTACTTCGCGCACATCCTTAATCCCTGAACTAATGGCACTCAGGGTATAGAAAGCGCGATTGCTTTGGTGCGCAATGATATTTGCCAACGTGGTTTTCCCCGTACCTGGGGGACCCCAAAAGATAAGCGATGGCAAAAGACCGCGTTCTATCTGTTGGCGCAAAGCCCCTTGAGCTCCTACTAAGTGCTCTTGTCCCACATATTGCGCAAGTGAAGTGGGGCGCATACGTTCTGCTAAGTTTTCCAATTAATAATTAATAATTAACAATTAATAATTAACAATTGCCCCCGAACCCCCGAAGGGGACAATCTGTAAAAGCTACTTTTTTGATGAGAAAAACATCTAAAAAGGGGGCTAAAAGGTTTTGTTTTGTGTGGGCGTTTGCAAAACGCCCGTACATAACATATTCTTAACAATTGCCCCCGAACCCCCTAAGGGGGACAATCCGTAAAAACTACTTTTTTGATGAGAAAAACATCTAAAAAAGGGGGGGAAAAGTTTTGTTTTATGTGGGCGTTTGCAAAACGCCCCTACACAACATACTCTAAAAGTATTTGATTTTCATTTATATACTTTGCCAAAGGTCGTAGCACGACGAGCAATTAAAACTTTGGCAAAGTGTAACGATGTACAATAATTCGTCATTTGTCACTCGTCACTATTGAGTGATATTCGCGCCAGAGGCAGAGCCGATACCTACTACTTCGTCATAGAGAGCGCCAGGAGCACGGTAGTATACAAGCACGAGGTAAGTGTTTTCTGTCTGCTGAAAATTACCACTTATCTCATTAAAATCAACAGTGTTGCCTGCTTTGGTAGCAAACTTATAGTTGTAAAATCCCTGTTTAAGAAGTACTTTTCCTTTGAAAAGACCATCTTTTTCGTCATAAGTGAGTTTGTACTCATCGCGGAGTTCGTAGTTACTGAACTTGCCATATACATACACTTCTTTATTCCAAAAAGTAGATTTGCCTTCTAAGGCGAAATGCACTTGGGTGTAATCGGCTTCGTTAGCAGGGTTCATCCCGTTGAGCGTAGTAACCAAGAAATCGCCATTGATATCGGGATAATAGGTATAGACATTGCTCGCACGACTTACATTAGGAAAGAGGTAGCTGTTCACCCATTTGCTACGGTCGATATGCGAAATACCCGATGCAGGCACTCGTATATCCTTGCTATCGAAATAGAAATACTCATTGCCGCCCCAGAAAGCTGTTTCGCGGTCGTAGCGATACACGAGGTCGTTACCCATTATATACTGAGGTTTTACGCCCGTAATAGCCGTATCCCAACGGTAGTTTTGCAGGATAGCTACTTTCACTGCTACATTGGGATTATCAAGTCTGAAATCTTTCTGCCGAATGGTGAACTGCACCACTTGTTGGGTATCGAAATACTGCAAATCGCGAGCGCGTTTTACTTCGGTGAGTACATTCACTTGGGGTGTATAGAGCACAAAACGGCGTGAAAAAAGCTCTGTGCCATAACTATCGGTGATAGAGAGCATATAGTTGCCACTGAGAGTGATTTTGGTGAGTTCGTTAGGGAAAGTAAGGCGGTAATGTGAATAACCTTGCAGGGTGCCATAGGAGTTGCTCTCGGGCTGTAGCGGTTGGTTATCAATACCTTTGAGGTATTCGCTTTTCAGTAGAGAAGAGGCAGACCAATCGGCATTGCAATGGGTGATTTTGTAGTAGTAAGTCTCCTCATTCCCCCCGAGGTCATCGAACTGCAAACTAAACGACTCGTTACGGCGCACGATAGGGAATTGGTTTTTATCGTTGGCATCGGCTTTGAAAATAATGGTTTTGATATAATCGGGTGGGGTTTTCTCCACCAATGCTTGTGCTTGCAGGGCTAATGGAAATAGGAGCAAAAGTATAAGTTTTTTCATAATGTATAATGTTTGTTTTTTTGTTTTAGAATTTCTATAGAGGGCGAATTGCCATTCTATAGAGGGCGAATTGCCATTCGCCCCTACAATATACCAAAAAGCGACTGATAATCAGAGAAATTAACTGCTTTCATTGCTCTTTCAATTTTTCGACTACTATTTGGTGGTAGATTTCACCTTTTATAAAAATGGGAAAAACTAAAGCTGTTGCAATTATATTTTTCTTCATATCTAACTTTGTTTTTTTGCACATTCGCTTTATAAAAGAAGCGTTTTTCTCCAAAACAACTGCAGGAAAAGAATCCTTTTCTTGTATAAATAGATAAGCAGTGGTGTCAAGTCCTTTTTTGCGATAATAGTTATGTACTTTTTTCTTTATTTTTTTAGGCAAAAAACGTGCTACGGTATCTAAAAGGAAAAAATTATCTCCCTTTTGTCCATCTCCACAAGGGTAAAAACTCGCTTTAAATTCTTTTTGAGTATAATGAATAGCATCTATTTTGTAAACATCTATATCTGTATAAGCATAATAATCAGTATAACAAGACTTACAAGCACAAGTGTTATCCGTAAAAGTAATGCAATGTTTTTCCTGTGAGTACAAGAAAAAAGAACAAAAGTACACAAAAACAATAATATATTTCACTTTACGAGTCGTCATTTATCAATAGGTTTTGCTTCTTTAATGTAAATCATATCTTTTTGTCCTCCAGTATAAAAGGAAAAATAGTTTTTTATAAGAAATCTCATTTATCTATTACCATTAAGTTATAGTATTCTCCTGTGCTGAGTTCTAATATCTTTAAGATTTTAACTTTTAACACTACATTTTGTTGTTCACCACAGTTAAACTCTTTTGTACTATGTATATAATAGGTCTTTCCATTCTGTTCTAAAACATAAGCAGTACCACAACTCGCAATAGCTCTTTTAAGTTTAGGGTTCATTGAAATGTATTTCACATTGTCATCTACATCAGATTTGCCACAGAATTTTATATCAACTTTAATTTTCGCTGATGAGACTTTCACTACCTTTGCCCTATTTTCATAAAATTGATTTAGATTTTCAATAATAGGGATTGTGTCCCCATTAGTGAGTACTATATCCATACGAAAATCCTCAGTTTGATATTGTTTATTCTTCTCTGTAAAGGAAAATAAGCAAGGGAGTAGGAGCAAGAAGAGAAGTTTTCTCATAATGGATAGTGTTTATTTTCTGTCTTTTAAGATTAATTCAAGGAAGGGTAAACCGCCTCTTTCCTGATACCGTAAAAACCAATCTTTCTGGTCACGGTATTCTTCGGGGACTTTTTTGAGAAGTTCCCCCTCTTTTCGTTCGGGATATTCACTTGGAGTCTTAGTCCGTATAAAGGTTTTGCCTTTGGTAGTGTAATCGGGATAGATGTATTCTATATCTTCTGTTTTATCGCTTTTATCGCCTACCCATTTCATCTTGTACAAGCCTGATATTCCTCCAAAACCAGCCTCTACTCCTCGTATGATTTTTTCTTTGGGGTAAAAAGTAGCGTTATCAAACTCGTAAGCAGTAGAAAATTTTTCGGTTTTAGGATCGAACAGATAAATATAGATAATGCTGGAACCAAAAGCACCTGTTGTCCACCAATCTATATTAAAATCATTAATACTATCGCCGTTGGCATCGAAAACAGAATCGTGCACGGCATAAGTGAAGTCGTCTATATACGAGAGTTTCTTTCTAAAAGTGCGGTTTTTTTCTATTTTGTACACTTCTACTAATGATTCTATTATCCTATCATCAATATGAACCACTACATAAGGTTGGTTGTTAAAGAACTTACCTGCTTTGATAGTAGTTTTGGCGATGCTGTCTTTAGAAAAGTAAGTGTACTGCCAATTTTCTTCTCCTTTGTAAAGAGAATCGACTTTTTGTAGGGCATCTTTTACAATAGCAACAAGCTCAGGGTTAGGATCATCAGTTACCACGTTTTCAAAATTGGAAGAAGTGAGCGTTTTAATGCTATCTTGCAGAATGGTAATGCCTTCTTTTTCTTGTTTATCGCTTGTGGAGGTATTTTTACAAGCGGATAAAGCTAAGAGAGTGAATGTTATGTAAAGAAATTTTTTCATATTTTGTGAATTTACGAATTTACGAATTTGCTAATTAAGTGCGTAGGCAGTCCCATTACGTTGTTATAAGAACCTTCGATAGCGATAACGCCTATATGCCCAATCCATTCTTGGATGCCGTAAGCTCCTGCTTTGTCGAATGGTTGATATTTAGTTATGTAATAGCTGATTTCGTCGTTAGAAAGTTCTTTGAAAGTTACTTTGGTGATGCAGTGCTGGGTAACTTGCTTTTCATCGGTGGTAAAGCATACGGAAGTAATTACCTCGTGGGTCTTGCCAGAGAGTGAATGCAACATTGCAAAGGCATCGGCAGTGTCTTTGGGTTTGCCCAAGGCTTTGCCCTCGTGCCACACGATGGTATCGGAAGTGAGGAGCACGCAGTTAGGAGGTATTTCTCCTGCAAAAGGTGTGGCTTTTAGTTGTGCCAAATAATCAGTGATTTGCTCGCGCTGCAAGTGTGCAGGGTAAGTCTCGTCTACGGGTTTGAGAATGACCTCATAGGGGAGGTCTAACTCTTTTAGGAACTGCTGGCGGCGCGGTGAGCCTGAGGCAAGGATTATTTTTTTCATATTTATCGATTTATCGAGGCAAGCAGAATCAAATCAGTAGATAGATTTCTATTAATAATCTATTTTCTTTTTTCCATTGAATCCAGCCTTTCTCATTTGTATTGTTATCACTTTGTATTTCAATCCAATCTTTTTTCACTCCTATTATATTGAATGTCGCATCGGTATCTTTTAATTTAATGATTTTCGACTTTTCAAAAGGTTCTTTTCGCAAGGGATTTTTGCTCCAATCTAAATTGGAAATTCCTGTAGTATTTTTTAAGAAATCTTCCCAAGATATAAATTTTGTTTGTGCTTTGGATACCAAATATTCTTCACCATTCGCCGATAAAACTTTATAGTATTCTTTTTGGTCACCGAGACAAACGATATAAAAAATATTATATTCAGGTTTGAAGAATATTGGTACTATATACTTAGGAGTGTATATATATTCGTTTAAACTCTTGTTAAGGGTCTGACTGTTAATAGTTATGATATCACTTTCTACTTTCACTAAACCAATTCCGAGGCTCTTTGTTTTATTATAAAACTCATAGCTCGAACTTTTTTGTGCATTTCCTATAAGAGATAAAAAGAAAAATGTACAAAAAGAGAACAAATATATGTGATAGTGATATTTTTTCATTTTTAATATAACAACTAATGAGGCATCAAATCTTTATCAGTCCACACCACGGCTAACTCTCTTATTTCGTTGGAGTAGAGTTCACTCAAAGGCGAGATGGCGTTATTCTCTAAAATAATATCTGATAACTTTTTTTGATAGTCGTTGAATATTGGTTTCATATTTTTAAAAGATAGTCAAAAAGGCGTATCTGAACGTTATTTAAAATTATCAGCAGTTTTACGAATGCGTTCGGCTAAGTCGTATAGAGCTCCTCTGAAAGTATCTTTCTCTGTTTCAGTAAAACCATTGTCAGCATCGTCTATTTTGTCGTATATCCAAGAAGCGGATTGACCGAAATACTTACGTGCGATTTTAGCCCAAGAAATATCAAGAGCAATGTTTTGTATTTGCTGTTTGGTTGCTATTTTTTTTATTGATTACTATTTCCATTTTTCTATAAAAAATATATAAATTAACGTGAGTTCGGCGTAAGTAATTATTTAACAATCAGTAAAATATTTTTAATCTTCCACGAATTACACGAATTTTCACGAAATTGAGAGTGCATAAAAGTCTTTATTTTTTTATTATCTCACGAATTTTCACCTAGCGGTGAATTATTTTGTGAATATATTATGTTACAAAACTGTAAATCAATGTTCTGTTATATCGAACAGACGTTAAATTAATGATTATGAAATATTTTCAGTAGTATCAATCATTAGCTTAGGAAATGTAACTGTCAAGGTAAGTATACATTAAAGGAGCAATATACACCTTACTGATTGATATAAAATTTTTGTCCTAAATAAGGTTTTAGGTATTCGTGTTCGAGGCTTTTTTCGAGCATTTGGCGTTCGAGGTCACAACGAAATACTTCACCTTTGAGGTATTTTTCAATCATTAGGGATGCGATAGGTCCGGCAACACGAGCTCCGTAATAACCATTTTCTACAAATACGGCGATAGCTATTTTAGGGTCTTCTACAGGAGCAAAGGCAACAAATATAGAGTGGTCAGTAAGTTGCATACGCTTGCCATTGACCCTAATAAAGTTCTCGGCTGTTCCTGTTTTTGCCGCAATATTGATGCCATCAATTTGAGTACGGCGCGCAGTACCAGCTAAATAAGCCATATTCATTCCTTTGATTACGGGCTCGAAGTGTTTAGGGTCTATAGTGGTGTGCTTGGGCACAGTGTATTCTTGAAAAGGGGTTTGTTTGTTGTCGATTTGTTTTACAATATGAGGAGTGTAGAAATACCCTTTATTGGCGATGGCAGCCATTACATTGGCGAGCTGTATGGGGGTGGTGAGTATTTCACCTTGCCCGATAGCGTTGGAAATGTTGCTTGTGCCGTTCCATCGTTTAACGCCATATTGTTTGTCGTACAGAGCGGTATTAGGCACTTTGCCCGCACGCCCTGTAGGGAGGTCACAGCCGAGGAAGCCGCCAAGTCCAAAACTGCGCACGTGAGCGTTCCATTTGTCCATACCTACTGCTGAGGTGGTTTTCATATCGATGGCGCGCTTGTAAGTATTGGCAAAATAGGCATTACAAGAGAGTGCGATACCGTGCAAAAGGTCGTTAGAACTACGCCCACAGTGGCAGCGCATAATATGTCCGCCATATCGATAGCCCCCGCCACAGCTGAACACACTTTGAGGAGTGATGACCCCTTCCTGCAAGCCGATGAGCGCATTTATTACTTTGAAAGGAGACCCTGGGGGATATTCGGCGAGTAGTGTACGGTCGTAGAGAGGTTTGGCGATAGAATCGTTGTAGAGAGCGGTGTAGTTTTTGGAGCGTTCGCGTCCTACTAACAAGGCGGGGTCGAAAGTAGGGGCGGAGATGAGAGCGAGAATTTCGCCTGTTTTAGGTTCAATGGCAACAATACCGCCGTGTTTGTGTTGCATCAGTTGTTCGCCATAAGCCTGCAAACCTATATCGATAGTGAGTTGTAAGGGTTGCCCCATAATAGGCAGGGTATCCATCGCGCCATTTTTATAACGTTCGATAGCAGCGTTGTGCTTGTCCTTTTGGAAGTATTGTACTCCTTTCTTGCCGCGCAAAAACTCTTCGTATTGTTTTTCAACTCCGCTACGCCCGATGAGTTCACCAGCGAGGTAGTAAGGATTTTTTTTGAGTTCCCATTCGTTTACTTCACTTATGTAGCCCAATACATTCCCTGCATTGTGAGTGAGGTAACTGCGGAGCATACGTTTTTGTATATAGAAACCTTGGAATTTGCGCATTTTTTCTTGGAGTATGGCGTAATCGTCTTTGGAGAGTTGGTGTACGATTACTGATGGTTTTTTGCGCGAATAGTCGCGAGCTTTTTGGAGACGTTCTCTAAAGTCGTTTTTTTCGAGTTCTAACAAGCTACAGAGTTCGAGAGTATCTAAATTTTTCACTTCGCTGGGAATAACCATCACGTCGTAAGCGGGTTGATTAGAGACCAAAAGTTCGCCGTTGCGGTCGTAGATATAGCCGCGTTCGGGGTAGTCGTAAACAGTTTCGATAGCAATATTATCGATGTTGTTGCTATCGTCGTGGAAGACGATTTGCAGGAAGAACAATCGCAACAAGATTACGACGGCAGTGAATATGATAATGATGGGCAGCAGGAGTTTTCTCATTTCTTATTTTTACTAAACAGATAAATAGTGAGCAAGCAAACGATGATAGTGAAGATAGATGCCCCTATAATTTTAGTAAAAGTAAGTAGCAAATGGTTGAAATTGAATATTTCTAAGAAATAGAATAGGGTGTGATGCACTACCACCATTAGGGTTGTATAACTAAAGATTTTGGTGAATGGATAGCTGGCTAAGTCCATTTCTTGATACTCAAAATTCCTGCCAAAGACGATGAGTAAGATACTTTTTCGGCAGTAGGCTATCAATACACAACTAGCGGCGTGCAAGCCTCCAGTGTTAGAAAAAATATCTATACAGAGACCTATAGCAAAGGCAGCTAACAGATAGGGTACTTGGTTTTCACGATAAGGAGCTACCAAAAGGAACACGATGTAAATCATCGGGTTTACATAGCCCCAGTACTCTATATGATTGAAAATAAGCACTTGCAAAAGTACTAATGCTATGAATAGAAAGGTATTTTTTACAAGTGGGTGCGTCATTTTGGGTTTTGTTTTTCTAAAGCTGAAATAGTATCTTTATCTTTGTTTTCAATGAGGTATACATAATCGAGGTTAGACATATCGGTAAAGAGCCATACATCGATGATGAAGGTATTATCGAACTTGCTTTTCTCGAAATGTACAATTTTACCAATAGGGATTCCTTTAGGGAAAATGTTAGACATACCACCTGTTACGATGGTGTCGCCGTTTTGGATAGGGGCGATATTTGGAACTTCGAGTAATTGTACTTTGTTTACTTCTTTGGTATTCCAGTGTAAAGAACCGAAATGCTGGGTGCGTTTTACCATTGCATTGAGGGCTGAACGGCTGTTGAGCACGCTCTGTACAGTTGCAAAATGACCTGAAGTGTTTTCTATAATTCCTACGACACCTCGTGGTGAGAGTACGCCCATATCCTGTTTTACGCCATCTTTACTTCCTTTATCAATAGTGAGGTAGTTTTTTTGGAGGCGGAAACTGTTATTGATTACATTAGCTTTTAGGACTTTGTACTTCAGTGAATCGGTGGTGGTGAAGCCGAGGCTATCAATACCTTTTGTTTGTCGCAATTGTTCTTGCATTTGGAGTACTTGGTCACGCAAGCTACGGTTTTCTTCGGTTAAGGCTTCATTTTGGCTTTTCAAACTGAAGTACTGTGCCCAATAGTTAGAAAAAGCATAAAGTTTCCCCGATAGGGCATTTGCCGAATTGATATAGGCACTTTGAGGGTAATAATTACTTCTAAAAACCAAACCAATAGCGCATAGAAACAGCAGGAGGAACACGAAAAAGTTCCTCGTTCTAATGAAAAATTGGATGATTTGGTTCATATTAGGTGTCAGGTGTCAGGTAACAGGGGTTAGGTGTTGGGTGTCAGGGGGTAAAGCCTGAGACCTAAAACCTAACAGCTGAAACCTATTTAAGTAGGATGCTTCTAAATTTATTGATATTTTTTAGGGTGATACCGGTACCACGTACAACGGCGCGCAAAGGATCTTCGGCTACATATACGGGGAGGTCGGTTTTCATAGAGATACGCTTGTCTAAACCGCGGAGCATAGAGCCCCCACCAGCCATATAAATACCGGTATTGTAGATATCGGCGGCGAGTTCAGGAGGTGTTTGTGAAAGGGTTTCCATAATAGCGTCCTCAATACGCAAAATAGATTTATCGAGGGCTTTTACCATTTCGCGGTAAGATACTTGCACTTGTTTAGGTTTACCAGTGAGCAAGTCGCGCCCTTGTACCATAATGTCATCGGGTGGAGCATCGAGGTCTTCGGTAGCAGCACCTACGGTGATTTTGATATTCTCGGCAGTACTTTCACCCACGTAGAGGTTGTGCTGGGTACGCATATAGTGAACGATATCGGAGTTGAAGATGTCCCCCGCGATTTTCACTGATTTGTCGCATACTATACCTCCGAGGGCAATGACAGCGATTTCGGTAGTACCCCCACCTATATCGATAATCATATTACCTTTCGGTTGCATAATGTCGAGCCCAATACCAATAGCGGCTGCCATAGGTTCGTGCACGAGGTAGATATCCTTACCATTTACGCGTTCACACGATTCGCGAACGGCACGAGTTTCCACTTCGGTAATCCCTGAAGGGATACACACCACCATACGCAATGATGGAGAAAAGAAGCGTTTGCGCAAAGCAGGGATGCTTTTGATGAGCATACCAATCATTTGCTCGGAAGCGTCGAAGTCGGCAATCACCCCGTCTTTTAGGGGGCGTACAGTAGTGATGTTAGGGTGAGTTTTCCCTTGCATCAAGCGAGCTTCTTGCCCGACGGCTATAATTTTTTTGTTTGTTCTATCTAATGCTACAATAGAAGGGCTATCGACTACCACCTTGTCATTATGAATGATAAGTGTATTGGCAGTACCCAAATCTATTGCTATTTCTTCTGTTAAGAAATCGAAAAAACCCATATTTTATTTCTTTCTGTTGTATGTTTATCTTAAAAATCAATTAGATAAGTATCTGAAAGGATACTTTTTTAGCGGGTGCAATTTTACGAAAAAAAAATAAGGTGAGCAAATAATTGAGTAAAAAAATAAAAAATTCAAATAATACGGAGTGTTCTATTATTTGAATTTTGAGTTATAAAGGTAAGATTTTTAATGTTTTAAGTGAATTATAAAACAGGAGTTTCTTATATTTGTTGAGAGGTTAAAAAACCATATATCAAATTTTTAAATAGAGTGCTTGGCTAATTGTTTCTACAATGTAGGTAAAATGACTGATTATTAAAGTAATCGTTACTATGTAGGCGTTTGCAAAACGCCCCTACAAAGTATGACACAAAAAAGGCTATTATTGATTATGCAAAGTTAGCAGGAAAGCGTATTCTTTTGCAGTTTCTTTTAGGGCTTCAAAGCGTCCTGAGGCACCGCCGTGACCAGCTTCCATATTGGTATCTAAATACAGCGGATGGTCGTCGGTTTTGAGTTCTCGCAGTTTAGCTACCCATTTGGCGGGCTCCCAATACTGAACTTGTGAGTCGTGCAAACCGGTACTCACGTACATTGCTGGATAGGCTTGGGCTCGCACTTGGTCGTAAGGGGAATAGGAGAGCATATAATTGTAATATTCCTCGTTATTAGGATTTCCCCACTCGTCGTATTCGCCCGTAGTGAGCGGAATACTGTCGTCGAGCATTGTGGTTACCACATCCACAAAAGGCACTGATGCGATAATGCCTTTATACAATTGCGGTGCCATATTCACCACGGCACCCATTAGCAAACCTCCAGCCGAGCCACCTTCGGCAAATAGATGTTCGGGAGAGGTGTAGCCTTCGGCGATGAGAAACTGAGAACAAGCGATAAAATCGGTAAATGTGTTTTTCTTTTTGAGGAGTTTGCCATCTTCATACCATTGGCGACCTAAATATTCTCCCCCGCGGATATGTGCAATAGCATAGATAAAACCGCGGTCTAACAAGCTCAAACGAGTGGTAGAAAAATAAGGATTGATGGTTACTCCGTACGAGCCATAACCGTACAGTAACAAAGGATTTTGCCCGTTTTTCACTATGTCTTTGCGGTAGATGAGCGAAATGGGAACTTTTACTCCGTCGGGGGCAGTTGCCCAAAGGCGTTCTTCTATATAATTATCTTTGTTGAAGTTCCCGCCTAATACTTCTTGTTCTTTTAGCAGGCGCTCTTCGCCAGTGCGCATATTATATTCTATAATAGAGGCAGGAGTTGCCAATGATTGGTAGTTGTAGCGGAGCCATTCGGTGTTGAAATCTATATTTTGAGTAGTATAGGCGGTATAAGTTTCGCTGTTGAAGGGGAGGTAATGCGTTTTTGAGCCATCCCACGAGCGTATTTGTATGCGTTCTAAGCCGTTATACACTTCTTCGACTACTAAGTAATCTTTGAAAATTTCTATATCGTTCAGGCGTACTTCGGGACGATAGGCAATTACCTCTTCCCAATGCTCGGAAGTTGTAGCACTTTCGGGGGTACGCATCAGTTTGAAGTTAGTCGCACCGTCTTTATTGGTGAGAATATAAAAATACTCCTCATAATGAGCTATATCGTATTCCAAGCCTCGTGTGCGGGGTTGGAATACTTTGAAAGCCTCGAGAGGGGTATTGGCGTTTAAGATTTGATATTCGGATGTAAGGGTACTTTCGCTGCCTATCACAAGGTATTTGCGAGACTTCTCGCGGTAGACGAACACATCGAAAGTATCGTCTTTTTCGTGGAAAATCAGTACATCGTCTTTGGGGTCAGTACCTAGAATATGGCGGTATACTTTGAAAGAACGCAGGGTTTGGATATTGTTCTTTACATAGAAAATGGCACGATTATCGGCTGCCCAAATTGCTTGTCCGTTAGTATTTTTGATTTTATAGGGCAGTATTTCACCTGTGCTGAGGTTCTTGATTTGCAACGTATATTGCCGGCGAGATACCATATCCACCCCAAAAACCGCCCACTGGTTGTCGTCGCTTATGGCAAAGCTATCGAGGTGAAAGTAGGCTTTGCCTTTAGCCATCGCATTACAATCGAAAAGCACTTCTTCGGGAGCTTCGAGCGTTTGTTTGTAGCGCACATAAATAGGGTAATCCTTACCTTCTTCATAACGAGTTTGATACCAATAACCGTTGTAAAAGTAAGGCACAGAACTGTCGTTCTCTTTGATGCGGCTTTTCATTTCGGCAAAGAGCGTTTCTTGCAAAGGTTTGGTGTGTGCTGTTTGCGCCTGATAGTAGGCGTTTTCGGCTTCTAAATAAGTAATGACTTCAGGGTTTTCGCGCTCGCGTAACCAATAGTAATTATCGGTGCGCTTGTTGCCAAATTCGGTGAATATATGAGGTATTTGTTTAGCTTTAGGAGGGTGTGATTGAGGTTTATTCATTTGATATGATATATGTTTTTTTGTCAATTCCGATACCTTTTAAAGTGATTTTTTTCCAATGTGTGGGCATTACAGTTTTCAGTTGTTGTATGCCTTTTTCTTCGGATATATCTAAGCCTCCAAAGCCCATCATCACCGTTTGTAGTACGCCTCCTGCTCCGGTGAGGAAATAAGGAGTCTTACCATTTTTGGTTTCGGCCATTACTCTAAAAGGAGGCAAAAGGTTAGGGTGATAGGCTTCAGTGAAGTACTTATAAGCCTTTTCTCGGTCGCCTAATCGGCTGTATAAGAGAGAGAATATAGCCTGAGTCATCGCAGGAGTATCGTTGTAAGGCACTTTGTCTTTGTAATACTCTAAATCTTTGTGTATTTGCTTTTTGTCGGTAATTACTTTTAATGGATAAGCTAATAGGTTTACATCGGCTTGCTTGATTGCTTGCCCCGTATAGCTATCGTGTTCACGGGTTACGCCATTATCCATTGTGCTGAAAACGAGCTGTTCGGCTATGGTTTTCCATTGAGGGTTAGCTTTTATCCCTAATACTTTGGCAGCAGCAATAGCGTAGAGCAAATTCAGTTTAGCAGCTGCATTGGTATAGGCGTTGTTATCTACATTTTCAGCCCATTCATCGGCACATACTACGTTTTTAATTTGATAGGGAGCTTGTTCACTCACTCGGCTTTGCCAAAAGGTAGCGGTACTTTCTAAAATGGGATAGCCTATGCGACGCAACCACTCTTTATCTTTAGTTACACAATAGTAATTCCATACAGCTATAGCTATATC
Organism: Capnocytophaga genosp. AHN8471; assembly: GCF_016806945.1. Lineage (NCBI taxonomy): Bacteria > Pseudomonadati > Bacteroidota > Flavobacteriia > Flavobacteriales > Flavobacteriaceae > Capnocytophaga > Capnocytophaga genosp. AHN8471. Next base: position 43,130 of record NZ_JAESPJ010000030.1, read on the forward strand.
GGCAGTGATGTGATGCTCGTAAGTACCTGTTAGTGCCCATACGGGGGTATCTTCTTCTCCTGATGTGGCACTTTCCCAAGGGAACATCGCCCCTTGATAACCGTGTAGAGCAGCGTTGTGTTGGGCGCGTTCTAACCTTTGATAGCGATAGTTGACGAGGTTTTTAGCTATTTCGGGGTGCAATAATAACAAAGGAGGATACATCCACATTTCGGTATCCCAAAATATGTGTCCCATATACCCTGTGTGGCTTAACCCATAAGGAGAAAGAGAAAAGGAATGGAGCTCACTTACCGAAGCGTATAAGTGGTATAACATATTGTGGATGTCCTGATTAGCCTGTGCATCTCCCTCAATCTCAATGTTGCTTTCCCAGAGTTTTGCCCACTGTTTGTTATGTCCTGCAAGTAGCGCCTCGTGTCCCTGCAAGAAAGCGTAAGTACAGAGTCTTTCGGCTTGATTATAAGGGTCGGCAGAGTGCTGAGAGCTTATTAGGTTGCCAATTAGTGAGAAAGAATAGGTTTCGCCTGCTTTTAGTCTATGAGTGAATTGCATTAGGTGACTATTGTAGTCTCTCATTTCGTGCAATATTTGGGGAGCGTCACCATATTTTTTTCTAAAAAGAAAAGCGTTACTCACTGCTACTTTGGCATTCCCTGCTGGTGTTTGAGCCACCGTAGTAAGCAATGGGATATGAGCGTGAGGCGGATTGATTTCATTGAAGTAGTTTTGAGGGTTGCGGAAGCCATCGGGGGTGGTTAGAATGTTCTCTGCCAGAAGTGTAATATCGCGCAAAGGGGTAATGCTGATGTCTAACAGCAAGGTGTGAGGCAAGTGCCTCAAGGCATAATAAGTGTAGGTAACTTTAGCTTTGTCTTTAAAATTGAAGTGACCTGAGAACGCCCCATTGCGCATATCTAATTCTTGAGTGAAATCACTAACAGAATGAGTGTTGATATCCTCGTAATCAATAGCCATTCGCAGTTGTAATGGATTGATATTAGGCATAGCCGAAACTACCCTACTTTTGCCGTAATCGTACAACCCTGCTATGATTACTTGGTCTATTTGTAGGGGTACAGCAGAAGAACGCATCCCTATCATTCCATTGCCTATTGTAACCCCGTAATAGTTCGCGGGGTTGATGGTCTCTGCTTTGAGCAACCACGGGTCTTGGGCATTCAGTGAAGCACAGCAAATGAAGCCTATAATGAAAAAAAAATGTTTCATAATCACTTGATACTTATAGCCAAGCCACCACTGGGGGCAAGGCGTTGTTTGAGTTTGGTTTTTTGAGTTACTTTCATTGTTTTGATGGAGTAACTATTGGGATTGGTACGCCAATCGGCATTTTTACCGTCGGTGTAGAGGGTAGCGGTATAGGTTTTTCCTTTGGGTAGAAAACTGAAATCAACGAGAGCTTCACGGGCGTTTTCATCGGTGATAGCGCCTACAAACCACTCGTTTTTACCTTTAGCTTTGCGGGCAATGGTGATGTAATCGCCGGGTTCGGCTTCTAAAATATAAGTATTATCCCAGTCGGCTGCCACATCTTTGATAAATTGGAAAGCATCAAGGTGTTTTTCGTAGTTCTCGGGCAAGTCGGCTGCCATTTGCAACGGACTGTACATTGTTACGTAGAGCGCTAACTGCTTCACAAGGGTAGTGCTACGTTTGGCTTTGTTGTTGCCATATCGGCTCAAATCGCCTTCAAAAATACCAGGGGTATAGTCCATAGCGCCACCCATTAAGCGGGTGAAGGGGAGGATAGTAGTATGTTCGGGGCTATTGCCGTTGAACGACTCAAATTCGGTACCGCGTGCACTCTCTTGGGCTACCCAGTTAGGGTAAGTACGGCTCATACCGGTAGGTCTCACCGCCTCGTGAGAATTGACCATTATGCGGTACTTAGCAGCGGTTTCGGCTACATAGTTGTAGTGATTTACCATCCATTGTCCGTCGTGGTATTCGCTGCGCGGAATAATAGGTCCAACATAACCTGTTTTCACGGCGTCGTAACCATTGTCGTTCATAAAGCGGAAAGCCTCGTGCAGGTGTCGTTCGTAATCAACTACTGAGGAGGTAGTTTCGTGGTGCATAATCAGTTTTACTCCTTTGGAAGCGGCGTATTGGTGTAGTGCTTGTACATCAAAATCGGGGTAAGCTTTGGTAAAGCTGTAGATGCGCTCTTTGTCGTAAGCATAATTATCTTCCCAGCCCTCGTTCCAACCTTCCACAAGAACGGCATCAAAACCGTGTTGAGCGGCAAAATCGATGTATTGTTTTACGTGCTCGGTATTAGCACCGTGATGTCCGTTAGGTTTTAGTTTTGTATAATCGGTAACGCCAATGGTAATATCGCGGTCATCGGAGTAAGCCCACGTACTGCCGCCTCCTATGAAATACTCCCACCAAACGCCTATGTATTTAGTAGGGTGAATCCAAGAAGTATCGGCGATTTTACAGGGTTCGTTGAGGTTGAGGATAAGGTTAGAAGCTAAAATATCACGGGCATCATCGCTTACTACTATCGTGCGCCACGGCGTTACGCTACCTGTTTGAATATAGCCTTTTACCCCATTCTTATCGGGGACTAAATGAGCTGATAACTGATGTTCGACAGCACTGACGTTGAGCATCATTGAAGGGTAATTTACCAAAGCAGCCTCGTGCAGATTGATGTACAATCCATCATTTGATTTGAGCATCAAAGGCGTTTGTACAGCTACATTGGGAGTAGGTGCTTTGGCAGCCAAAGGCTCTTCGCGCACTTTGTCGATAAGTTTAGGAATTTCCGAAATAGCAGAAGTGGTAATAGGAAACTCGTTGGTGTCGTAGTCAGCGGGAATCCAAAAAGCCTTGTGGTTACCCGAAAGTTGGAAAGCAGTAAGCTCTTCTTGAATTCTAAAGTGACGAAAGTTAGCTTGCACTGGAAATTCATAACGGAAACCTAAACCGTCGTTGAACAAGCGAAAGCGCAAGTGCAATTGTCGTCCGTTGTTTTTTTGAGTGAGACGGACGAACATTTCTTTGTGATGGTCTCGTATTTCTTTGTTTTCGCCCAATACGGGTTGCCATACACTATTAGCTTCAGCAAATTGAACATCTGTGATTTCAAAATTGCTGTTGAAATCCTCCTTTTGGTTGATTACAAACCCCAGAGCACTCTCGCTGATGACTGTTTTGCCTTTGAAAGTTAAGGCATACATAGGCGTACCTTTTTCAGTAAGCCGAAATGAGAGTTTGAGGTTCCCGTTAGGAGATGAAAGAGTTTGCGCAAAAAGAAGAGGCGCAACACACAACATACATACAATAGTGATAATAAACTTTTTCATTGGTTAAATATTTTTGTTATTATTTCTTACCTGATAAAAATTCTTGTAAGATAATGGTAGCACTTATTTCATCGATGAGCGCCTTATTTTGGCGTTGTTTTTTTTTTAGTCCGCTATCAATCATCGTTTGGAAAGCGAGTTTAGAGGTAAAGCGTTCGTCTTGGCGATGTATAGAGATTGTAGGGAATTCTTTTTGCAATTGTGTTATAAACTGCTGAATGTGAGTTTCTACGCTGGAATCCTCGTTGTTGAGTCGTTTAGGTTGCCCAATCACAAAGGCTTCTACGGCTTCCTCGGCAGTGTATTGTTTTAGGAAAGCGAGTAGGGTAGGGGTTTCTACTGTGCAAAGCCCCGAAGCGATAATTTGCAGGGGGTCGGTTACAGCAATACCTGTGCGTTTGGTTCCGTAGTCTATAGCTAAAATGCGCATAATTAATTTGTTGATTTGTCAATTTGTCGACTTGCTGATTTCACCAATCGAATGGCAATAACTGTTTCTAAGGCTATAAAATAGAAAGTAGGTAAGGCTATAAAAAGTAGTTCGTATAGGGGTTGAGAGTTTGTGAGTTTTTCTAAAGGTAAACAGAAGAGAATCACAGCTATAAGTCGCAGTACAAAGCCCGCTACAAAGGCAAAGGCGGTGTATAAGGGGCGTTTTAAGTGTACCACAAGAATGATGATAAACACTAAAACTGAAATGCCACAATGAAAAAGCAATAACTTATCTAATGAATAGAACAAGCTAACACCTTGTGATTCTATACTATAGTTGTAGCAGCTGTACAAAGTACCAGTACCTATTGCCCAACCTGCCAAATACCAAAAACTACAAATGGCTATACGCATAGCCATTTGTAGTTTTGCTTGTGAGGAGTTACTCTGCTTATTTATTGACTTTTTCAAGGGGTTGAGGTTTGTTGTCATTTACAAAAGATTTAGCCCCTTTCATTGTACAAGTTACGTTGAATACAGCACCTGGTTCGATAGCAAGTTTATCGACGTGTACTTCACCTTCTACCACAGCGGTTGATTTTAAGCTGAGTACACTACTTACTTTTAGGGTACCAGTTACTTTGCCTTCGATATCGGCGTTTTCGCAAATCACAGTGCCTTTAATTACACCGGTTCTGCCTATCACCAATTTACCAGAAGTTTCAAAAGTACCTTCTACTTCTCCATCAATTCTAAAATCGGATTTAGAGTGGATTTCTCCTTTGAATTTTGTTTCCGCTACGATGCGGTTGCTGCTTCCTAATGTATTGTCTGCTGCCATAATGTTTCTATTATCTCTTTCTTTGTTGTTAAATATAGCCATTGTATTTCGTTTTACAAATACAGAGACAAAGGTATAATAATTTTTTTGAAACTACAAATTTTTAATATTGTTTTATTTTGTTATATTCTGTAAAGTATTATTTTATAGAATGTTATGTGATAAAAAACTTTGGTAAAATTTATATTGAAACCTGACGCCTAATTCCTATTTCACTCCGTGCATCAGTTTTTTTACAAATGGATTGATGAGGATGATGAGCACTCCTGCTACGGCAGGCACGATGGTGAATATCAAGAAAAAGGTAGAGAGGCTATATTCTTTGGTGATATTTTCTATTTGTCCGCCCACCACAGCTGCTAATTTATGGCCAATAGCGACGGCAAGGTACCATACGCCAAACATAAAGGCAATCATTCGAGCAGGAACGAGCTTAGAGACGTACGAAAGTCCCACAGGGGAAAGGCAGAGTTCTCCCATTGTGTTGAACATATAGGCAAATACGAGCCATAGCATACTCACTTTTATTCCTTGGGTAACGCCATACGCCCCAATAGCTAACAAGCCGAACCCAATGGAGAGCATCAGTAATCCGAGTCCGTATTTTACGGCTGCAGGAGGATTGAAACGGCTATCCCACCAACGAGAGAATATGCTTGCTAAAGCAATGATAAAAAAGGAGTTCAGTATAGAAAACCACGAAGTAGTAGCCTCTACCCAGTTGTCGCGTTCTTCTTTTACTTGAGCGACGATGAGTCCGTTATCGGTATTGAGAGTTGTGCCGCGTTGTTTAGCCCATTGTATTTTTTCGGTATCGGCATAGGCGAAGGAAGTATTCTTGTTGTTCTTGCTGAGTAGTTTGATTTCTTGCCCTACGTTTAGACGAGCATCGGTTACACCTATAATGGTAGTGCGCTCAACGATTTTCAGTTCGGGGTGGGCGTTGCGGTTTTCCTCTGTAATAGGTATATAGGTGGTGTGGTTATCAGTATCTACTTGTTCGTAGGCCTTATACGCCACACTATAAGCTGTGGTTTTAAAATCGCGGTTGAGCATCCACACGGCGATACCCCACACGAGAGTGAAGCACACCAAGAGCACAATTACTGCGGGGAATATCTTTTTGTACGTTTTCTTTATCAGCAGGAAAAGCACATAGGTGATGAGCAATAGCGGAATTACGGTGAGTAGTGCATTAAAAATGTTGTAAATTGTTGCCCAATTGCCGTGCAATTCACGCTCTACATTGTCGCGGGCGAAAATTACTAATGAGGAAGCTCCTTGCTCGAAAGCGAGCCAGAAGAAGACTACAAAGAAACCAAAGATAACCACGGTGAGCATACGGTCGCGCACTATGGGAGTGTAACGTACGATACGACTGCCTATCAGGTAAAAGAAGGCGATGACCCCTATAATTACCATCACATATTGCCCTTTAAGTGCGGGCATTGAAGCCCACGCAAAGAGGTCGATGTTCCATATTTTGGAAAGAGGGTCGTTGAGGGCATAGCCAATTCCTATGATTGCCGCGAGGGCTATAAGGATTTTATCAACGGTAGTGAATGGGTTGCGTTTATCTTCCTCGTTGTGTGTTATTTCTTGTGGGGTATCAGTTGTAGTTTGCGGTTTGCTGCCTATATCACCAAAAAGCGGTTTGGCAAACCAAAACTGTATGGTACCTAAAAGCATAAAGACTCCCGCTAAACCGAAGCCCCAATTCCAGCCAATGCGTTCAGCTAAGTAGCCACAGAGCATCATCCCGAAAAAAGCACCCGAGTTTACCCCCATATAAAAAATCGTATAAGCAGCGTCTTTCTTTTCAGGGAGATCTTTGTACATCTGAGAGACAAAAGATACCATATTAGGTTTGAAAAAACCTGTGCCGATAATCAAGAGGGTGAGACCTAAGTAGAGTGAAAATTCAGTCTCAAAAGCCATCGATACGTGTCCTAAGGTGATAATTACTGCTCCTATAATTACAGCCCAGCGGTAGCCGGTAATTTTATCGGCAATCATACCGCCTAAGATAGGAGTAAGGTAGAGGAGCATCACATAAGTACCGAAGAGTGCCCCAGCATTTTCGGTGCTCCACGCCCAACCAGGATTGTAGCCTATGAGGGTCATTGTGAGGAAATTGATGAGAAGTACGCGCATCCCGTAGAAGGAGAAGCGTTCCCACATTTCAGTAAAGAAGAGCACGAATAGCCCCGCAGGGTGTCCTAATACTTGTGTGTCGAAAATTGTCTTTTTTGTCATAAAACTTGTTACCTATTAACTGAAGATATCCCACTTGATGCCTAACCTGATAATAAAATCTCTATATGGCTGGCGTGGAGCTGAATAGTAGTTGTAAGGATTTCCCATTTTTAGCCAATTGCTCACGGGCACCTGCCATTGTTCTAAGGAGAAGAAAATACGCATTGTGCGCACTTTGGCGTTGAAGAAGAAATCAAACATCGGGAAACTACCTGTTTTTTCGGTTGTTTGTACCGCAAATTCTCCTAATAGTGGGTTGTACTGATTGGCGTAGTATTTCGTAAAATAATTGAAACCTATACCCGTTTGTAAGTACATTGCCTTGTTGAACAAGTGTGAAGCGAAGTAAAAACTATTGCGGGTTACGAAAGTAGGCACATTGAGGATGTCACTATCTTGCACTACTTGTTGGTAGAGCATTGTATTATCCAATCCCCATTTGCCAAATTTGAACTCTTTTTGTACTTTTAGTTGCAAATATTGAATGTTACCACTGTACTGCTCAGGGCGTACTTGTCCTAAAGTTTCTACTTGAAAATAAGTGTAATCGTTGAGGTTGGTGAGACTTAGTGAAGCATTTCCCCATTGAGTTTTCAAATCGCCATAGAGCGTTTGGGTATTCTGTTTTTTAAACGATGAATAATTGTCCCAATTAAACTGTTTGTAGTCGCTTTGGTAGAGCAAATAGTTGAAATTAGGCATAGCCGAATGTAATTCAGCACCAGCAGTAATACTGTTCTTATCGTTGAAAGCATAAGCGAGTTTGCCGCTGAGTTTAGTACCCGTCATTTTGCCTATAAAGGTTTGTTCTCCTTCAGCTTCTATGCTAAAACCGCCTACTTTTTTGTGCCATTGTATCCCTAAACTCAGGTCGGTATCCTTGATTTGGTGGCGTTGTAACACCCCCGATACGAAGTAAGCATTTTGGAAGTAATAGTTATAGAAATAAGCATTCCCAAAGAGGAAAGTTCTGCCCAAATACGGCAATTCAAGTTCAGCCCCTGCGCGGTTGGTCATTCGTTGCAAGCGTGCTTTGTCGTGTAAGTTTTTGGGTACGTATGCTTCTCCAAAATAATTGCTACTTTGAGTTTCGTCATAAGTATAGAACTCAGTTTCGTAATTAAACAAATGGCGGAAGCGTATTTGCTTGTATGAAGCTAACGAATCGCGGTTGCGCAAAAAAGCGTAGTCGTGTTGCAAAAAATAGCGTTTGCTCTCGCGAGAATTCTCGGCATAGAGCAATTGCACATCTATGGTTGCTCGATTTTTAAACTGCTGTTCACCGCCTTCAAACTGCTCGGGCGTTACAATGCCTCCATTCTCCTGACTGGTGATATCGTGAGAGGCAAAGTGTGCAAAAGCAGTGTATTTTTTGTTAGGTGATACGTACGAAAATCCTGCCCTAAAATTGCCATTGCTCACCAAGATACGTTGGTATTTACCGAGCGAACGCAAACCTTTGTAGGCGATGAAGAAATTGAAATTTGGCTGTAAGTTTATGGAAAATAGGGTGTTTAGAAACTGACCTTGCTCCATACCGCTTTTGTAAGTGAACTCGGTAAGGGGGGTAGGCAAATGGTAGTAAGTAATCTCCTCGGGGGTAAGGTAGAGTTGTTTTTTAGCTTCAGCTCCCATTGAAGGTACATAGTCCTGACGGCGGAAATCGTAAGCCATTGTGTTATAGGGCTGCCCCATATTTGAGAAAGGCATCTTGCCAAACATATCCTTGCCCCATTCGTTGTTCAGGTAATACTTCTGCATCGTAAGCGAGGTGTCTATAGAGGTAGTATCGCGGGTATAGGTGATGATTTTATAGTCGCGTGCTGTGAAAGTAATACTGTCTTTCTTTTTTTTAGGGCGTAGTGATTTGAAGGTTACGCCTCCCTCTTTGCCATTAGGAGTTCCCTCCTCTTCTTGAGCAAAAGAGAGTAAAGGAAATAGTGCCCCAATGAAGAAATATATAAAGTGTTTCAAGGTCATTCTTTTCTATTTGGGGGCAAAGATACAAAAAACAATTAATAATTGATAATTAACGATTAACAATTAATGATTTTTCACTTTTCATTCTTCACTTTCCACTAACCCCATTGCCTCTTCAAACAAGGGTTTGTAAAAATCGGGTAGAGGAGCGTGGTATTTGTTTTCATACACGCGCTGTAATACCTCATAAGGCTGTAAGTCGTTGAGGGTGAGTTCACTTTGTAAAACAGTTTGTTGAGTTTTGTTTTGTTGCTGGTAGCGCACATCAATACGCGCTAAGCGCACGTGCTTGTTAGCAATAGTTTTTAGAATGCTATTTTTCAGTTCGGGAGCAGGCTCTTTGAGCAGTACTTTCACTTCTAAATAGGGAGCTACACTCTCACTTGTTGCTTCGGGTAAAGCTGTGAGAAGATGTAAAACCTCCTCAGGAGGAAGTGCACGCTCAGGAATACTGAGCAAAGGGATGTGGATAGGTAGAGGAATAGGTTTGATGCCTTGTACATATCCGTTTTCTATAGAAAAAGTTACAACTTGGTGGGTATAGTGTTTTTCAGAAAACGAAAGAGGGATAGGACTCCCTGCATAACGTATATGTGTATCGCCCAAGGCTTGTGCTTTGTGAATATGCCCTAAAGCAATATATTGGAGCGCTTTTGGAAAACTTGAGGGAGATATACTCTCCATTCCCCCAATGATAGGACGTTCGGCAGTATCTTCTTCGCTGAGTTCAGCCCCCGAGGCGTGTAAGTGTCCCATAGCAATCAGCGGTTTACCGTTGGCAATAGCCAAAGCTCTTTCGGTAATTTCTTGGTAAAAAGTGGCAATTCCCTTGCTGTAATCCGAAAAATCATCAGTTTTAGGTGTATCGCCTAAACGCAGAAAAGGCACAGCAAGACAGTAAGCTGCAATCTCGCCTTTGCTGTAAAGTGGAAGGATAAGAGCATCGTAGTCAATTTCGTGAATTTCGTTTCTCTTGATGTGTCCTATTAAGTGCACTTGAGTATTTTCTAAAAGAGGCTGAGGCATTTCAAGCCGTACGGGAGAATCGTGATTACCTGCAATAGCAATGATTTGTAAGTGGGGGAAACGTTCGGTAGCTTGGTGTAAGAAGTGATAGAATTGTTTGGTAGCAGCTACCGAAGGGTTAGCAGTATCGAACACATCACCACTGATAAGGAGTACCTCAATAGCTTCAGTTTCCAGTAGTTGTAGGAGAGTGTTTAGGAAAAATTGCTGCTCTTCGTAACGGTCGTATTGGTAGAATGTTTGTCCTAAATGCCAATCGGCAGTATGTAGAAAGTTCATTGTTTCTTTTTGTAGAGGTGTTTACTTAATTCTTCAATAGAAATAAAGAAATGTCCATACCCTTTTTCAGTAAGTCTATTTCTTAGAAAATTGTCCATCGTCCAGATTTTGTGTTTAATCTCTAAATGTAGAGCTATAAAAGGATAATCATTGTAGTCGATATCTTTAGTTATCTCTTCAGCTTTCAAAATAAGATCTTTACTAACTTCTTTTTTTATATTCACAATAGTGATACCTTCTAATAATTGTTTAAATTCAGCCAATAATTGTTTCTTAGTCTTATTATTTTTGAGACGAGGTACAATATCTGTTATATGTTCAGTAACTTCTTTGATAAGGTAGTCAGGTGCTATGTATTGTATTTTTTTTCTCTCTGCTAAAATATTAGCTACAAAACCATTAGGAGAGATTAAAGCACTCATAAAAATATTACTGTCGGCAATGATAATCATAGTTTTCTAACCTTTGTAAGGTATATTAAAGTCTTTACACATTCTTTTAGCAATGCCGCGATTAACCTTTTTAGAAATAATCATAGTAAAAGCATAGTCTTCAGGAGTCATTTGGTATTCTTCAGCGGCTGCTATAATTTCCTCTGGAGTCATTTTTGTTGCTTTAGAGGCTTCTAATACTTCCTCAGAAAAAATAGGGGTAACCTCTGCAAAATCAAAGGTTTTGATGTAGTTTACAAGGTTTTGAGCTTGTACACTGTTGCTATTGATAGTGATAGTGTAACACATAATATTCCATATTTTTGGCAAAGATACTACATAATTAGCTAATTAGCAAATTTGCCAATTCAAAAAAAAGTATTACATTTGTCGCCTGAAAATAATTGTTGATGAGCAATCGGCAATTGTTAGTTGAACATTACCAGCAATATGGAAAAAAATTATAAAATGGTAGCCAAAACTTTCTTCGGTTTTGAAGATATATTGGCTGACGAACTTCGCAATTTAGGTGCTATGCACGTAACTAAAGGTGTGCGCAGCGTGCAATTTGAAGGCGATAAAGGCTTTATGTACAAAGCAAACCTCTGTTTGCGCACCGCCCTAAAAATCCTCAAACCTATCCACTCTTTCTACATCCACAACGAAAAAGAGTATTACCAAAAACTTTACGACTTCAATTGGCAAGAAGTTTTGGATCTTAGCCAAACTTTTGCTGTAACAGCTACCCTGCAAACCGAGATATTCAACCATACACAATATGTCGCTCTCAAAGCTAAAGATGCTATCGCCGATGCTTTTCGCAACGCTACAGGGCGTCGCCCCAGTGTAGATGTGCTCCACCCCGATGTGGCAATTCACATTCATATCCAGCGCAATGAGGTGATTGTATCGCTTGATAGTTCAGGCACTTCTCTCCACCAACGCGGTTACCGTACAGCTACTAATATAGCACCTATCAACGAGGTATTAGCGGCAGGCATACTGATAATGAGCGGTTGGCAAGGGCAATGTGACTTCCTCGACCCTATGTGTGGTAGTGGTACTTTCCTTATTGAGGCAGCGATGATTGCTTGTAATATTCCAGCCAATGTACACCGCAAAGAATTTGCTTTTGAACGTTGGAAAGATTTTGATGAGAACCTCTTCAATCTTATTTTTGGTAGTTGTATCAAAAAAATACGTGAGTTTCACTATCAAATTGTAGGCTATGACAAGGCGCCTTCGGCAGTAGCCAAAGCAAAAGATAACCTCGCAAATGCCGACCTTGGTGACTATATTCAAGTATTCCAAAAGGACTTTTTTACAACCGAAAAAGAAGATAAACAAAAACCCTTGCATATAGTGTTCAATCCGCCTTACAACGAGCGTTTGCAAGCTGATACTGAAGAGTTGTACTCGTCTATAGGCAACACTCTCAAACGCAATTACCCCAATACCGAGGCGTGGTTTATCACCGCCAATTTAGAGGGAATGAAATATGTAGGTTTGCGACCCACCCGCAAAATTAAACTTTTCAACGGTAAATTAGAAAGCCGATTGTTACAGTACAAAATGTATGAAGGAAGCAAGAAAACAATGAACAAAGAATAATTAACAATTGATAATTAACAAAAAAAGCTGTCTTTTGAGACAGCTTTTTTGTTATATCACTAATTCCTAACTCCTAACTCCTAAAGAATATAATCTGTATTGATGAAGTTAGACGCACCAGTACGCAATAAATTCTCTACTATCTTGTCGTTGTAATCGTTGTTTTGGAACGATACAAAGGTACGGATAGAGAATGAGCGCAAGGCATCGTGTACGCTTAATGTACCCACAGCCGAGTCTTTTCTACCAGTGAACGGGAATACATCTGGACCTCGCTGACATAAACTGTTCAAATTCACGCGGCAAAGCATATTCACTAACATATCAATTAGTGGGGAAAGCTCGTGAGGGTCTTCTCCAAACAAACTGATTTGTTGTCCGTATTTAGAATCCGAAATCTCATCAATAATCTCATTGATGTTAGAGAAAGGTTTTACAGGTACAAGTGGGCCAAATTGCTCCTCATTGTACACTCTCATATCCTTAGAAACAGGGTAGAGTACTGCTGGGAAGATAAAGTTATCCGTGCGTTCACCGCCTTTTTTGTTCTGAATGGTAGCCCCTTTAGCAAGCGCATCATCTATGAGTTCTTGTAAGAAAGCAGGTTTTTCTACCTCGGGTAGGGGAGTGAGGGCTACTTTCTCTTCCCACGGATTACCGAATTTAAGGGCATCTACTTTTTCAGCAAAACGCTTTAAAAACTCATCTTTTATTTTAGCGTGTACATAAAGAATTTTCAATGCTGTACAACGCTGTCCGTTAAACGATAAGGCTCCTTTTACACATTCGTCTACTGCTAAATCTAAGTTAGCATCGGGGAGGATAACTCCTGGGTTTTTAGCTTCTAAGCCAAAAACAAGGCGCAAACGGTTTTTCTTAGGGTGCTGGTCTTGTAGTGCAATAGCTGTTTTGCTGTTGCCTATGAGCGCCAATACATCCACTTTGCCACTTTGCATAATAGGCGGAGCTACTGTGCGACCACGCCCATAGAGAATGTTGATTACCCCACGAGGAAAAGAATTTTGGAAAGCTTCTAACAGAGGCGTAAAGAGTAATACCCCGTGTTTAGCAGGCTTGAAAATAACGGTATTACCCATAATAAGTGCGGGAATGATAAGCGCAAAAGTCTCATTTAGTGGGTAGTTGTAAGGACCTAAACAGAGCACAACGCCTAAAGGGCCACGACGAATAAGAGCATACACCCCATCACGGCGTACAAATTTAGACGATTCGTTGTCAAGTTCCTTATAAGCGTTGATAGTGTCATAGATGTATTCTACTGTACGGTCAAACTCTTTGCGAGAGTCATCTAAATTTTTACCAATTTCCCACATCATCAGTTTTACCACCTCATCGCGTTGTTTTTCCATCTGTTTTACAAACTTGAGCATAGCGCTGATGCGGTCTTTCACTTTCATTGTAGGCCATAAACCTTTACCCTTGTTATAAGCCTCAGTAGCCGAATGTAAAGCTTCTAAAGCATCGCTTTCACCCAGCGAAGGTACACTGCCTAAGAGTGTGTGTGCATACTTTTCAGTAGATGAAATAGTGGAATAAATATCAGTGAACTCACCTTTCCACTCACGGAGTTCGCCATCAATGAGATAAGTCTCTTGGCGAAACGGTTTTACTTGAAATTGTTCTGGAATCATATTCATTTGTCGATTTGTAAATTTGCCAATTTGCTCATTGACAAATTAGCTAATTATTACACTCTTCCTTTAAGGGCATTGAACACCCAAGCAATAGCGAAGAAACCAATGCCTACAGCTCCAAAGCCAAAGCCTGCAACTTCGTTGTATTTAAAAGCTCCCAAGGCGATAAGCCCTAAGCCTACTACAATCATTATAAGGGTTGCCCACCCCAAAACTGTATTCTTATTCATAGTATGATATTCTATTATGTTGGTTACAAAACGCAAAGATACAGATAATTAGTAAACCAACAAAAAAATATTCAAACAACACACGGCGTTTGTATTTAAAACAATAACTTATATGTCTTGGAAATAAAGGCTATAATAGTAAGAAATATTAGATATTTTTTCAGAAAAAGTCCCAAAATCGTATTTATGTCCTATACTTTGGCAAAGTATCACACTTTACTAAAGTTGATTATTCTGATAATCAATCATTTTTCAGACTATGTTGTGTAGGAAAGCCAGCGATAGCTGGGTATGTGCTGCAAACGCCCTTAAAGAAAAAAAACTTTTTCAGACAAACTCCGAATAGAAGTAAATTTCCAAATTTGCTAATTTTCAAATTTGCTAATTGACAAATTATTCTTACCTTTGCCCCAAAATAATAGTACTCCTTAGTATTAAAGGATTTAAGAATGAAACGCTTAGTAATATTAGGCGGTGGTGAGAGCGGTGTAGGTACCGCAATTTTGGGTAAACAAAAAGGTTGGGAGGTATTCCTTTCCGATAAAAATTCCCTTAAACCTCACTATCGTGAAACCCTCACTAACGAGGGAATAGAATGGGAAGAAGGTACTCACACCGAAGAGAAAATCCTCTCTGCCGATGTGATTATGAAAAGCCCTGGCATCCCCGATAAAGCCCCTATCGTGAAAAAAGCTCGCGAAAAAGGTATCCGCATTATCTCGGAAATTGAATTTGCCAGTGAGTATACACATAGTCTCATTGTGGGCATCACCGGCAGTAATGGTAAAACCACCACTACCTTGCTCACTCATCACATCTTTAAAGAAGCAGGTTTGCAAGTAGGCTTAGGCGGCAATATAGGCTATAGCTTTGCCGAATTGGTAGCTACCGAAAATCCACCCTATTATGTACTTGAAATTAGTAGCTTTCAGTTGGATGGCATTGAGCATTTCGCCCCTCATATCGCAATACTGCTCAACATCACCCCCGACCATTTAGATCGCTACGACTACAAGTTCGAGAACTATATCGCCTCTAAATTCCGCATCGCGATGAATCAAACCGAAAACGATTACCTCATCTACGATGCCGATGACCCAGTGATTGAAGAATGGTTACAACACCATACCCTAAAAGCTAAACTCATACCCTTTTCCATAGAAAAAGAACTCCCCTACGGAGCTTTCCTAAAAGATAACAAAATACACATTATGTTAGAAAATCAAACTGCTGAAACTACTGAAATCGATGTAGAAGAAATCAGCTTGCGTGGTAAACACAATATCAAAAACACAATGGCTGCAAGTGTAGCAGCCCGCTTGGTAAATATTCGCAACAACTCTTTGCGCGACAGCCTCAAAGGATTTAAAGGTGCCGACCACCGCCTCGAAGAAGTAAAAGTGGTAGACGGCGTTACTTATGTAAACGACTCTAAAGCAACCAATGTGAACTCAGTGTATTTTGCCCTCGATACCATTAAAACCCCTATCGTGTGGATAGTAGGCGGTCAAGACAAAGGCAACGACTACAACGCCTTGTTACCCTATGTACACGAAAAAGTAAAAGCTATCGTGTGCTTAGGCGTTGATAACGAACCTATCTTGCGCTCTTTTAGCAATAGCGGAAAAGAAATGATAGAAACCCAATCTATGGACGAAGCCGTGAGAATCGCCAAAAAATTTGCTGCCGAAGGAGATACCGTACTGCTTTCTCCAGCTTGTGCAAGTTTCGATTTATTCAAAAGCTACGAAGATCGTGGCGACCAATTTAAAGCAGCTGTAGCTCGCTTGTAATCTCTGTTTAGGTGATGCAAGAATGGCTCTCTACACACATCAAAGGAGACCGAGGACTATGGGTAACTATCCTGCTCTTCACACTCGCTTCTCTCCCAGCAGTCTATAGCACTAGTACAAACTTGGTGTATGTTGTTGGGAAAGGAACAACTATAGGCTATCTCGTCAAACATTTAGTTTTTGTTGCAGGAGGTTATACAATTCTTTATTTGGTACACAAGCGCCCTTATGCTCAATTTCGCGTTTGGTCAAAATTACTACTTCCAGTTGTGGTGCTTCTCTTGCTTATCACACTCCTCAAAGGAACTACTATCGAAGGTGCTAACGCCAGCCGTTGGCTCAGTGTCTGGGGAATTTCATTTCAGCCTTCAGCACTCGCTTTAGTCGTACTAATGGCTTATGTAGCTTCCTATTTAGCTAAGAATTACGGCAAAAAACTCACCTTCAGAGAAACTTTCTTACCCCTATGGGTGCCGGTAGGACTCATCTCAGGGTTGATTATGATATCTAACCTCTCTACCGCCGTACTCATACTCACTTCGGTGGTAATTCTATCGTTCTTAGGTAAATTCCCAATGAAACACATACTCTCGGCTATGCTTATAGCTATTGCTTTTATGGGAGTTTTCTTCTTGTTTGTAAAAGCTTTTCCCGAAGTAATGCCTAATAGGGTCGATACTTGGATGAGCCGTATCGAATCCTTTACCGCTGGTGACGACGAAAAAGAAGGCTACCAAATTGAACGCTCTAAAATGGCTATAGCCAAAGGAATAGGGTTAGGTCAAGGCCCTGGCAAAAGCACAATGAAAAACTTCCTCCCTCAAAGCTCCTCCGACTTTATCTTTGCTATCATCACCGAAGAATGGGGAACTGTAGGAGCTATATTCATAATGTTACTCTACATACTATTGCTCGTTCGCATTGTAGCAATTTCACTCAAAGCACCCACCCTATACGGTCAGTTGTTAGTGTTAGGCTTAGGCATCCCTATACTCCTGCAAGCAGTTATCAATATGGGAGTAGCAGTAGAACTCTTCCCAGTTACAGGGCAAAACCTCCCACTTATCAGTAGTGGAGGAACTTCATTTTTAGTAACTTGTATAGCTTTAGGATGCATACTTTCCGTAAGTGCTCAAAAACGTAAAGACGGCAAAATGGAAAAAGACAAAACTGAAGCCGATATAGAAGAAGAACTCGCCGAAAGCGCTCTCCGCCAAATGAAGAAAAACACTAATATTGAATAAACATTTTCACTTTTAACTTTTTCACTAACTAAAAAATGTCTAAAAAAGGAGTATTACTCGTAAATGTAGGGTCGCCTGATTCCCCTGCTGTAAAGGATATCAAGCGATACCTAAGAGAATTTTTAATGGACGAACGTATAATTGATTTGCCTTACCTATTGCGTTACACTTTGGTGAATGGCATCATCCTCAATACACGTCCGCCAAAAACAAGCAAAGCTTATCAAAAAATATGGTGGGACGAAGGCTCTCCTCTCATTGTAATCACTAAACGACTCACTGAAAAAATACAACAGCAAGTCTCTATCCCCGTTGTAATGGCTATGCGCTATGGTAATCCTAGTATAGCCAGTGGTTTGCAACAGTTGCACGACCAAGGAGTAGACGAGGTGCTTTTGATGCCCCTTTACCCTCAGTATGCAATGGCTACCACTCAAACTATTGAGGTATTCGCTCAGCAATTGGTAAAAAAGCAGTTCCCAAAAATGAAACTTATAAAATTCCCTGCTTTCTTTCACCGCCCCGAGTATATTGAGGCATTAGCCGAAGTAACCCGCAAATACTTAGAAAACAACCCTTGCGACCATCTGCTGTTCTCTTATCACGGAGTGCCCGAACGCCATCTGCGCAAAACCTCTCCTACCCCTGCTCACAAAAATATAGTGGAAAATACCTCCTGTTGCAATCCCTATAGTGAGGAAGGAAAATATTGTTACCGAAGTCATTGTTTTGAAACTACACGTTTGTTAGCCGAAAAATTAGAATTGAAAGAAAATACCTACTCACAATCATTCCAATCGCGTTTGGGCAACGATAAGTGGATAACCCCCTTTACTGCCGATAAAATAGCCCAACTCGCTCAACAAGGCGTGAAAAAATTAGCGGTTATTACCCCAGCTTTTGTTACCGATTGTGTAGAAACACTCGAAGAAATTGAAATGGCTGGAGGCAAAACTTTCCGCGAAAATGGCGGAGAAGAATTCAAAATGGTTCCCTGTCTCAACGACTCCAATTTGTGGGTACACGCCCTTAGTAAATGGATTAACGAATACCTAACACCTAATACCTAACACCTAACATTTAACAAAATGAATATTATCATTGCCATTGACGGCTATTCCTCAACAGGAAAGAGTACTACTGCCAAAGCCGTAGCCAAAGCGTTGGGCTACGTCTATATCGATACAGGTGCGATGTACCGCGCCGTTACTTATTTAGCCTTAGAAAAAGGTTATGTTTCTACCTCGGGCATCGAAGTAAAACCGCTGATGAAAGCCCTGCGAAAGTCGGAAATAAAGTTCGTGTACAACCCTGAGTTAGGATTTTCGGAAATCTATTTAGACGGTAAGAATATCGAAAACGAAATACGCGGTATTGAAATAGCCAATTGGGTGAGCGAAGTTGCCAAACAACCCGAAGTGCGCACTTACTTAGTAGACCTTCAACGCAAAATGGGTAAAGACAAAGGTATTGTAATGGACGGACGCGATATAGGTACAACGGTATTCCCGAATGCTGAACTCAAAATATTTATGACCGCTAGCGAACAAGTGCGTGCCCAGCGCCGTTATAAAGAGTTACAAGCCAAAGGCGATAAAGCATCGTTCGACGAAGTGCTTGCCAATATCCAGCACCGCGACCATATCGATACTACCCGCAAAGAGTCACCTCTCAAAAAAGCCGATGATGCCATAATTATCGATAATACAAATCTTACCATAGAGGAACAAGTACAAAAAATCTTAGCAATGGTTAAAAGTTAATATGGCTTTACACACTTTCGTAATTCGTAATTTGTCATTCGTAATTAATTTATTACCTTTGCCCCCGAAATAAAGAAAAGAACTATGTGCGAAAATCAACATACGTGTGGCTGTAGCAATGCCGAAACCCGTCATAATTGGACGAAAGAAGAAATAATGGCTATTTACAATAAACCCCTAATGGAGTTGCTCTACGAAGCCGCTACCGTGCACCGTAAATATCACGACCCTAACTCGGTACAAGTCTCTACACTACTCTCTATTAAAACCGGAGGTTGCTCCGAGGATTGTGCTTACTGTCCGCAATCGGCGCGTTACGAAACCGAAGTAAAGATAGAAAACGCCGATATGATGAGTGTTACTCACGTAAAAGCCCAAGCCCTTCGTGCTAAATCAGCAGGAGCTTCACGTGTGTGTATGGGGGCAGCGTGGCGTAACGTAAAAGATGGTCCCGAATTTGAACAGGTGCTCGAAATGGTGCGTACTATCAATAAGCTGGATATGGAAGTGTGCTGTACACTCGGTATGCTTACCGAAAATCAAGCTAAACGTTTGGCGGAAGCAGGCTTGTATGCTTACAATCACAACCTCGATACGTCAGAAGAATACTACAAAGAAATCATTTCTACCCGTAGTTATGACGACCGCCTCAAAACGATTGACAACGTGCGCAAAACCAATATCACTGTGTGCAGTGGAGGGATTATTGGTATGGGTGAATCACTCGAAGACCGCGCCGGAATGCTCGTGGCACTCTCTACGCTCAATCCACAACCCGAGTCGGTGCCTATCAATGCCTTAGTGCCCGTAGAAGGAACGCCTTTGGAAGACTGTGAGCCTGTAGATATCTTCGAGATGGTGCGTATGGTAGCTACCGCACGTATCGTGATGCCTCAATCGCAAGTGCGCCTTTCCGCAGGTCGTACTCAAATGAGCCAAGAAGGACAAGCTCTCTGTTTCTTTGCGGGAGCCAACTCTATCTTCGCAGGCGATAAGCTCCTCACTACTCCTAACCCCGATATCAATGAGGATATGCAAATGCTCGGTGTACTTGGTATGCGTATTCAGAAACCTTTTGAAACGCATCCACAGCCTCAAACGGTAGAAGCAGAAGATTCTCAATATCACTCCTTAGGTGAAAACCCTAAATGGACGCGCCCTAACCATAAAATAGAGCGCAACGAAGAAAAGAGGAAGATGGTTAAAATAGCACATTAGTAAATCTGCTAATTTTCTAATTATCTAATTTCCTAATTTTCTAATTCTATGTCCCCCGAAATTCTCAAAGAAATCATCACAACCCCAATGCCCTATGGCAAGTACAAGGGTACTATGATTGCTGATTTACCTTCCTATTACCTCGAGTGGTTCAGCACTCAAGGATTTCCCAAAGGAAAATTAGGAATGCTATTGGCTACTACTTTCGAGATAAAAACTAATGGTCTACAAGAGATAATCGATAAACTAAAAGAATATGTTAGTCAAGAAAGTTAACGGAAAGCAACCTACCTTTGGGGAAGGTTGCTTTTTTGCTGAAAATGCTACCCTTACCGGTGATGTGCACTTAGGCGACCGCTGTACCGTGTGGTATAATGCGGTTATTCGTGGCGATGTAAACACTATTTGCATAGGTGATGACACCAATATTCAAGATGGTGTAGTGATTCACGCTACCTATCAAACACACCCTACGACCATTGGCAATCGCGTGTCCATAGGGCATAATGCTATTGTACACGGCTGTACGATAGAAGATGATGTGCTTATAGGTATGGGAAGTATCGTAATGGACGGATGTGTGGTAGAAAGCCATAGCATTGTAGCTGCTGGGGCCGTAGTACCTCCTAATACCCATATAGAAAAAGGGAGTCTTTATGCAGGAGTACCTGCTAAGAAAATCAAAGAAGTAACCGAAGAACAATGTACTCTTATTGAGCGTACCGCCACCAATTACCCCAAATATGCCAGCTGGATAGACAACTAATTTTATAGATTTGACAATCTACAAATTTGCTAATTAACAAATTATTTGTATCTTTGCCATTATTTTTTAAACTAAGAATATCGATGAAAAAAATTATTGTAGCTGCAATGCTTGTGTTTTTCTCAGTAAAAACATTTGCGCAAGACCGTCAACATCAAGTAAATTTAAACATCTTGAACGCCATTTGGTTAGCATCAGTTGAAGTAGGTTATGAACACTTTATAGCCGATAACCAATCTATCGAAGGTGAATTGTTCTTCAACGACCGTTTTTCAGTGATTCCTAAAGGTAGTGGGAAATTTAATGCTACTAGTATAAAAGTAGGCTATAACTACTATTTTGAAGAAGATGGAGGTACAGGTCTCTATATCAATCCCTTTATAAAACAACGTTTTGGTAATTATAAATACGACGATGGTTCCAAAACAAAGTTAGATAGCTTTATCTTAGGAATTGGTGTAGGTTACCAATGGAACTATGAAGATACCTTTGTTGTAGCTCCTTATGCTAATATTGCTCGCAACTTCGGTAAAGGCGTAAACGACGACAAAAAATTCTGGGCAATCGAACCTAATTTTGGTATCAAAATAGGTTATAGATTCTAATCACACAATTGCTAATGAACAATTGGTAATAACAATCAAAAAACAGGTAATAAACACTATTACCTGTTTTTTATGCTCTTAACCCCTGAAACCTATCACCTAACCCCTATCACCTGAAAACAGTGTTTTCCCTCCTCAAAAGTGTAATACACTTTCAAACGGTAACTCTCCGCAATCGATTTTACTATAGCTAAACCCAAACCCGTTGAAGTAGCATCCTGCTCTCCCTTGTGGAAACGTTGGAAAATCTTAGAAGGGTCTAAGCGTATGGCATCTTTGGCAGTATTTTTTACTTGAAAACGATTCTCTTCTATCAATATTTGTATATTGCCTCCCTTTTCAGTATATTTTATAGCATTGCGCAATAAGTTTGAAACGAGCACCCTTGCTAAATCAGGATTCATCTCTACTTGAAAATCACTTATTTCTTCTATGTTTACTTCCAATGATTTAAAGGCTATCAAATCACTCAAGTCTTCTATAATATCAGTAGTAAGAGTTTGAAATGAAATATATTCTGCTTGCTTGTATTGTTGATTTTCTATACGAGTGAGCATCAGTAGCGACTTGTTTAGGTGAGTCATTCGCATCAACGATTGTTTTACCTCACTCAGTTGCACCAATTGCTTCTCAGTCAGCGACGAATCATTGCTGAGCAGTTCCAATTTGTTGAGCGTGATAGCCAAGGGCGTTTGTAGTTCGTGTGAAGCATTCTCAATAAACACCTTTTGTTCCTCAAACATCACCTCATTACGCTGCCACATCTGTTGGATGTTGTCGTGCAGTATGTTGAACTCTATAACCTCAGTAGTGATAGGTTGTAGAGTAGTTTTACTCCCCACCTCATATTGTCTAATTGCAGAGACAATTCCCTTAAAAGGCTTCCATATTTTGTTGATTACTAATAGATTGATAAGATACATCGAAAACACTAATACCACATAAAGCACCCCCAAGGCAACCGCCAAGTTGAATAATAGGTCATCTTTTTCCACTGTCGAAGTGCGTATCTCAAGCGTATAAGGGTTCATATCGCGGTCGTAAAACCCTGTTTTTAGCACCCTATAAGGCTCATCTTCATCGTCAAAAGGCATATAGAAAAATGCATTACTAAGGATATTGCGGTCAGAAAAATCTTCTTGTGAAGGGTAGACCCTAAAATCCTCTATACCAAACTCATTCACTTGCAACAGTTCAGGGTGGCGGAGGATATTTTGGATAATAAGCGTCTTTTTATCCTTAAGTCCATCGTCTATATTGTCGTACACTTCATCTAAAATATAAGCGTAGAATACAACTGCCCACACCGCCAAAATCACTAAGAAGGCGAGTGTAAGGTAGCGCAGAGTGTAGTTTTTCAATGATATTTTCATCCTTATACTAATTTGTAACCAATGCCGTAAACCGCCTGTAAATCTATCTCAGCTTCAGTGGTTTTGAGTTTTTTTCGAAGGTTTTTTATTTGCGAATAGATAAAATCAAGGCTGTCTACTTGGTCTATATAGTCACCCCACACAGCTTCAGCGAGTGTCATTTTCTCCACCAATCGATCAGGGCGAATCATAAAGTAGTATAATAGGTCGTATTCTTTGCGATTGAGAGTCAGAGTCTCCTCACCTACCTTCACAGTACGTGTTTCCGGGAAAAGACGTACGTTTTTAAGATGAATCACCTCCTCACCTTGTTGGTTTTT
The DNA here is from genome assembly GCF_016806945.1 of Capnocytophaga genosp. AHN8471. Classification (NCBI taxonomy): domain Bacteria; kingdom Pseudomonadati; phylum Bacteroidota; class Flavobacteriia; order Flavobacteriales; family Flavobacteriaceae; genus Capnocytophaga; species Capnocytophaga genosp. AHN8471. Next base: position 66,288 of record NZ_JAESPJ010000030.1, read on the forward strand.
TCGTCGTATAATCGATTTTACCCGAGCCAAGAGTTCTGCGAGGTGAAACGGTTTTGCCAGATAGTCGTCAGCTCCTTTTTCAAGTCCTAACACCTTGTCTTCCACCGAGTCTTTCGCCGATATAATGAGTACCGAGTGGTTCTTTTTCATCGCTTTCAGCTCGTCTAAGAGCTGCATACCACTGCCGTTGGGCAGCATAATGTCCAACAGTATACAATCGTAGTCGTAATCAGCGAGTTTAGAAAGACCAGAGGTATAATCTTTCGCTGTTTCTACTAAAAAATGCTCTTCTTCAAGAAACTGTCGCAGGGTAAGCCGCAGTTCTTTTTCGTCTTCTATTATCAATATTTTCATACGGGGGCAAAGATAAAGATAATTAGTTAATTAAGCAATTTGTCAATTAGTAATTTTAGTTTGTTATTTTTATATTATTCATATACGTAAGACGAATAGTTATTAAAATATTTTAAAAAATATCGAAAGATTATTTTTGTCTCAAATACCCTTGTAAAGCTTCATTACTCCAAATTTAACAATAAATTAACCTGAAATTCATTTTTAGTAAAAATAATATCTTAAATCTGATGTTTTTATGATTTTAATTTGGTAAAAAGTAAAAAAACAATTCAATATTCATTTTTTTTACAGTTAAAATTTGCAAATTTAGAAAGTGAATAAAATAAAAAATAATCTTATTTAATTTCGTTTGATTATCAAACTACTACATATTTTAAAAAGAAAATATATAAAAAACGAAAAAAAAATTGCTCAAAAAATTTGCATTATGTTAATGTATTCATAACTTTGCCCCAAAATTAATTTATTTCAATAAAGTAATGAAAGTAAAAATATCAATGCTGATTTTCGTTTTTGCATTGTTTAGCGGTGCGCTAATGGCACAAACGAAAGTAACAGGTACAGTTACTGGCGGTGATGGAATGCCACTGCCAAGTGTGAGTGTTGTCATTAAAGGTACAACACGTGGAGTTTCTACCGACTTTGATGGGAAGTATGAAATTCAAGCAAATGCAAATGAGACCCTTGAGTTCATCTCATTAGGGTATGCTACTCAGCAGAAAAAAGTAACTCAAGCTAAAGGGCATCTCACCCTTAATATAGTAATGCAAGAAGAAGCATTACAACTCGGTGGGGTAGTGGTAACCGCTTTGGGTATCAAACGCCAAGAAAAAGCCTTGAGTTATAACATACAACAAGTGAAGTCTGAAGAACTTACTAAGGTGAAAGACGTGAATGTGGTAAATAGCCTCAATGGTAAAGTAGCTGGGGTAAACATCCAACGCAGCTCTTCTGGGGTAGGTGGTTCTACCAAAGTGGTAATGCGCGGTCTCAAATCATTGGACGGTAATAACGGTGTACTCTATGTGATTGATGGGGTGCCACTCTTCAACAAACAAAGTGATGGCGGAGGTAATAACTTCGGTCGTCCAGGTGGAGGAGAAGGTATTTCAGATATCAACCCTGAGGATATCGAAAGTATCAACGTACTTACAGGTCCTTCGGCAGCAGCTTTATACGGTAGTGAAGCCGCTAACGGGGTAATCCTTATCAACACTAAAAAAGGTAAAGAGGGTAAAACTGAAGTAAACCTATCCAGCAGTGTAGAGTTGATGACTCCTATATTATTACCTGAATTCCAAAATACTTATGGTAGCAATGGTGATAAAAGCTGGGGTGCTAAATTAGCAACACCTTCTACTTTCGAACCTCGTAAATTCTTCAATACAGGTACAAACTTTATGAACTCTGTTACCTTCTCTACAGGGAACGCTCAAAACCAAACTTTTGTATCGGCTGCACAAACCAATGCCGAAGGTCTCATTCCTAACAACGCTTACTATCGTTACAATGTAGGGGTGCGCAATACTGCTAATTTTGCTAAAGATAAATTGCACTTAGATGTAAGTGGTAACTTTATCCGCCAAGGTAGCCGTAATATGATGGCGGGAGGTGGTTATTTCAACCCCTTAGTAGGTTTGTATTTAATGCCACGTAGTATGGATTATCGCGATGTACAAGCTTATGAACGCTACAACCCTTCAAGAGGTATTTATGAAAGATACCAACCTTATTCTGATAGAGTTGACAGTTACTTCTCCGAAAACCCTTATTGGGTAGCGAACCGAGAACTCTTTTTGAACAACAAGAAACGCTATATGATGTCGGCTTCTTTGAAATACGATATCCTCGATTGGTTGAATGTTACAGGGCGTGTGCGCTTAGATAACGACTACGGTACTGCTGAAGAAAAACTATATGCCAGCACTACCAACTTCTTAATCGGTTGGAAAACTGAATGGGGGCCTAACAACAACGGTTCTTATGCTAATACCCAAACTAAAGATGAGCAAACTTATGCCGATATAATGTTTAACGTCAATAAAAACTTTGGCGAAAAATTCTCTTTAACAGCTAACGTCGGTTCAAGTTATAACGACCGTTATAGCACTGGTCTTTCGGCAAGAGGCGTGTTGTTCCGTTTGCCTAACCTTTTCTCAACAACTAACTTCGACCCTCAACGAGGAGGCTCAGGTCAGAGCTATTCTCGCGCTAAAAACGTAGCGGTATTCGCAAGTGCTGAACTTGGCTATAAAGGTATGTTATACCTCTCAGCTACAGGTCGTAACGACTGGTCTTCACAACTGGTAAACTCTGCCGAACCTTCATTCTTCTATCCTTCAGTAGGGCTTTCAGCTGTGATTTCTCAAATGGCAAAATTACCTGAGTTTATCAACTATTTGAAAGTACGCGGTTCATATACTGAGGTAGGTTCTCCTATCAGCAAAACAGGTATTACTCCAGGTACTATTACTCACGAACTTACTGCCGACGGCTTGAAAACTAATAAGGTATATCCTTATCCAGAATTTAAAGCTGAACGCACTACTTCTTGGGAAGCTGGTTTAAATACCAAATTGTTCGGTAATAGCTTGTCAGTAGATTTGACTTTGTACAAATCTAACACTTATAATCAATTCTTTGAACAACAATTGTCCGCTTCTTCTATCTACTCTTCTTTCTATTTGCAAGCAGGTAACGTTGAAAATCGCGGTATTGAGTTGTCAGTAAATTACAATAAAGAATTTCTTAACAAAGAACTCAACTGGAATTCTACTCTTACCTATTCACGCAATGTGAACGAAATAAAAGAATTAGTTCGCGGTTACCGCAATCCTTTCACTGGTGAATTATTCGATATTACCGAAGTGCGCAAAGGTAGCACTGTATTGCGCGAAGGCGGTAGTATGTCCGATGTTGTAGTAAGAGGTGTATTGCTCCGCGATGTAAACGGTGATCTTATCGAAGAAGCTTCTCAATACAAATTTGATAAAACTCAAGAAGTAAAATTAGGACGTTCTACCCCCGATTTCCAAATGGGATGGCGCAACACCCTTTCTTATAAAGGTATCGATTTGAGCTTCTTGTTCAACGGTAGCTTTGGAGGTATCGTTTTAGCAGGTACACAACCTATGCTCGATGCTTATGGAGTATCAAAAGCTTCTGCCGATGCTCGTGATAACCGTGGGGTAGTAGTGAACGGTAAAAAATACGACGCTCAAAAATACTACAATACCATTAAAGACCTCCCTGGTTATTACTCTTACGACGCTACTAATGTACGCCTCCAAGAAGTATCTCTCAACTATACTATAGATGGTAAACACTTCTGGGATAAAGTAAAAAGCGTAACGATTGGTGCCATTGGTACTAACCTTTGGATGATTTACAACAAAGCTCCTTTCGACCCTCAACTTACTTATGGTGTAGGTACCTATGCTACTACTGAGTTCTTTATGACTCCAAGTGCAGCTACTTACGGTGCGAGCTTGAAAATTAAATTCTAATTCAAAAACAACAAAACAATGAAATTATTCAATAAAAATATAGCAGTTGTAGCATTATCAGGTATATTACTCGGCGCTTGTACTAAAGATTTTGCCGATGTAAATACCAACCCTCTACAACCCACTGATGCCGATATCAATCGTGGTGGCTATGCCTCTGGTGGATATTTCGCCGAGTTGGTACAACGCCCCATCCCTACAGGAGTAGGTGTTGACCCTGCTAACGACTATCAAGTAGTACAAAATATGAGTACTGATAACTGGGTAGGTTATTTCTCTCCAGGGCGTAACAAATGGGATAATGGTAATAACCAAACCAGTTACTATGTGTCCGACTTCCGTGCCAATGGTACTTTCTCTACACTTATTACTAAGGTGATGAACCCTTATTTTGAGATTAAAAACCGATTGCACAATGTCCAAACTGTAAATGGTAAATTGGTGTACACCCCTAAAGATTTAACAAGCCAAGCGGCTTTTTCTTTAGCGCAAATTGTAAAAATAATGGCTATACACCGTGCTACCGACCTCTTTGGCCCTATCCCTTATAGCGATATGGAACCTGGTAAAATCAAAGCTAAATACGATAGCCAAGAAAAAGTCTATAAATCTTTCTTAAAAGAATTAGACGATGCAGTAACCATACTCAACCAATACGGGACTAACAACAAAGTGTTAGAAAGTTTTGACCCTGTGTACCAAGGCGATACCGCTAAATGGATACGCTTAGCCAATTCATTGATGTTGCGCTTAGCAATGCGCGTACGCTTTGCCGACCAAGCGCTCGCTCAACAATATGTAACTAAAGCTACTACTAATGCAGGGGGACTTATTGAAGACGATTCTCAAGCAGGTAAGTTAGTAACATCTAGTAAATATATTTTCGACCATTCCTTGGTAACTATGTTAGGTTATGGTGAGCTTAAAATGGGCGCGACTATCTATTCTTATCTAAAAGGATATAACGACCCTCGTATGGCTAAATACTTTACCAAAGCAACTGCCGATACCCATACCTCCGATTTCTATGCCGTGCGCTCTGGTATCGACCCTACCACCGATGAAACAACCTACAAAAATTTCTCAGTACCTACTGTAGTAAATGCAACTCCTACCTATTGGTTGCGCGCTTCCGAAGTGCAATTCCTGCTCGCCGAAGCTGCTTTGATAGGTTGGTATACTAACGATACTGCCGAAAATTTGTACAAAAAAGGTATTGAAGTATCTTTCGCCGAAAATGGTTTAACTGCTGCTCAAGCTCAAAGCTATTACAATAGCAGCGCTCAACCCGCTAACTATGCCGACCCTAAAAACTCCGCTTACAATATCAATGCAGCGAGCACTATCGATAAAAAATGGCTCTCTAGCGGTAGTACTGAAGACCACTTAGAGCAAATTATCACTCAAAAATACCTCGCTAACTATCCTAATGGTTTCGAGTCTTGGAGTGAATGGCGTCGTACTGGATACCCTCGTATGTTTACAGCTGCTTTAAACAGAACCAATGTAGGAGCGCAAAACATCCCTGCTTCTGGTAAAGATTTCGGTATGCGCCGCTTCCCTTTCCCTGAAAATGAATTTAAACAAAACAGAGAAAACGTTACAGCTGCTCAAAGCCTCTTAGGTGGTGCTGATAACGCCGCTACTAACGTATGGTGGGACAAAAAATCTAAATAAATTTAAAAGTAAAATACGATGAAAAAATTTGTATACACACTATTAGCCCTTACTATCGGACTTACAAGCTGTAGTAAGTGGACAGAAACAGAGTCGAATGCCGAAGATTTTGAAAGAGCGGCATTAGAGGACTTAAAGAACAAAAGAGACGCTGCTAAATGGCTCGCTGAAGCCGAACGTACTGAAGAGAACAAAAAAGCTCTTGAAGCCTATTGGGCTCAGCTCCGTGAGTACAAACAAAAAGCGTGGATCAATACAGGTGAAGCTGGCGGTCAGGTGCCTATGGTATATTTTTGGTTTGATGGACCTACTTGGCAACCTGTAAAAGGTATAGCACGTGGCTGGTTACAAGCAGTTCCCGACTCAGTAGTAGCTATCTCTATCTGGGGAGGTACCAATATGCGCCCTGAAACCCTAACCCCTAACCATAAAAAAGATATTGAGATTTTCCATAAAAAAGGAAGCTCAATTTTAATGTGCTGGCAAACACCAGGCGTAGGTTTAGGCTTACCCGCTACCAAAGATGGCAAAACATCTGGTTACCAAAATTTCCACAACAAATATCCTTATCCTGCTAACTATGACCAATGGCCAGCTATTTATGCTCGTGAGTTAGCGCGCTATATCATTGCTATGGATTTCGATGGTTATGATGTCGATTGGGAAACTTGTGGCGACCACGGAGCTGTAACTAAAGAAGGTACTCCTTTAATGATTTCTGACAATAACTACGAAAATATTGCTAAGTTTGTAAAAGAAATGTCTAAATATTTTGGCCCCGTAGGTACAGATCATGCTGTAAAAACTCAAGCTGAACGTGAAGCTAATTTAAAAGCTTTGTTTGAAGCCTCTACCGCTGGCTATCACCCTAAAGAAAAAGAATATATAGATGAGTTTAAACCTTATCTACCTGCTAACTATCTTACCAAACGTTACTATTTCTGTGCCGATGTACCTTGTGGTGTCGCACCTATCTTTGGTTCAAATTCCCAAACACCCATACTAAGTGGTAATGCTTTCGCTATTTATTTCGATAAACACTTTATGCAAGATTATCCACACGATGGTGTAAATCTTTCTGGTTCTCAACCTCCAATGTTAGGAGGACCTTACTACAACTCTACTTCTGCTAACTATCAAGCAGGTAATTTCCGCGTGATGATAGGTAAAGGTAAAGCCGTGAGAGAAGGAAAAGTGTGGGGCTTAGGTGCTTATCACGGACAAAGTGATTATGCTGTAACCAATGAAAGTGATGCTTTCTTTAAAAAATATCTCCAAGATAATAATATTACTCGTAAGTATTTGCACTACGCTTGGACTCGTGAAGCAATCCGCATCGCTAACCCTCGCCCTGATTACTCAGGGTATAAAGAAATGGAACCTACAATCATTCTCCCTTAAAAAATTATTACAATGAAAAATACAATCATAAAATTAGCGAGTGTAGCCCTTTTCTTAGGGCTCACCGCTTGCCAAGAAAAGTTAGACAACGACAATAGTAATAGTCTCGGAAACCTTTCAGCGGTGTATATGAACGACAATAATGTCAATGTGAGCTTTGCCAAGTCTACTGAATCGGGTAGCACTAAGTTTGAAATCCGTATGTCTAACCTCAGAGACCGCAATGAAACCATCACCATTGCTGCTACCGATTTTTTCCCTGAATACAACGAGAAAAACACCACTAATTACAAAATGTTGCCCGCCTCTGAATACGAATTGTATGAAGAAGGTAATACTGCCAATAAATCTACAAACGGTAGTTTGAACATCACTCTAAAACCTGGACAAACCGCTGTACAAGTAGGAGTAAAAGTACGCCCTTTAAATGAGAATAATTTCCCTATGGGCGTAAAATATGCTATTCCATTGCGTATTGTCTCTGCTTCTTTGCCTATTCTTTCTAATAAAGATGTAGTGGTAACCCTTAGTCGTCCATTTAAAACTTCAGTAGCCAAAATTAAACAAGGTTATGCTTTAGGAGTAAAAGTAGCCGATAATATACAAGGAAGTGATGAATTTACCATACAAGGAATGTTCTTGTTTGAAGAATTTCACTCCTATAATAATACCAATGTAAATATGTCACTTTTCCAAGGCGAAATGTTACCTTATACCCGTATAGATGCTGGTAAAATACAAGTAAAGAATGGTGGTGGTGACAGTCCTGACGACTGGGCAGAAACTTCTGATATTGCTATAAAAAAATGGGTGCAAATCACTTTTACTTACAAGGATTCTTTCCTTAAACTCTACATCAATGGCAAATTGGTTAAAACCTACCAACGCCCTAGTTTAAAAGTATCTCCTGGTATGCGTATCAATATCGAAAATACCCAAACCTCTTATTCTGCGAATCGCTATTTCCGCGAGTTTAGATTGTGGAACAGAGTCCTTACCGATGCCGAAATCGCAGATGGTCTATATCTACCTGTCGACCCAGATAGCAAAGGTTTAGTAGTCTACTTGCCTATCACCAAAAAAGACGGCTTTAAAGATATGAGCAAGTACAACAATACCACTATCTATAGAAAAGGTACTTCATATGGTAATACAGGAATACAAGATGGTGATTCGTATGTAAAAGATATTGATGAAGCTACCTTTACCCCTACGGTAGAATGGAAAGAGAATGTAAAATTCCCTGCTGAAACCTTAGAAACAGAAAATTAGTAATAAAGCTGTCCTGATTACCTTAGTAATCAATCGCTTTCACTCACATTGTAGGGGCGATTGGCAAATCGCCCGATTAGCAAATCGCCCTTACAAAATAAAACTTTTCAAACACCCCTTAAAAAGGCAATTACAATGAAAAAAATATTTATGCTCGCCTTCTGTTTAACTGCTTTAAACGCTTGTAAAAAAGAGGATATTAGCATTCAGAAGAACGATAGCACTACTTGGGAAATCGATAAGAGTATAGTCGATGACGATATTCGTACACGTATCGGCTACGACCCTCGTTATCAATATGCTTACCCTACTACTTCTGAAGTAGTAGTGCCTATGCTCAGCTTAGAAGGTTTTACACTCACAGGGCAAAACACCCGTTCCTTAGAAGTAAAACTTTCTCGCGCGTCCGAACAAGATGTAAAAGTTTCTTTAGTATACGATGCAACTCTATTTGAGAAACTAAAAGCCAATTATTCCGAATATGAATTAGGAGCAGCTTCTTTGGCGCAAATTACCTCTGCCGAAAAAACAATTACAGCAGGAACCACTACCACTACTTTTGAACTCAAAGTAGCTAATCAAGCTAATTTCAACAAAAAACTAATTCTTCCATTCGCCGTAAAAGTAGCTAACAACAATTTAGTGAAAACACTCGAAGGTAAAGATAGTTTCGTAGTGAGAATCTACCCTAAAACTATTACTTTTGATGTAGCTAATAAAGCCATAACTAAAAGTGCAGTCTTAGAAAATGGTAAAGCTGTGATGAGTAACAAAAATGTAAGTGTAACCGTAACCCCTTCCGACCCTATTGGAACTGATATTTCCTTAGGTTTGGTAAGAGATAATAGCTTGGCAGCTGGCAAAACCTTAGCCCCTGATAATATTATTGGGACTATCAATAAAGTCAATTTCAAAGATAAAACTACAGGTACTATTTCATTTACACTGCAAAATGTAGAGAGCCTTACAGCTAAAGGAAAATATATATTACCTTTAAAATTAATGGCTTACAACACTTCAGGTACAGCCCATCAAGTGCTTGATACTCCTATATTAGTAACTATTGAAGTAGGCGATGAAGATGTGCCAAATACTAATGAAATAGAAATACTTAGTTCCTATTCAGGAGCTTTGATCAATGCAAATAATTATAGCTTTGAAACCAATTATAAGCCCGACCATATCGAGAAAATGCACGATGGTAATGCTTATGGAAATCCTTGGTGGATAGACACTTCCATTGATGAGAATAGCGAGGATTCTCCTTATGTATTAGTAGCTTTTGACGAAAAAACATTGATCAATGGTATCAAGATAACTCAAAATACGCCAAACAAAAGAATAGGTTCTATGAGTATATATGCACAAAAAGAAGGTGCTTATAAACTTCAAGCTACTTATACCTCTACAGGTAGTAAACCAAGAGTTTTGTATATCAAGTTCAAAAAGCCTATCAAAGTAACTGAATTATATTTAGCATATTTCAGAAACGCTGACGACCAATATATTGACATCCACGAAATGGAGTTTTTCTAATAAAAAACATTTTCACAAATGTACAAAAAGCTAAAGAAAACTATAATCTTCTTTATCGCTGGAATATTACTTTCCTGCGGTAAAGAAGATATTTCTATTCAGAAAAATGATAGCACTACTTGGGAAATCGATAAGAGTATAGTCGATGATGATATCCGTACACGTATTGGCTATGACCCTCGTGAGCAACAGGCATATTTCTATAAAACAGAAGCTGATTTGCCAATGTTTTCTTTTGCAGATCTTACTGTTAAAGGTATAAATACAGCTGTAGCTGAATTGAAACTAACTCAAAAAACTACCCAAGATACTAAAATATCATTAGTATACGATGCTGCTTCTTATGAAAAAATAAGAGAAAACTACAGTGGTTATGAGTTAGGAACTCCTAATTTAGTCCAACTTACCCAAAGTGAAATCTTTGTTCCTAAAGGAGGTAATGTAGCTAAATTTGAATTCACATCTTTAAACGATAAAGATTTTAATAAAAAAGTAATTCTCCCATTTAAATTGAAAATTGAAGGAGATAAAGCTAAAATATTAAAAGGTAGTGATATTTTTGTAGTGAAAGTTTTTCCAAAAGAAGCACTTATTACAATCGATTCTCCATCTCTCAATAGAGTAGTAACCCTCGATGCTGCAACCGATGCCCTTTCTGTTGATTTTAAAGATATGGCATTTACTATCAAAAGTGATACTAAAATTTCTGAAGATATATCATTAGGATTAATACGTGATGAGGCTTATACTTCAAGAGATCTTGCACCAATAGGAACTGAAACTACTATAGAGAAAGTACCTTTTAAAAATCTAACAACTGCAAAATTTACTTTTAAATTTAATAATCTAAATCTAATAGGAAGAGTAGGAAGGTACACAATTCCTCTCAAATTAGTAGCTTATGATGCTAATGGAGGTGTACATACTTTAGCAAATATTAAACCTAAAGTGTTTATTACAACCCAATTGGTTTATCCTAAAAATAATATAGAAACATCTAATAGTTTAACCATTCCTTCTGGAAATAAAATTACAGGAGTTACAGGTGATTTTCAACAATTTTTTAATTTTGATAAAGAAGGATTTGGTAATATGTTAGATGGTGATGAAACTACTTTTGCTCGCTTTGCTTCAGCCGATTACTTACCTGAAAAATTAGGGTTTACCTTTGGTGAAAATAAAAAATTAAAAACAATTCGCTTAAAGGTAGACGCAAGTTCGCCTATTAAAACTATGGTAGTATATACAGGTGCTGATGAGCAAGTGTTAGGATATCTCACTTTCAATGCTTCAACTAATTGGTATGTAATTACTTTTAAAAAAGCAATAACCATAGCCGATATTTATCTTGCACAGTTTGGAAACGATAAAGAAGAAAATCAGTTTAAAATTTATGAAGTAGAGTTCTATGAACAATAATTAATACACCATTATGAAAAAATTTATAATAGCACTAAGTTGTTTTTCACTATTAGTATCTTGTAAAAAAGACGAGATTACTGTCGAAAAAAACGATAGCACTACTTGGGAAATTGATAAAAAAATAGAAGACAACGATATTCGTACCCAATTAGGGTATGACCCTCGTCTTAACTATATTTATCTCAGACCCACTGTTGCCGATCTGCCAATGCTCTCTTTTGGTAATGTAACTATTAATAGAAACTATACCAAAGAAGTAGAAGTAAAACTGCTTGACAAACCTTATGATAAGGATGTTCAAGTATCATTTGCTTATGATGCATCAGCTTACAACAAAGTAAAAGCTAATTATTCAGGCTTTGAATTAGGTGATGCTAACCTTGTTCAGTTGAGCGAAGCTACCAAAACCCTTAGCAAAGGTGAAACTTCTGTTACTTTCACGCTTACTATTAGCAATAACTCTAATTTTAACAAAAAAGTTATTTTGCCTTATGCTTTAAAAGTAACCGATAGCGGTCTTACACTTCCTAAAGGGAAAGATGTATTTGTACTAAAAGTCTTCCCTGAAGAAATAAAAATCACTGCGGTAACTCGAGAAGTACCTAAATTGTTAGGTTATTATAATGGTACAACCTATATTGGAGATAACGATAAAAAAGTAACTTTTACAGTAAAGAGTAGTTACGAATTACCTTCAGGACTTACTGTAGCTCTGGTACGCAATACCAATCCTTCTTTAGGGAGCAAAAAGTTAGCTCCTAACGGAGTAGAAGGTACATTGCCTGAAGAAAGCTTTGACGCTATAAGCAAAGACCTCTCATTCAACTTAGATGCATCAAACATCACAGCTAAAGGAGAATATGTATTACCTCTTAAATATATAGTAAAAGAAGCTTCAGGAGTTGAGCAAGAATTGTCAAACAACGGAGTTGTTGTAAATCTAAACGTAAAAGAATTAGTTGCTTCTAATGATAACGTAGAAGTCGCTTCTAAAGAATTAGGTACAAAATTAAATAGAAAAGGTATCCGTATATCATATTATGGAACTGTTTATTACTTAGGTGATATGATAGACGACGATCTCTCTTCTTTAGGATATGTTAAAGAAGGTGCGTTTGTATATTTTACTTTTCCTAAAGTAAGAAATATAAAAACGGTCGTTATAAAAACTCGTCAAGGTAATGAAATGAAAGCTCTTTCATTGTATGCTGGTCTGTCTCAAGGAAATGAACAAATACAAGGATCTGCTACATATAGTGGAAAAGGTGATTTCATTATCACATTCAAAAACTCAGTTCCTCTTATCCGCTTAGCGTTAGGTAATTTTGTCAATAAAGATGATGCAACCTCTCATTGGATGGGTATAACTGATATTCAATTCTACGAAGAATAACACCATCTAAAAATTGCCCGTGTGGCTCACACCCTTTGCCAAAGTTTATAGCATAAAAGCTATCAAAACTTTGGCAAAGGTTATTTTTTGACACATCCCCCTATCAACACATAAATTGCAGCTTGTCCCTCTCACTTGCAGCTTGGGGCTCAACTCTTACCTATTACCTATTACTTGTCCCTCCCACTTGCATCTTGGAGCTCAACTCTTATCTCTTACCTCTTACCTCATCACCTGTTACAAACTGTTAAATTTTTGTATACAAAAAGTTAAAATATAAAATATAAACAACTGCTGATAACCCTGTGTAAGAAAGTTTAACTACATGCTATTTGTTTATAAATGATACAGTTGTATAATTGTTGCTGCATTAATTAAATAAAGGTAGCCCCTTATAAACACCCTATTGGTTTTAACATTTAGCAAAAATAGATTTTGCAGTTTCGTTGGAAATGTGTACTTTTGTGCATTAAAGTACCGTTGTGTACTATCGTTTCAAAATAGCATTTATAGCATTATGAAAAAGTTTTTTCTAACAATTTTCTTACTACTTATGGCAATGGGTGGGCTCAGTGCCCAAGCATTGAACTTAAACAACTTCTCAGCCATTGGTGAAAATGGCCAATGTAGTTCTGATGGTAAAATAAAAGTATCCATACCTGCAGGTATGGGGCCTACAGGCACTAAGTTGCAAGTGAAGTTGGATATCCCTAACGACCCAACAGGTCGTACCTGGCCTCTCGAAATAGGCGTAACAGGTAAAGATAGCTACGAATTTACTACTCTCAAAGCCGGTACCTATACCGTTACTATGATAGAAGTAGCTACTAATAAAAAATCTACAAATCCAAAGGTGATAACCATTACTTCTACCTATGTACCACCCCTATTTGTAGCAAATACTCTAAAGTCTAACCCCCCAAGCTGTACCGGTGCAGGTAATGATGGAAGCGTCACTTTTACTATCCAGCCCGGCGCCAAAGGCCCTTTTGTAGTAAAACTCACCAAAGGGGGCACCTTAATATATAGTGGTAACCATACCAAAACTACCGCTTCTCAGTCTCTACCTATTACTATTCAAGGAGGAGCAACTCACCCTATCACTGTCGGTAGTGACTATGAACTCTCTGTAGAAGATTTAGCCGGAGGAGGAGTCCCTAACTGTGGAGATACCAATAAAACCAATATCACCATACTCCAACCCTCTCTCTCTTTAGCCTGCTTAGATTTAGAACTCAATTTCCTTAATTCAGGCATACGAATGAATGAAAACTGTAAGATAGGTCTTTCTTTTCAGTTGCTTCGTAAAGATAATGTAACACTTTCTAACTTCCAAAATGAAATAAAAACTTCTAATGCTGTATTCGTAAAACGTTACGATTCAGCAGGAAATTTCATTGCTTCCTATCCCATAGCCTCTACTTTTGATATGGCCTGGCGTGGAGCTCAGATAGCTAATTCTTCATCTTTCACTACCCCTTATGTGTTTCAAGAAAACGATATAGTAGAAATAATAGTAAATATAGGAAAAAACCCTATTAAAAGAAAATTTAAACTCGATGGAAGTATCTTAAATGTTATAAACAATACCGCAAGTACACCCGCTTATTCTAATCAAGATGTTTTTAGAGATAATTCTGGTTCAAGAGTGATTGAAGCTCTAAACCGTTCAGACTTGAACGTAAACCCTTCAAAATTATGTACCGACCCTACTCAAAGATATTTATACGTCGATAACTATTGGCGCTCTGTCCGTTTGCCCGATGCCGATGATCCTACCAAAACATTAAATTTTGGTACTTATTATTGGTATAACGGCTTAGTAGGCAAATGGCACCCTAACGCTTCTTTCTCAGGCGCAGGATATTATTACGAAATATATAAATTTATAGGTACAGGATTCCCCGGTTGGAATAACGCTTATACTACCAACCAAATGGACGAAACCGATACTTCTAAATGGTCAAATGAAAGCGGAAACGTAATTTGGCTCAACGAAAACTATGCCGACCTATCCGGATTACCCGATGGTTACTATATGGTCAAGTTTAAAGCTAAAAAAGCAGATGGTTCTTCTTTCTGCTACGAGCCTAAACGCGTTGTCGAAATAAAAGCTAAACCCAATGAAATAGCAAAACAATTCCACGGAATTGAGATAAATAAAGGCGTATTCAAAGGAACCGTATCAATACGCAAATGGCTCTCCCCCGAGCAATTTAACTATCCCGTAACTGTATCAATCGATTACTTAGACGACCCAGGAGCTGGAACAGGAAATCGTACCTACAATTTCCGCACTTCTATGCCCTTCGAAACCTCTCAGCGTACAGTTACTTATACATTCCCTATCGTAAGAACTTTGCTCAACCCTCAAACAGCACCTCCTAATACTGGGCTCTTCCAATTCGGAGACCTACCAGCTGGTAATTATCGCATTACACTTACCGATAACTGTAATAATACTACTTCCAAAGAGTTCTATTTCGATACTCCAATGCAGTACGATAGAGATCAAGTAAAAGTAGAACAAGGTTGTGCAGGCTCTTCTAAAGTAACTTACGACATAAGTTCCTCTCCTATAGGAACTATACGCGATGCTGTCTATACCTTATATAGAAAAAGCCCCTCTGGTAATTACGATATAGTGGTTGCTACTTCAAGAAACCCTAATCATACTTTCAACAACCTCCCTGAGGGCGACTACTTATTCGAAGCCAGAGGTTTCTACTATATGCGTATGAAACAAGGCGTATGGAAAGATAGTGCCCAATCAGGAAGTACAGGAATAATGAATTGGCAAAACCTTACCGACCCTAATGGTGTCGTAAATGGTTATAGTATGATCAATTCTCCTGACATCATAAACCCTTCCGATCCTCAAACCAACGGTACTACTGCCCTCCATAGAAGTAGAGTTTATCTCACTGTGAAACCAACAGGAGAACTCCAACGAAATGTAGTAGGTACCTCTTGTAATGGATCTGCAGGTTCCGGTATCGTAGCAGTTGGTATTAAAAACCCCAACTATATCCGATACCCTCTTACCTTTACCCTTAAGAACAAAGTTACCAATGCTCAGGTAGGAACAGTAACTTTCGGCGCTACCTCCACCGCTACGAACCACGTGTTCAAAAACGTAGCCAATGGCACCTATATAGTTACTACTTCCCACGCTTGTGGCGTCTATACCGATGAAGTCCTCGTAAATACCGATAGCTATACCTCCCCAGGAATTAGTTATGTTGCCCGCTCTACAAACCCTTGTAACGGCGACGTAGTCGATCTTACCTTCGGTGGTTCTACACAGCTCTTCGATATCGAGTGGTTCCGTATAGAAACTAATGGTACCGAAACCGAATTAGGCTTCGCTCAAACAATCTCCGATACCGTAACCCGCGATACTAAATATGTCGTGCGTTACAAATTGCAAGACCCTAACTTATGCGTAAATCGCAACGGTGAAGCCTCTATTACAATTCAGTTCGCTAAAGATACAACCCCTCCAGTAATTACAGGTTGCCCTACTGGAACTATCACCGTTGAAGCTATCTCCGGACGTTGCTATGGTGTACCTACTTGGGGTGTTGTAACGGCTACCGACGATTGCCGTATCGGTACTTGGAGCCAGTCACACCAAAGCGGACAACGATTCGATATCGGTACTCACACAGTTACCTATGTGTTCAAAGATACATCGGGTAATACCGCTACTTGTACTTTCAATGTAGTGGTGAACTCACGTGCCGTAAAAATGAAAGTGGATAACGACTATGTAGATGCTTCCGGAAGTCCTATCAACCGCGAATTAGGACTTACCGAAACATTCTACTACCGATTGAGATATAAAAACGAAGGTACAGCCAATGTTGCTACTGCTACCTTGCAGATTACATTGCCTAATCACCCCAATATCACAATAGGTACCCCCGATTTCAGTAAAGCTAAACAAACTATCTACCTCCCTACAGTGGTAGCTAGTACCGCTAATACTTTTACAATCGATATACCTAAACAAACCCTTACCCCTGGAGCTAATGAGAGAACCATACTCATCCCTATCACTCTCAATGGCGATTGTACCCAAATAGGTAAGCCTTGTATGAACTTGCTCACTTCTACCTATTCATTCACCTATGTAGGTGGTTTGACTGGCTGTACAATCCCCGAGCAAACAGCTACAGGATCTAAAACAATCGCTATCTCTACACAAAACTGTATGCGTAACGAGTTAGCTTGTAGCAACGGTTCTGGCATCAGTACCTTCCGCATTCAGGCTATACCAGGTTTCCTTGAATACAAATGGTATAAAAATAACATCTTACAACCTAACCCTAACAACGATTCTTTCTTTGATGCTACACAAACAGCTACCTATAAAGTAGAAAAAATAGCAGTGTGTGGCGGGGTAACCTATACCACTACCGAGATAATACAATTGCAAACCCCTGAAGACCTCGCCGATCCTATCAAACCGCAGTCTAACGGAGGCGATTTGTGTGCCGATAACAATATTTGGGTAAGTCACTTTATCTTGTGTAACCAGCCCTCACGCAATATAGTAGTAAACTTTAAAAATAGCAACTTCGTATGGCAAAAACTCAAACCTGGCTCTAACCCTACCAGCTTGAACTGCCCTAATGTCGATGATGCTGCTTGGGAAGATGTACATTCTAACCGTACTTTCGTGGCTAATGCACAAGGCCATTTCCGATTGAAAGTAACTAATCCTGAAGGTTGTGATGCTAAATTCTATTTTGATGTATTCACTAATTCTCTCAACGGAAGAATCCTTGACCACGGCGATATTACTAACTATCAACAAGGTTATATCCACGTACAAATGGCTACAGCTGGTATTACCTATAAATATGTACTAAAAGATGCTTTTGGAAACGTAGTAAACCAAAACGGTCAGCCTTTTGTCAATACTACTCAATTAGAGTACCGCGTTCCTGTTACTACACCAGGAACCTATACTGTAGAAATAACCTCTCCAGCATTACCCGATAGCTGTAAATTAGTATTAACTCAAGAAATTAAAAAAGTTACTACTCTTAGCGCTAAAGCCATCGCTAAAGCTTGGAAAGGATGTAACCTCCGCTCAATGCGATTTGAAGCTACCGGCGGTAAAAACCCTTATCAATTCGCAATATGGAGTATAGACGGCATCGTACAAAACGGCTATTCCGACTATGCTTCCGTACCAGCTTCAGCCTTTATATCAACTATTCCCGTAGGTTCTAGCTTCGTCGAAAGCGATATACATATCGATCAACCTGGTAAGTACATCTTCATCGCTAAAGATGATACAGGTGCCTATGCCCTTACCCCCGAAGTAGAAATCTATCCCGAAAGCTTCTTGGGCTACACCATAAAAACACGCGATATCCTTTGTGGTTTCGCCGATAATACCGGTCAGATTTCTGTAACTTACAACACTATACAAAATGTAAAAACTACCCTCTATAAGTTCGATAACTTCGGTGGTAAAACTTATATTGACGAAAATGGTACTGGTTTCTTCGATAACCTTACTGCTGGTAAATATGAAATAGAAATAAAAATTAAAATGGGTTCTTCTGCAAGTGCAACTTGTACCTATAGAAACCCTAATATCGTAATCAACAGTATAGAAAGTACTTTGCGTGCCTATGCTGGTGTGATCGAAGATATCTCTTGTGATACCGCTACTCCATCACAGTACAAAGTACGTGTCAACAACGTTAGCGGTGGTACAGGTACTGGCTACGAATATAGTACTAACAACGTAACCTATAGCACTAACCCTGTACTAATGGTAGGATCTACAGCTAGTGTGGTATATGTACGCGATAGCAACAAGTGTACCCTCGAAATCCCTATCACTATCCGCCCAATAGTACCCCCTACCGTTACCGCTACTACAGTCAGCTACGATTGCGAAGGTAAAGGTACCTTCACCGTAACGGCTAATCCAGCAGGTAACTACGAATATCGAATCATAAAAGACGACGGTACCCTTAGCGAAACTCGTACCTCTAATGTCTTTACACTCCCACCAGGCGTATATAGCATCGAAGCTATTTATACTCCTGCTACAGCTACAGGTACCACACCTAATATCTTATTCAAAGAAGACTTTGGCAAAGGTAATGATACTTGTGACTCACAATCAGTATTTATCACTTGTGCCGCCGGCGCAACTACTTTGGGTGATAACCAATATATGATCACTCGCCAAGTACCTACTGGCGGAACCAATTGGGTGACTACCCCTCCTTCCGATGCCTCTGGCGTTACCGATGGTCGCTACTTAGCTATCAACGGCACTTCTCCAGATAACGATAACGGGGTAATCTATAGACATACAATTAAAGATATAGTCCCTAATACCGAACTAAAAGTAGCAATGCAATTATTCAACCTATTGCCACCTACTTTTGTCGGAGGTGCTAACCCTAACATATTGGTACGCCTATATACCCCAGGTAATCCTGCTATCGGCGTACAACGATCATTAGGTGAATTGCAACGTATGGCTGCTTGGGAACAAAAAGAAATAACTTTCCCCGATACTGATATTACATTCAATACCGCTGTACTCGAAATTAGAAATACTGCCGCCGCCTCTACAATAGGTAGCGACTTAGCTATTGATGATATCGTAATTTCGCAACCTACTAAACTATGTGCCGTACGCGCCGAAAGTATCTCAGTGAAAGTAGATAACAACAGAGCATTTACAGTACAAGCTACTGCCTACGACGAAAAATGCGGAAAAGACGATGGTTCTATCTATTTAATAGTCAATAACCCCGCTGGTAACTCAGTACAATATCACGTCGCTGGTGCTACCGTTTGGACTCCATTAACACTTACACCGCTTACAGCTACTCAAGGAGTCGCTACAATCACCGGTCTTAGTGCAGTAAACAACGGAACGCTCTTTGTACGTCGTACTTCCGACCATAATTGCGAAACAAGTGTCGACTATACAATCAAAAAACCTATACCACTCACCGTTACGGCTACCATTACAGCGCCTGTAACTTGTTTGAATACTTTTGCTTCTGTACGATTTACTGGCGATGGAGGTGCAAAACCTTATAAAAAATTCAGTTTCTCACCTATTACAGGTACAACACCAGCTGCTAATAAAAACGCAGTAAATAACGAAGCCGACTTCAACCTCTCTAAAGGTACTTACCTTATACAGGTGGAAGATAATAACGGTTGTACTACTACCGCTACCCTCGAGGTTCCTGATGTGAAACCTTTACAAGTAGAAGTAGTTGACTTAGAACCTTGCTTCCGAGGAAATAATACCGGCCGTTTGCAGCTAAAAGTCCTCAACGGTAATGGCGAGTATAAATTTAGTAAAGATGGTGGTGCTACCTTTGAAAATGGCTCTGTTGCTGGTGGTACATCTCATATATTCGAAAATCTTACCGCCGGTCAATACAACTTTGTAATTAAAGATGGCGCTGATTGCCAAACTAATACTACCTATACTATCGAAAACCCATTGCGTATACAAGTAACTGCTGTAAATGCCTTGAGTTGTGTCGCAAATAGCGAAGCCGAATATAAAATTACTTATACAGGCGGTAGAGTAGGAACTCGTGAATTCTTGTGGAGTCATAGCCCTACCACTGGATTTACTGCCGCTGTAGGTACTGGTATGACCTTGAGCCAATCAGCAAATGTGTATACATTCAAAACCAAAGTAGAAGGCGACTACTACTTTAGAGTCCGTTACCTAATGCCTAATGGCGACTATTGTAATGTTACCTCTGATAAACAAGTAGTAAAAGTAGTATTACCTTCATTTGCAGTAAGTCCTACTGTCGAAGATGTGAGTTGTGCAGGTGCTAATACTGGTAAAATACACATCAACCCTGCCAGCGTAACTGGTGGAGTACCTCCTTACACCTTGTTAGTAGACGATGGACTCACCACACAATCACACCCAGTAGCCGATATCACTGGATTGCAACCTGGTACTTATACCATCACAATTCAAGATGCTATCTCTTGTAAATCACTACCTGTAGGATTTACAGTTTCCCAAGTAACAGCTATGGTAGCAACCGTTACTCACACACCTATACGTTGTGCCTCTTCAGGTACCCAATTGGCAATTGCCGAAGCAGTAGTTACAAAAGGTGGTACAGCTCCATACAAATTTACTTTAGTGAAAAATGGCGTTGATGTTCAAACTCAAAACAATGTTACTCAAAACACAATTGTTCCTTACAACAATTTAGACATCGGGAACTACCAAATAGTAATAGAAGATGCCAAAGGTTGTAAGTATACTCACAACTTCGTCGTAAATTCCGAAGCCAATGGCTTAGATGTACGCCCAACTGGCGTTACAGGTTGTGCAGGAAATAGCGGTGAAGTAGCAATCTCAGTATACGATAAGAGTGGAGGAGTAATCCAAGACGGACAGTACATAGCTGTTTACCACGAAGGTATGCAAATACCTTATGGAGCAACCGGAGGTGTAAAACCAATGCCTGATGGCCACACTTGGTATCGCGGTGGAGCAGTAGTCTCTACTACCCTTTCCGATGGTACAGTAGTACAAGCCTCTACACACACCTTTACTGGTTTGGTACCAGGGGTTACTTACACCTTTATAGTATACGATGCTAATACCCAATGTACCTTCACTAAAGAAGCAAACATCCACGTTCCTTCACAATCTAATTTGAAGATAACAATCAATGGAACGGCTTCTACTACTTGTGCCGATGCAAATGATGGTAAAGTATTTGTAAACTTGAAAAACTGGAGTGCAGGAACAACTCTCTTGACCTATAGAGTTTATCGCTATATACCATCTCTCATTCCAGGACTTTTAAATCCTACTATAGGCCCTGTAGGTGGAAATATCCCAGTGTCAGGTACAGAAACTGATGTTACAATTACAGGAGTTCCTGCAGGTCGTTACTTTATACTCTTTACCGATGGTAATAACTGTACTATGGGTAGCAAAGAGTTTACTATAGGTAAATCTACCTCATTGCTCACTGCTACAGCCACAGTAACCAAGTTAGCAAACTGCAAACAGCCTGCTAATGTAGGTTTGGGTAGAATAGCAGTAGAAGCTGCAGGTGGAACAGCCCCTTACCAGTACTACTATCACAATTTGGCTACTCCAGCCCCTATAGGTAATGCTTTAGATAATGCACTCGCAAACTCTATTGATCGTGTCGCTAAAGATGTACCTTCAGGTAATTGGCAAATATTTATAAAAGATGCCAATGGCTGTCTCACTAATACTACAGTAGTAGTAGGAATGGATCCTCAACCTTCTATTGCATCAGTAACAGTACTCGACGCTTGTAGCGACAATGCCGATTACCCTATAAATGTAGTGTTCTCTACTATAGGGGTAGGCCAAAACCAATACAAAATTGATGGTATTACAAACTGGCAAAATATCACTGTAGCTACCCAAACTACTTTGCCTATACGCTTAGCACCTAACGCATCACCTTACACTATTTCGTTCCGCGATGCCAATGGTTGCGAAACCAGCACTACTTTCAGAGTGAACGAGATGATTAAATACGATGCTTCTCATACACCTATGTATTGCGGCGGCTCAGCTACTACTACCATCAGTGTAACAAATATTACTGGAGGTTCAGGTTCTTATAAAATAGGATTGTATAGAATCGTTGATAAGGGTGCTCCTAACGAACGTGCCGTAACTATAGTGCCTCCTGGCACTGCAGTACCAGGTAACTCTTACAGTGTACCTACCGGCTATGGTATTGGAGCTTATCGCATCCACGTATACGATGCCACCACTTTTGGTACTTCAGCCGAATGTGCAAAAATAATGGATTTCAACGTAGTAGCACCAGAAGTACCTCAACTCGAAATACTCTCAGTTTCAACACCTACTTGTGCTAACGAAACAGCAACAATCCGTGTGAAAGCTACTCCTGTGGGTATTGCTCCTTATACATTTAAAATTGTAGATAAAACTACAGGTCTCACACCAGCAGGTGTAACAAGCATTACCAATGTGAACTACATTACATTTATAGGAGTCCCTTCAGGGCCTAAGATCACCGGTGGAATTGACTACTATATCTCTGCTCAATCAGTATATAGTTGTACAGCTACCATCACTGTAAATGTAACCTCTCCCGATGTAGTAACTGTTACAACAGGCGCTCTCACTAAAGAAGAGTACCAATGTATATTAGATGATGAAGGTTATCTCACAGGCGAAAGTGCTAATCCTAAACTCCACTTTGATATCACTGGAGTTTCAGGAGGTACCGGTAAGTATACTCGAGTAGAATTTAAAACCGCTTCAGGAACTTTAGTCAACCAGCAACAAATTGAAGATGGCGTAACTAAATATACTTATACTTTGCCTAATTATCTCACTGCCGCAACTAGTTATTATGCCGAAGTATTCGATACCAATGGTTGTTCAGCTTCTACTACTGTAGAAACTATTTCACCTACCCTGATAATGAGTAGCTTGATAGCAAACCAAACACAAACTAAAACTTGTGTTCAAAACGAAGTGTTAAGTATAACAGTAAGCACTACTACTGTATACAGCAATGAACCTATTGAGTATAGCATTATTAAAGTAGGTTGGCCAGGAACTGTTGGTTCGCCAGTAATACTCAACTCTCTCACTTGGTCTGCTACAATCGCCGACCCTGGTAACTATATCATTAAAGCAAAAAATATGGTTACTAATTGTGAGATTACAGCTAACTATAGCGTGTTAGAACCTAACACCCTATTGCTCGAAGCTAAAAATCCTAAACGTATCACTTGTAAAGGCGGTACTGGAGGTGAAATCACCTTAGAACTCACCGATACCCGTCTTTCCGATGGTGATCAAGTGGCAAATGGTTTCAACTATGTGATAACTCCATTACCTACAGGAACACCTATCACAGGACCATTCTCACCATCAGGTACTAAAGTTCACACAGGATTACCAGCAGGTCACTACAAAGTAGAAGCAACCTCTCCAATTACAGGTTGTAGCGCTGTAGCTACCTTTGAACTCGTAGAAGCTGCCGAACCTATTACCGTGTTCGCTAAAGAAACACGAAGTGTAACCTGCGATAACAACCGTGGCGAAATACTCGTTACCGTATCAGGTGGTTGGGCTCCTTATACAGTAAATATACAAGGTGGTGCTATCACTAAACAGAAAAACATTACCTTAGATGGCGATAGCGTATTGTTCAAAGAGTTAGGTGCTACAGGTACCCCTGGCGGATCGCTTACTTACAACATCACCATCACCGATGCTTGGGGTTGTAACGTAGCTTCAGGTACTACCAGTGTAACCTTGTTAGACCCCGATCCTATTGCAGCAGTAGTTACTGTTACCCAACATCCTACTTGTGTAGGCAGTGTCGATGGTGTTATCACCGTATCTGGTACTGTAACAGGTGGATCTGGTAATTTCTACTATACACTCCTAAATGAAGGAACAGGAGAAATATTAGGTCCACAACGCAATGAACCTAAATTCGATAGACTATCACCAGGTTTCTATACTTATGAAATTATGGATACTTGGGGCTGTAGCCTTATAAAATCACAATTAGAGGTGATAGAACCTAAACCTATAAAAGTATCGATTGTTTCTGCTACCTCCGAATTGCAAGTATGCTATGGCGGTGCTGATGCGGCTATTGACTTTACAGTAGAAGGCGGTCGCCCTCCTTACACTATAAAAGTATTGAATAAATACACTAATAGTCCTCATCTCCTATTAACAAGCGTAACTCCTACTACAATTCCTTTCCGTGATACTGGACTTGGAGCAGGTGAATGGAGAATAGAAGTAACCGATAGTAGCCCTAATGGTGGTTGTACAATGTCACCTACATTCGAGTTTACCGTAGATTCAGCACCAGACCTTAATGTAGACCTCGAAGTGATTAGTTCTTGTAAAAACAATAACCCTTATACTCAGTTACAAGTGCGTTTCAAAGACCAAGTTGATGTGAATAAAGTAACATATAGACTCAACGGAACTGGAACTCCTAAAAACTTTGTAGAAAGAGGTAACGGAGTGAATGTATGGTATATCTCCCCTCCAGATTTGAATACCAATATCCAAACTCAAACCATAGAGCTTATCTATACCAATATACACTCTATCACCCAAACCTCAAAAACTTGTAGCATTACACTCGCAAATGCATTTGAGGTGAAAAAAGTTGAAAAACTTAAACTTACAAGAACCCCTACTACAGTAGTGAATACCTTGCAAGTAGAAGGTAAAGATGGAGTTAAACCATATCGTTACGTATTCAACGGTCAAGATTACGATACAAATAATGTATACGAACTCAAAATCACCGATCCTGATTATGTAGACCCAATAAGTGGAAAAACTAAGAAGAAAGTAGAAGTACAAGTAATCGATGCTTCAGGATGTATAGCCTCTGATACTATATACGAAGAATATTTCGATGTGATGATACCTAACTTCTTTACGCCTAACGGCGACGGTGTTTACGACACTTGGGCTCCTATGCACGTTGAGAAATATCCTTTCCTACGCGCTACTATCTTCGACCGTTTCGGTCGCCGACTCAAAGTGTTGAGAGCTGGTGAAGCTTGGGATGGTAAGTATGAAGGTAGAGATATGCCTACTGGCGACTACTGGTACATCGTCGAACTCACCGACGAGTTTGATACCCGTATTTTCAACGGTAACTTCACCCTTTATCGTTAATGATAAAGTAAATCATAACAAAACAAAAAAGCTGCCCGAAAAAGGCAGCTTTTTTGTTTACCTCTTACTTCTTATCTCTTACTTATAAAAAAAGGCCGCCCAATCTCTTAGGCAGCCTTTTTGAATTTAATAATAAAAAAGAAAACTTAAAAATAAAAATTATGAAAAAAACTTTTTGTTTTACGCTTTATCTTTTTACACACAATTGTATTTTGGTTTCTATGGCTATGAAAAAGTCACTATTTCTTTCATTTCCTTTTCTTGACGGCACAAAGGTACAATAAAATTATGAACTACCAAACTTTTTCTTAAAAAATATTTAAAAATATTTAAAAGGATTATTAAAAATAATGATTTTTAACTACGGAAAATATATTAAAAACTCGCTATCATTGATTTTTATACAATAAAATTCTTTTTCCTTTACAAAATATCTAAAGATAATGTTAAAACAATGCCAAAAATTGAATACTGTTAAAAAGTGTCTTTCATACTTTTTCACTTCTTATTTTTAGCACTTTATAGGATAATACAATAAAAAAGATTTTAAGCACTTTTATTATCCAAATACTTTTCGTATCTTTGCACCCTAAAATTTAATTCACTATGAGTATATCAACAAACAAAACCATTGGCGAAATCGTTGCCGACGATTTCCGCACTGCCGCTATATTTAAAAAACACGGTATCGACTTTTGCTGCAAAGGAGGTCGCTCCATAGAAGAGGCTTGCGACAAAAAAAATATAGATAAGCAAGCCCTTATCAACGAATTAGAAGCTCTTCCTAAAGGCAATAGCAACGAAGTAGATGTACGCGATTGGCCTCTCGACCTTTTAGCTAACTACATCGTGCGCATCCACCACCAATACGTGCGTGACAAAACCCCTATGCTCTTGCAGTTCTTAGACAAACTATGTCGTGTACACGGTGAGCGCCACCCCGAACTTTTTGAGATCAATCGTATTTTCAATGAGAGTGCACAAGACCTTGCATCTCACTTTGTAAAAGAAGAAAACGTACTTTTTCCTTACATCGAAAATCTCGTGAAAAAACAACAATCAGGTGAGCCTCTTGGCGAAATACCTTTCGGTACAGTAGAGAACCCTGTAGCAATGATGATGCAAGAACACAGCGTTGAAGGTGATCGTTTTGAAGAAATCGTAAAACTTACCGATAACTATACACCTCCCGCCGACGCTTGTAATACTTACAAAGTAACCTATCAAATGCTCCAAGAGTTTGAAGCCGATTTAAACCGCCATATCCACCTCGAAAACAATATCCTTTTCCCTAAAGCCATCGCTTTAGAAAAACAACTAAGAGGCTAATAACAAAAAAAGCTGTTCAGCACCCGCTGAACAGCTTTTTTCTTATCTCTTACCTCTTATCTAAATCTAATATTTACCCCTACTAACTGATAGCCGTCCCAAGTATTGGAAGTGCTAAATTCCCAATGATATTTTTTAGGGTTGAGAGCATTCACTTCTTCTGTTTTTACTTTAGTAATGCGTCTGTTAGCAATCGTCTTACCGGTAATATAGCCCACAAATAGGGCAATAGGGTAATCGGAAGCCCAATGTACTTTACTTTGCATCATCTCGTAGCACATCAAACCTAAAGCTGTGTAACCTACGGGCTTTATCCATTTGTAGTCGGGGTAGTTTTCGGCAATCACTGTGAGTGCCGACATTGCAGTAGTGAGGTGTCCAGAGGGCATAGCGTCATACATAGGGGTATCCTCTTGGTAAGCTTTAAAGCTGGGAGCAAACGTCCATTGACTGTGCCAACGCCCGTCGCCTGCGGTTATAAACGGACTCTCGCGCCCTGTAAGTCGCTTGATGGGTTGTACAAATGCCCCCGATACGATAATGCTTTCTAATATCTGCATAGCAGTACTTTTAGCGCGATAATCACCTGTGATAAGACCATAAGTAGCCATCCCCCCACTGATAATGATAAAAGTCGTACCATTGCCAATAAAGTACATTGCTGAGTTTACATCGGCGGGAATAATCTTCAAAAAACCTAACTTCTTATAGGTATGTGCTTCATTTAGTCCTAAATTCTCTCCCAAATTTCTACTCTCTCTAATGAGCCAAGGGTCAGCGGGTATAAGTGCAGCAGTAGCACCAATAGCTGCCAATCCGTAAGGATAATTCGGTTTAGACACCATCTCGACCGCCGATTTTCCTATGTTGCGTGGTATTTTGTTGAAGATATCTACAAAACGCGGTTTTTGGTATACATAGGTTAGATTATCATTGATTTTATATTGTTTGCCTGATAAATCTACATCCGATGGGTGTGAGCCTTGCAAATGCTTTGCAATGCTATCCAATGTAGTTTGTGGAATAGAGTCGTTTTCCTGTGCTGTAACAGGATATAGGGAGAAAAGGAGAAAGGATAGTAAAAAGTATTTCATCGAATGAGTTCTGTTAAAAAGCTATCGGTGTTTTTGTTGTTATAGAAGGCTTTGATTTCTTCGGCGTTTTCTTTGAGTAATTGGCGAATGAAAGCATCGTAGGTAGTTTTACGGTCTTCTAAAAAGCCGTTGAAATAGCGTTCGCTTACTTCCAAACCATTGGCTTTTTCTATCTTTAAAAGACGTTCGTACAAAGGGGCTATATGCTCGCTGATGAGTGCTTGAGGCAATGCTTTGCGGTGTGATACAAAAGCAGTAATCTCATCGTGTTCATCGCGTACTATTTCAAAATTAGTAATCACCCAATAATAGCGCCCGCTTTTAGAGAGGTTCTTGATGATAGCGTGGAAATTATTATGCCCTTTGAGGTTTTCCCACAGTATTTTGAAAACTACTTTGGGCATATCGGGGTGGCGAATAAGGCTATGAGGCTGGTCGTATAACTCAGCCTCAGTATAGCCTGATACTTCCTGAAATGCCTTGTTGGTTTCCATTATATGTCCGTGCCTGTTGGTACGACTCATCAGGGTAGTGGTTTTATCCCACAACACTTCTTCGTCTATGGGCACGGGACGTTTGATTGTTGGAGTTTCAGTCATTTTCTTACCTCTTATCTCTTACTTCGTATCTAATTTGTGAAGCCAATTGCGCATATCCACTTCTTTGGCAATAGCAGCGCGCAATTCGGGAATGGCAATGCGCACTTGCTCCATAGTGTCGCGGTGGCGTAAGGTAACGGTGTTGTCTTCCAAAGTTTGGTGATCAACGGTTACGCAGAAAGGTGTCCCTACCGCATCTTGACGGCGATAACGGCGACCTACTGCATCTTTTTCGTCGTAAGCTACATTGAAATCGTATTTTAACTCGTTCACGATTTGTTCGGCAACTTCTGGAAGTCCGTCTTTTTTGAGCAATGGCAATACGGCTACTTTGGTAGGAGCCAACACAAAAGGCAAGCGCAATACGGTGCGAGTATCTCCTCCTTCTAACGCTTCTTCTTGCAATGAGTTAGAGAATACCGCAAGGAACATACGGTCGAGCCCGATAGAAGTTTCGAGTACATAAGGAGTATAGCTCACTTTTTCTTCAGGGTCAAAGTATTGCATTTTTTTACCTGAATACTTTTCGTGGTTACCGAGGTCGAAATTAGTACGAGAGTGGATACCTTCTAATTCTTTGAAACCAAAAGGGAAACGGAATTCAATGTCGCAAGCAGCATCGGCGTAGTGGGCGAGCTTTTCGTGTGGATGGTAACGATAGTTTTCTTCACCCATTCCCAAAGATAAGTGCCATTTGAGGCGCGTTTCTTTCCAATACTCATACCATTGTTGTTGGGTACCTGGTTTGATGAAGAATTGCATTTCCATTTGTTCGAACTCGCGCATACGGAAGATAAACTGACGTGCCACAATCTCGTTGCGGAAGGCTTTACCCGTTTGAGCGATACCAAAAGGAATTTTCATACGTCCGGATTTTTGCACGTTTAGGAAGTTAACGAAAATACCTTGAGCGGTTTCGGGACGCAAGTATAAATCCATAGAGGCATCGGCAGAGGCGCCTATTTTGGTGCCGAACATTAGGTTGAACTGTTTTACATCTGTCCAGTTGCGAGAACCTGTTTCGGGGTCGGCAATTTCGAGTTCTTCGATAAGGGCTTTTACATCGGCGAGGTCTTCTTTCTCAAGCGATTTACCCAAGCGGTGTAATATTTCTTCACCGCGTTGTTTGTATTCTAACACACGAGGATTGGTAGTTACAAACTGTTCGCGGTCAAAAGCATCACCAAAACGTTTTTGAGCTTTAGCGATTTCTTTTTCAATTTTATCGTCGAGTTTGGCTACATAATCTTCTACGAGCACATCGGCGCGGTAGCGTTTTTTAGAGTCTTTGTTATCGATAAGTGGGTCGTTGAAAGCATCCACGTGTCCAGAAGCCTTCCACGTAGTAGGGTGCATAAAGATAGCAGCATCGATACCCACAATATTCTCGTTCATTTGCACCATTGCGCGCCACCAATATTCGCGGATATTCTTTTTTAGTTCAACGCCATTTTGCCCATAATCGTACACAGCACCGAGTCCGTCGTAGATTTCACTGGATGGGAAAATAAAGCCATATTCTTTGGCGTGAGCAACAACTTTTTTGAATTGATCGTCTGTATTTGCCATATATTCAATTGATTTTCAGTTATTAAAATAGATTAAGTTTCGTTTCAGTTTAAAAATAATTGGACAAAAGTACTATTATTTTTTGGAAAAAGGAGTATCTTTGCCGAAAAAGTTGTTGTAATTGTGTTTTTTAGGTAGCCAATCACTAATAACAAATCATTAAACCTAACAACTAAAACTATGATACTATCAGATTTATTATCAGTTTTTACCCCTCATTATTGTAGGTCTTGTGGCAAAATGTTGAAAGAAGAAGAACACTTTTTGTGTCGAGATTGCAGCAGAGATTTGGAAGAGACTCATTTTCACTTACAAGCAGATAACGAGGTAATGCAATTGCTTTCACTACAAAATGATATTACAGCCGCAACCACATTATTTTATTTTCAGAAAGGCAGTGTGGCACAAGATTTGATACATCACCTCAAGTACAGAGGTGAAGAACAAATAGGAGAGTGGCTCGGCAATTGGTTGGGTACCCGTCTCTCACAATCACCTCTCTATCAGTCAGTAGAAGTGGTAATACCTGTGCCTCTACACCGCGATAAACTAAAGAAAAGAGGCTATAACCAAGTGGCTTTATTAGCTAAAACAGTGGCTAAAGTGTTAGGTGTGAGTTATATGGATGATGTATTGCTAAAGGTGAGCGCTAATACTACTCAAACTAAAAAAATATCATGGCGACGCTTAGAAGAAAGCGAACATATATTTGTATTACAACAGCCTGAAAGACTGATAAACAAACAGATATTACTCATCGACGACCTTATCACCACGGGGGCTACCCTCTCCCATTGTTGCGAGCAGTTATCCACTATCGAAGGAGTGAAAATTGCTGTGGCAGGAATAGGTTTTACCACCCGCTCTTAACATTAAAAAAAAGAAAATTAATAACTAAATAAATATTTTTGTATGAAAAACACTTTTAAATTAATGCTTGTAGCATTCGCTATGTTCGCGTTCAGTACAAACGCAGGGGCTATGACCCTTAATCTCAATAAAGTAGCTAAATCTCTTATCGTAGACCAAGATGGTAACGGTGGCGTGAAAGTGAAAAAGTCTTGTGATAAAGACGGCGAGAAAAAAGAATGTAGCAAAGACGGTAAGAAAAAATCTTGCTGCAAAAAAGACGGTAAAGAAGCCGATAAAAAAGAGTGCAGCAAAGATGGTAAAAAGAAATCTTGCTGCAAAAAAGACGGCGAGCACAAAGCCGAAAATGCAGAAGCTAAATAGTTTCTCATTATATAAATTTTAAAATTACTAGAAAACCTTAGCAGTTGCGCTGAGGTTTTTTGCTATTGAATCTAATGAAAACACTTATTTACAGTATTTTAATCCTTATAGGGGCATTGGCGATAGCCGCTTGTGCCAACGATGTGTTGCCCAAACCTAAAGGTGGACTCCGCTTAGATTACCCTCAAGCAGCTTATAGCAGAGTTACCAACTTGCCTAACTGTCCGTTTACTTTTGAGGCAAACACTTTTTCGGCTATAGAACACAAAGCCAACTCTTGTGATGTGAATATCAATTATCCCACAATGAAAGCAACGATTTACCTCACTTACAAAAATGTAGATGGCAATATACGCAAACTCCTCACCGATGCACAAAACTTTACGTACAAGCACACCGTAAAAGCCGATAATATTGCCGCAACCACTTTTGTGAACGATACGACCAAAGTGTACGGTATGTTCTATCAAGTGTATGGCAATGCAGCTTCACAATCACAGTTTTACGCCACCGATAGTGTAAAACACTTCATTTCGGGCTCTATTTATTTTAATGTAGAACCTAACTACGACTCGGTACAACCAGCGAGTAATTATTTGCAGAAAGATATGCGCCGCATAATGGAAACCCTTCGTTGGAAATAAAAATAGGGGAGAAGTGTTGGCAAATTAGAAATATTGCTTTACTTTTGCCCCACAAAACACTAAATGAATTATGAGTTTACAAACTAAAGTAATGGAAGCGCTCAAAGAAGCGATGAAAGCCAAAGATACCGTAGCTTTAGAATCGCTAAGAGCCATTAAATCGGCTATATTGTTAGCCAGAACCGAAGCAGGAGCCTCTGAAGAACTATCAGAAGCCGACGAGCTTAAACTCTTGCAAAAATTAGTAAAACAGCGCAAAGATAGCGCCGCGCTCTACACCCAGCAAGGTCGCAATGATTTAGCTGAACCTGAATTGGCACAAATGGCAGTAATAGAAAAATTCTTGCCAGCCCAGCTTAGTGAAGCCGAAGTAGAAGAAGCGTTGAAAGGCATTATCGCCCAAGTAGGTGCTACAAGCCCTAAAGATATGGGCAAGGTAATGGGCGTAGCTACTAAGCAATTAGCAGGTAAAGCCGACGGCAAATTGATTTCGGATATTGTAAAGAAATTATTGTCATAGTAGTATACATTTTAAAGAAGGGCCGCATAGTTCAATGGATAGAATGTCAGATTCCGGTTCTGAAGATAGAGGTTCGAGTCCCCTTGTGGTCACAAATTATTTTACAAACGGCATTACCATTAAATAGAAATTGAGGTATTGCCCTAATAATATAAGAATAGCTGTTCCAAAAAGGAGCAGCTTTTTTTGTTTGGCTCGTGAGGAAAGCAAGATGAGAAAAGGTAGTACAAAACTGAGAATGAGCATTGCTACAATAGCCTCTCCATAGCCTTTGCTAAGAAGGGTTTGGTAATAAATAGTTTCTTCAGGGATATTGGCGTACCATATCAGCATATATTGTGAGAACCACAAATACGCCCAAAAAATAGAGAATCCAAAGAGGTATTTTCCTAAATCGTGATAGTGCTCTGGCTTGCTAAATAAGGTAATGAGGGCAATGCCTGAAAGCAGAAAACTGCTGAGCAATTGCCACGCAAAGAGGGTACTATGCCATTCGGGAGTAAGACTCAAAAACCAATCCCACGCCATTGGAGTTTCGGTAAGAAAGAAAATAACTAAGAATAGTACGTGAGGCGTTAAGCTCTTAAACTTTTTTAAAGTATGGCAATACCCCACCCATACTGCCATATAGCCCACAGCACGCAACAGAAAATAAGGTTCGCGATGCACTATATACAACACCCCTAACAAAACTAATAACACTAACCATAAAGGTGTTGTGATACGCTTCATTATAGGGTACAAACTCATAGCCCACTCAGCGTGTGTGACTTTATTGATAGCATAAAATACCAATACCCCTACCGATGTAAGCGCTACAAACAACAAAGTGAATAGTGAATAGTGAATAGTGAATAGTGTCATACCTTTACCTGTTACTTGTTACCTCTTATCTGTTCTACGTACATTGTTACTTGCCAGCGTTCTTTCTCACTGAGTTGAGTAGCAAAAGCGGGCATAGCATTGCGTCCGTAGTAAATTACGTGATAAATACTTCCCTCCGTAAAATCTCTATTTTTATAATTAGGCACTCCAAAAAATTTCTCCCTTTGCACTAAAACTCCTTTGCCGTCGCCTTTCTCACCGTGACAGAGCGCGCAATAGATGCCGTAAAGTTCTTTGCCATTGGTGAGGTTTTGAGTTTGCTGTAGGGTATCAGTTGCTAAAGGGTTGTGCAATTGTGCTTTGGCTTGCTCATAACCCTCAATGGTATTAGGGTAGCGGTAGGGCAACTCACCTCTTTTTACAGTGTGCTCAGGAGGGGAGAGCGGTGCGACTTCATAAGTTTTATAAGCAGGACTCTCATACATATCGGGCATAAACTCAATATTGCGCTCTTGTTTGTTCCTACAACCAACTACCAATAACGTTAGCAATACATACATTAGGGACTTTGACAAAGTCTTAAACTTTGTCAAAGTGTAGCGACAAAATATATATATTATATGAATATCAACATATCCCATTATTTGTTAATTATTATTTCTTAATTGTTAATTGTTATCTCTTACCTGAATTACAAATTTATCATCACTACTTCTCTTTATAGGATTTTCAGCTTTTTTGAATGGATATAACCTACTTCTGATAAAGAAACTAATCACCAATAGATGCGCTGCAAAATATACAACCAACTCGAATATTACGGGTACAAAAGCGGGGAGATTTTGCCAGAAAGTGGCATTAGGCTTTCCGCCAATATCCATAGGCCAGTCTTTTATCATTGTGAAATAGGTGAGCCAACACCCGAAAAACAAGCCTATGAGTCCGTATAGGAAAGTAGCTTTTCCTAAGCGAGTGCGCTTAAGCCCCAAGACTTCGTCTAAACCGTGTACATAGAAAGGCGTATATACTTCTTGAATTTCCCTGCCTTCTGATTTTAATTCTTTTATTTTATCTAAAAGCTCTTCAGGAGAGGTAAGAGTTAAGAGATAAGAGTTAAGAGACTCCTGCCTGCTAACACCTGTCCCCTGACATCTGTTCCCTGACACCTGAGACCTACCCCCTTTCACTTCTGCTTGTGCAATCATTGGGAAACTCCTTGCATATAATAAGAACAACAAAAAGAAAAATCCCAAAGTGCCTACAAATATCCCTATATCCACCCACGTAGGACTGAACATCGTCCACGACGACGGCAGATAACCGCGGTGTAGTGAGGTAACGATAATCACAAAGCGCTCGAACCACATCCCTACACATACCACCAAAGCAACACATACAGAGAAAGTGATACTACGTCGTAACTTTTTGAACCATAGCAATTGGGGGAGGACTACATTGCAAATAATCATCGTCCAGAATGCCCACGCGTAAGCACCTGTAGCACGATTGCGAAATACGTATTGTTCAAATTCTGAGTGAGAGCGCATTACCATAAAAAACTCGGTGAGGTAAGCAACCGCTACAATACTACCTGCAACTAACATTACAATGTTCATCAGCTCAATGTGTTTCAGGGTGATATAAGCTTCTAACTTACATACTTTGCGCAAGATAATCAGTAGCAAACTCACCATTGCAAAACCCGAAAAGATAGCTCCTGCTACAAAGTAGGGCGGGAAGATAGTAGTGTGCCAACCAGAGACCACCGAAGTAGCAAAATCAAAAGAGACAATAGTATGCACCGAAATGACTAACGGAGTGGCAATACCTGCCAAGAGCAACATTGTTTCTTCCATACGTTGCCAATCTTTGGCGCGACCACTCCACCCAAAACTCAGCAAGCTGTAAATCTTCTTCTGAAAAGGCTTGAGAGCACGGTCGCGCAACATAGCAAAATCGGGAAGTAAGCCCACCCACCAAAACACTAAGGATACAGAAAAATAGGTAGCAATAGCAAACACATCCCATAGCAAAGGCGAGTTGAAATTGTCCCACAACGAGCCGTATTGGTTAGGAATAGGCAAGTTGAAATGCAATAACCACGGTCTACCTAAATGCAATATCGGGAAGATACTCGCTTGCAACACCGCAAAGATAGTCATTGCTTCAGCTGAGCGATTGATAGCTACCCGCCACTGTTGACGAAAGAGCAACAATACCGCCGAGATGAGCGTTCCCGCGTGCCCGATACCTATCCACCACACAAAGTTGGTGATGTCCCACGCCCAGCCTACGCTTTTGTTGAGCCCCCACGCGCCTATGCCGTCGCGCAAGGTTACCCATATTGCCCATACCCCCCAGAGGGTCGCAAGGAGGGTAATCCCAAAGGCAATCCACCACGCACGCGAAGCACGACCTTCAATGGGGCGCGCTATATCTTCACTGATGGTATGATAGGATTTATTTACCATTTACTTTTCATTTTTCACTATTCACTACTTTTACTTGATACACCACATTAGGGTCTGTTCCCAGCTCTGCTAAAAGCTGATACATACGTTCGCTGGCACTGAGTTGGGCAATTTTGCTTCCTTCTTCGTTAGTATCGCCAAATACCATAGCCCCTGTATTACAAGCAGCTGCACAAGCTACTACATTGTTGAACTCTCCTGGGGCAACCGCACGACCTTCTCTTTTGGCTTTTAGAATCACCGCTTGGGTGTTCTGGATACAGAGGGAACACTTTTCCATTACCCCTCGCGAACGTACCGTTACATCGGGGTTGAGCACCATACGCCCTATTTTGCTGTTCATATTGTAGTTGAACTGCTTGTTTTCACTATACTGAAACCAGTTGAACCTACGCACTTTATAGGGGCAGTTGTTGGCGCAATAACGCGTACCTACACAGCGGTTGTAAGCCATTTGGTTTTGTCCTTGCTGTCCGTGAGCGGTAGCGATTACAGGGCAAACGGTCTCACAAGGGGCATTATTACAATGCTGACACATCACGGGCTGAAAGCCTACGCACCTTTGTTCGTTTTCTCTTGATTCATAACGATCGATGCGCAACCAGTGCATATCGCGCGAGCGACGCACTTCTTCTTTGCCTACTACGGGCACATTGTTCTCGGCGTGGCAAGCGATCACACAAGCCGCACAACCCGTGCAAGCATTCAGGTCGATAGAGAGTTTAAAGTAATGTGGGGTAGTAGGGTCTTTCTTTGTTTTAGGGGGTTGAGGATTCCACACTTCGGCAGAGGAGTTTAAGAAAGTATCTAAACTGATTTCTTTAAGAATATTTTTACGCCCTACCAATTCATTTTGCAGTTGCAAGCAGGCAAATTCGTGTGTGCCGTCTGCTTTTTCTATGTGTACGCCTTGGTTTTTACAATGGTCTTTATAAAGAGGAAAGGCATTCACTCCTATTTGCATTTCGGCTTGTATGCCTGCCTTACGCCCATAACCTAAGGCAAGCCCCACACTGCCTTGTGCTTGTGCAGGGGTGATGAGTACGGGAGCGATGATACTTTTGCCGTTACCACTGATTTTCGCCTGATGCCCGTCCAAAGCACCATCAGCAGTATGCCAATTCTCAATACTTAGACGTTGGGCATCGCTGGGGTGCATCGTGAGGAAGTTATCCCACGTAGTGCGGTGGATAGGGTCGGGAAGCTCTTGTAGCCAAGGATTGTTAGCTTGCTGTCCGTCTCCCAAAGCAGTGCTGGTATAGAGGGTGAGTTCAAAAGATGTTTCTACTAATTCTCTGGGAAGTACTGTGCCTATTAGCCTTAAAGTTTCCTCTCGTGTGAGGGTCATAGGCGGTTTCCTCAGTGAAGGGATTTTTTCTTCTTTTGGCAACTCAAAAGATTTTATATCTTCTTTTACAAATGTGCCGTCGTGTAGGGCTTGTTCCCAAGAAAATCCCTTTAAAATATGGGCTTCCCAATGAGCTTTGATAAAATCGTAATAACTCTCCTTGTGTCCTATCCATTGCAAAAAACAGTCTTGCCATTGTTTGGTGTTGAAAAGCGGACGTATACAAGGCTGCATCAGTCCGTAGTGCCCGTATTTAAATTCTACATCGCCCCACGACTCTAAATAATGAGGTTGAGGTGCCCAAAGGGTCGTTTGCTGGGCAGTTTCATCAGCGCGCATCGCAAAGGATACCGAAAAAGGTACTTTCTTCAAGCCTGTAGCAAACACTTCGGCGTTAGGCAAACAGTATAAGAGGTTGAGATTGTTGATAAAGAGAGCACCTACCTTACCTTCGTTCATATCGGTGAGTAGCTGTTGTAGAGCTTTAACATTACCTTTACGGGTAAGCACGGGAGTTTGAGGCGAGAAAGCTTCACTTTGGAGATGTTCATTGATAGCAAAAGCGATTAATTGAGCTTCAACGCTATCAATACCTGTTACTACTAAGGCTTTGCTACCCGCTTTTTTGAGTTCGGAAGCTATTTTCTTTATTTTGTCTTCAATAGTAACTTTATTCTCCTCTTTTTCTATAATAGAGGTTGGGAAATGAAATTGCTCATTCTCCTCAAAACCTTTTAGGTATTGGAAACAGTAAGCTAATGCTTTTTTCACTTGGTCAGGAGTGAGTGCGATACGCTCATCGGCATTAGCGCCTGTAAGGCTGAGGTTGGCTTCTAACTGAATATGGCGCGACATTCCGTTTGCTTTGCTGGGAATACGCCCTTGCGCATAGCCTGCTTCATAGCCCCCGCCATTCCAATCGCCCAAGAAATCGGCATCAAATGAAACGATGAGCTTTGCCTTGCTGAAATCGTAATCGGGCATTGCACGCAATCCATAGCGCCATTCAAAAGCGGTGAGAATAGCATCTTCTGATATGGTATCGTATTCAACGAGCTTAAAGGTAGGGTATTTTTCTTTTAATAGTTCTACAAGAGCATAACTCGACGGACTTGCGAGTGTTTGACTGAGCATCACAATTTGCTTGCCTTCAGCTTTTGCTTTCTCTAAGGCAGAAAGGGTATCGGTCTTAATTTTCTGCCAAAAGCCATCCCCTGCAATGGTGCGAGGTTTCCTATTTTCGTCATACAAACTCAATACCGATGCCAATATCCTTGCATTCACTGCCCCTCCTGCTTTGGCTTCAGGGTTGCGCAATACAGCAATGGGTCGCCCTTCGCGAGTTTTCACCAGTACGCTGGCAAAGTCAAAACCATCGGCGATACAAGTAGCGTAGTAATTGGCTTCACCTGCTACAATACTTTCGGGCTGTATCACATACGGAATCGTTTTGTGTACCGCCCCTTCGCAACCTGCTAAGGCAACCGCCGCTGTAGAAAAACCTAAGAATTTTAGGAAATCCCGCCGTGATGTTGATATATTATGTATATTCTCATTCGTCATTCGTAGCTCGTAATTTGTAACTCGTCATTCGTAACTCGTCATTCGTAATTATCAATAGTGGCATTTAGCACATTCTAAGCCTCCCATTTCGGCAACTGTTAGTTTGCTAACATTTAGCTTTTTAGCCAAAGCTTTATGCACTTCTTCATAGTGCTGATAATAAGGGTTGTTAGCATTTATAGGCATTTGGCGGTGGCACTCTATACACCACCCCATTGTAAGCGGAGCATGCTGGTGTACCACCTCCATTTGTTGTACTTCGCCGTGACATTTCTGACATTCCAATCCACCCACTGTTACGTGCTGACTGTGATTGAAATAAGTAAAGTCGGGGAGTTTGTGAATGCGCACCCACTGCACCCCTTTAGGAGTGCCTATATATCGAAATTTCTGTTCGTCCCAGCCCACTGCTTCGTATAATTTTTTGATTTCTTTGGTGTAAAATTCTTTGGTGTAACCATTAGCGAGATCCTCTTCCCCCTCATATTCCGAGATGGTGTTGTGGCAGCCCATACACACATTCAGTGAGGGCACGCCTGCTACTGCCGAAGTCCGCGCTCCTGAGTGGCAATATTTACAATCGATTTGGTTATCACCTGCGTGAATTTTATGAGAGAAGTGAATAGGTTGTATAGGTTCATAACCCTCGTCTACCCCTATCTGCATCAGAAAGGCGTAAAGAGCGTAAGTAAAGCCCAAAAAGGCAATAATAAGGGTTGATATAATGATAATCTTTTTCAATTAACAATTAACAATTAACAAATGCTTTCGTCATTCGTAACTCGTCATTCGTAACTCGTAACTCGTAATTAATTCTCTTTACTTGTTCTTTGGCACTTTCTAAATCAACGTTCTCAATCACCGCATCCGAGAGGGCAATGCGTTGGGCATCACTCCATTGTTGTGCCATACGCGCGTGCACTTGGGCTTCGGTGCAATGATCGCGCGCCATTACGCGGGCAATGCGCACCTCCTCAGGTGCTGTAACCGTAATGATATAATCACAATCCTTGTAGCTTCCACTTTCAAAGAGGATAGCGGCTTCTTTCAGTACATAAGGTGAAGTTTGCTTCTTTGCCCACTGATTAAAATATTTTGCAAGAGCAGGATGTACAATGCCGTTGAGTATCGCCAATTTCTCAGAATTGTTAAACACAATTTGGGCGATATAAGCGCGGTTATATTCTCCATTTTGGTAAGCCTCCTCACCAAAAGCAGCGATAATGTGTTTCTTTACCTGCGCATTGTTAGCGATGAGTGCTTTAGCTTGTTCATCTGAATTGAATACCGCGATACCTAAGGCAGCAAATGCTTTGGCTATCGTGCTCTTGCCACTGCCAATACCTCCTGTAAGTCCTACTACCATCATTCTTTGCGTATGAGAAAATCAACCGTTGTTTCGTTCATTAGTACCACCTTTATCCGTCGTTTATGAGTGCTGATTTGTAGTGGAATATGCCCTGCGTTAGCCTCGCACATATCAGCAGTTACTTCTATATCGTTAGGAGTGAGTGTTTTAAGTAGGTTTAATTCCCCCGTACAGAGCACGCTTACCTCATCGGGAAAAACTTTTACTTGACTGTTTTTTGATACGCCCATCACTTTCACAGGTACTCGCAACTCTTGCTCGCTTACCTTATCTACAAAGGCCTGCATCGCTATTTTATGAGCGTTGAAATGTACCAAAGGGGTGCTTTTAAGGGTGTAAGTCTCACTAAAATTATCCTTTATAGGGCGTTTGCTATGATAGTGAAAAACAACCTGAGAGAGTGTGTCTATTACTTTTTGGCTACCCGAAGCCACTACCGAATCAGGAGAGAGCCTTAATTCTGTAAGTTGGTATTCTTTAGGGTATTCCACGTTTAGATGTACCACTACGGGGAT
Source organism: Capnocytophaga genosp. AHN8471 (assembly GCF_016806945.1). Lineage (NCBI taxonomy): Bacteria > Pseudomonadati > Bacteroidota > Flavobacteriia > Flavobacteriales > Flavobacteriaceae > Capnocytophaga > Capnocytophaga genosp. AHN8471. The sequence goes on from NZ_JAESPJ010000030.1 coordinate 106,658, forward strand.
TTTTTTAGTGTGTTTAGGCGCTAAATACAGTTGTAGTGTATCGGAGACTACCGAGCGTATTTTGAAGTTTGCAAGATAAGTATTGCTCAGTTTGTCTTTACTGTTTTTAGAAAGTGTATAAAAGTGTTCGCCTACCTCTTGTAGGTCGGTAAAATCTACAGTAAGGGTAGGGTTTTGTCGGTAGGATTTCAGTAGAGAAAAGCCATTGCCTTCAACTATAATTCTCACGAAGTTAGGGGCAGAAGGCAGTAATACCTCGTTGGTAGGAGGATTGATAACTATCACAGGGATAGATACTTCCCTAAGTAAATTTTTAGAAAGTTTTACTAACGACCAGATAAAAACCGATAAGATGAGGCATATTATAAAAGTGAGATTGCGGCGGTTCATAGCAACAATAAATTACGAGTAACCTAATAATGAGGGCAAAGATATGAAATGATTGGCAAATGAGCAAATTTGGTAATTTGGAATTTTGCAAATTATTTTTTACTTTTGTGCTTTCATTTTTCATTTTTAACTATGAAAACACTCCGAAATATCCTTATAGCCTTGGGCGTTACTTTCACGGCTTATGTTCTTATAGAAGGCAACAACCCTACTTTCTCACTTCCTGATTGGGATTTAGATTCTTTTTTTACTGCTGATGATAGTGATAATAGTGCTCTTTACAATCAAGAAATGGAAGATGAAGAAGTATATATAAGCGAAGAAAATGAAGATCTTGCAATTATCAATTTTTATAATTTTTGCAATACTTTAGTGGCAGCTTGCTATAATGAGGCAGCTGCTCCTGATAAGTTGCGAGAAATTAACAGTGCTTTAGAAGCAGTGAAAAAAGGCAAAACACCCCCTGAACTTTCTACTAAAAATACTCTTCTGAAAAATCTCAAAAAAGACAATCTTTCACAAGGAGTGCCTAATATATTAGGTTTTGAAAAGCGCGATGTAGAGAACGCATATAAAGCACTAAGAGCCAATGTAATTGCTATAATGGAAGCGCGCGAGAGTATTATTGCTGATTTCAATAAACCTCTGCAAGGTAGCTTTGTTGAACAAAAAATAGGCAACTTTGAAAGGCGTGCTAACCACCTTCTTACGATGCAATCACGGCTAAATGCACTCTTGCAAAACAGCATCATCGCTGCTGGTGACCATTTGATGGAAGACAATACACAAGCTACTACTTTCTACGACTATCAAGAGATGCTCAAAGCTTTTGAAAACCTTCTCAACCTCTTGGAAAGAGCCGAAGCAGGCGAAACCGTAGATGTACAAGAAGCTAAAAAACTCTATAACAGTTTTATAGAACAACATACAGCCCTAAAAAGCAAACCTCTTGGGCGTGAACATTTTATCAATACTGATGTCTTTTTGGTATTAGAACTCGAAAAACCAATTTTTCCCTCTTTGAGCCAACTCATTTATCAACTCACTAACTCTCAGAAAATAGACTCGGCTACTTTTTGGAATGTGCGACATCTGGCACAACCCCTCCTAAATCCTTATGCCCTATTTGATACTCGCAACGTCTCATACTACGAATACGATTTGTAACGCACTCATTTTTAACTATTCACTTTAAACTATTCACTTTTGAAAAAAGCTGTTATTATAGGTTTAGGGCTCATTGGGGGCTCCTTTGCCTTAGAATTGAAAAAACGTTTGGGGTACACCATTGCAGGCATCGACCTCAACCCCGCTCATATACAAAAAGCCTTAGATTTAGGCATTATCGATGAAAACACCGATTACAATCACCTCACCGATACCGACCTCGTACTCATAGCTGTACCCGTGAATCACATTCACAAAGTATTGCTACAAGTGCTCGATAAAATAGGTGAACAAACCCTTGTAATGGATGCAGGTTCGGTGAAATCGCATATTTGTGAAGCAGTAGCCACTCATCCTCATCGTCAAAATTTTGTCGCGGCACACCCTATGGCAGGTACAGAGCATTCAGGACCTGAGGCAGCGCTCTACGACCTTTTCGACGGCAAGGTAATGGCGCTCTGCGAAGTAGAAAAAAGTAATTGGCGATTGTTAGACCGCGCTTTAAGCATTGTAAAAGCATTGAATATGCGCGTGAAAATGATGCAACCCGCCGATCACGACCTCCATACCGCCTACGTGTCGCACCTTTCGCACGTAAGCTCCTTTATGCTGGGGAAGACCGTTTTAGAAATTGAAAAGGACGAAGCTCAAATATTTGATTTGGCGAGTACCGGTTTTGCCTCTACCGTGCGTTTGGCAAAGAGCGATGCCCAAATGTGGTGTCCTATCTTTTTGGAAAACAAAAACAATGTACTTAAAGCGCTGAATGAGTATATTAAAAACTTAGAAGCCTTTAAGATTCTTATTGAAACTGAACAAGCCGAAGCGCTTACTCAAAACATACACGAAGCCAATTACATTAGAAAAATATTGAAATAATGTATCTTCGTTTTTATATTGAACAAATTAATTATTATATTTATATGAAAAACTTTACTTTTTTATTTGCTCTATTGTCCTTTATAGGTACAGCAACCGCACAAAACACAAACATCGAAAGCCGACTCTATTATCAGAAATTAGATAATGTCGCTACTTATGGAGCTGGAAAATACCAACTCAGATATACCGACGTAGAGGTAGATGGCGTAATTACTAAGAATTTGCCAAAATTCATTCGAGGATTTGCTCACGACAAAGGTTTTACCGACAGCATTCCTAAAATAAACCCAAAACTGAATATATCTCACTATTATGTGAGCACCCACGAAAAGGTAAAGGATGGGCTTTGGAATAACAATATTTGTTATTTCATCTACGACAAAAAACAACTCCAAAAACCCATTAGAATGGTGCTTTTAAAATCAACCACTGCTGCAAAAAGCAATGCAATAGATGAAGAGATGCTAAAAGCCGTAATGAGTGGTAAATACCAAAAAGACCTCGAAAAAAACGCTTTAGGCGGAAAAGAATTCGATTTTTTAGGTAGAAAAATAACTTTGGATGACGAATGCTTTTGGGGAGATTTGGGTCTTGTGCGCTGTCCTACTAAGGGCGAAATGAATTGGAGTTTGTACCGCACTTTAGCAGAGGCTCAAGAGTCTGTTTTTTTGCAAGCAAAATCTGGAGAAGTATTGGATGCAATGGAAATCCCTGAAAAAGATGCTACTTTTAATCGTGTAGGAGATCGCGAAATTGAACTAATTTTTGAAGGGAATCCTACAAAAGCAAGAGAGATTACTTACCTATTGCACTACCAGAAATCTCAGGACATTGATAAAAAACTCATTGTTTACTATATTGCTACTACTGTGCGCGGATATCATATCGCTTGTGTGCTCAGCTATTGGGACGATAGCCCTAAACTCCCCAACACTCAGCTGCCAGCCTTTATCTCAGAATTTATGCAATTAAAATAAACTGATATCCAATGAAAACACTGATTCCTAAAACAACCGTATGGTACATTTTTGTCGCTCTTATAGCATCCAAATTACTGTTGGATTTGTATTATACATTATACTATGAAACCTCATTTTTTTTAATGCGATGGGAAGAAAATAGTATTTTTTTACTTAAAAGTTTTGTGATAAGCTATAGTGTAGGGCAATTTGTACCCTTTGAAAAACTTTCTAAAGGCGGAATCATTGCTATAGCATTATTGTGTTTACTCATATTGCCAATTATAAACATTTATAATTTTTGGCGTATTTATGATGAGTTTAATATTCAAAATCATTTAGGTTACTTAGGTTTAAATATCATTATAGGGATATTATTAGGAGTGATGCTACACAGAATTGCTAAAAAAGAAGAGGCAATCCCTCCAATAAATCAGCTTAACCCAAGAATAAGGGCAATTCTTTACATTGTTTCCTCTTTTTGGATAGGAGCTATTATATTAATGATCATAATGGGAGTTTATTATTCAGGGTCATTGTATTCATTTTCTGTGGTTGTTTCAATAGCAGGTATATATACCGTTTTGGGAGCAATTTTAGCACTATTCATTCCTTTTACACATTATACTAAAAGTACAAATTTCAAAATAGGCTGGTTTATTACAATTATTGTTTGGGCACTTCCGCCTTTAGTTCTAATTTATATAATTAGCCCTCCCTATATTAATGAAACAAGAATATTAGTTACTTATACTTGTTTCACCTTTTTCCCAGCTCTGATAAGCGGTTTTTACTTAGCCAAAAAGCTACAGAAATTAGGAATAACACCCTAAAAGCCTCTTACCTGTTACTTCTTACCTAATACAAAGTGTTCCCACACTATTGATTTCACTTGGTAATAATTGGTAATGAGCTTTGAAGGTCGTTTCTTTTTAAAGAAGAAAAATCGTTTATAAAAATGAAAATGCGCTCTTATTACTTCCCACGTAAAACGCGGCTTGCCTTGTAAAAGGAAACGCACTCCTGCAATGCCGTCCAATACCATACGTAAGAAAATTGTAGTATAGAGCCCTTTAGCGGGTAGGTTTTTCAGCAACATAAACAAACTATTGCGGAAGTTGAGGTAGGTTTTTTTAGGGTTGGTGGTGGTGAGTGTTGCTCCACCTACGTGATAGACAGTACTCTCGGCGCAATACACCACTTGTTTGCCGAGGTGGTGCACTCGCCAGCACAAATCTATTTCCTCTTGGTGGGCAAAGAAATCTTCGTCAAAACCTCCTAACTGGTGGAATACTTCTGCACGTATAAAAAAGCACGCCCCCGATGCCCAAAAAATGGGTACGGGGGAAGGCTTGTTATACTGACCTTTGTCCTCTTCTATGGTCTCAAATACCCTTCCTCTGCAATACGGGAACCCATATCGGTCGATAAAACCACCTGCTGCACCGGCATATTCAAAATACGTACGGCGTTTTTCATCTTTAATTTTAGGCTGTACCACTGCAATGCGTTCCTCTTCAAAAGTGCGCAGGATAGGGGAGAGCCAACCTTCAGTTACTAACACATCCGAGTTCAGCAGGCAATACACATCAGCTTTAATATGTTGTAAAGCGCGATTGTAGCCTCCCGCATAACCGCTGTTGGTGGGGTTTTCTACAATATGTATTTCAGGGAAGTGGGTGCGCACAAAATCAAGAGAATCATCGGTAGAGGCATTGTCTACGATATAGAGTTGTCCTTCGGGTGAGTAACGCACTACCGACGGGAGGAATTGTTCTAACAGCTTTTTGCCGTTCCAATTGAGTATTACGATGGCAAGAGTCATTGTGAGAGGTCGTTGTAATGAGGGAGTTCTTTTAAAAAATGATATTGATTGTGCTGGTAGTCCATTTGGCAATAGTAATGTGTAATGCCGTTGGTAACCATTAGATATTGAGCGTTTAAGGTAAGGTTGTAGCGCGCAATTTGGTCGAAAGTATGTTGGGTAATAGGCACATTCGGCGCTTTGCATTCTACCGCTAAGAGCACTGTTCCTATTTTAGTATATACTACCACATCGTAACGCTTGGTGAGCCCATTGATAGAGAGTTTTTTCTCCACATTGATAAGTGATTTAGGGTAACCTTTCTCCTCAATGAGAAAATGCACTACGTGTTGGCGTACCCATTCTTCGGGCTGTAACACTACATATTTGCGACGAATCACATCAAATATCCACAGTTTCTCATCGGCTACTTTAGTGCGAAAAGGGTAGTTTTTGAAATTTAATACTTCCATACTGCAAAAGTAGAATATTTTTTGTATTTTTGCACTATGAATGAAGTAAAAACCATTGTAGGCAACATAAAAAAAGGCATCATCGCTCCTATCTACTTTTTGATGGGCGAAGAACCTTATTTCATAGATATAGTATCCGATTACATCGAAGAGCACGTGTTGCAAGAAGACCAAAAGGGTTTCGACCAAATCGTGCTTTATGGTCAAGATGTAACGGTGCCTACGATTATTGATTATGCGCGCCGTTTTCCGATGATGAGCGACCGCCAAGTGATTATCGTTAAAGAAGCCCAAAACCTCAGAGCGACCATCGACCAATTAGTGCCTTATGTAGAGAACCCTACCCCTACAACGGTTTTGGTATTCTGTTACAAATACGAGAAGTTAGACGCACGCAAAAAACTGCTAAAAACCTTACAAAAGAACAAAGATTGCGTACTACTCGAAAGCAAAAAACTTTATGAACCCCAAGTAGCCGCTTGGTTACCCGATGTATTGAAGAAAAAACACCTCAGCATTCAGCCTAAAGCCATACAAATGTTAGTAGATTTCTTAGGTACCGACCTGAGTAGGATACAAAATGAGGTGAATAAATTAGCCCTTATCGTCCCTGAAAATACTGAAGTGACCCCCGAAATTATAGAGAAAAATATAGGTATTAGCAAGGAGTTTAACAATTTTGAACTCAAGAGTGCTATTGCCGCAAATGATGCCTATAAGGTAGCGCGTATCCTTAAACACTTCGCTGATAATCCTAAAGATAACTCTTTAGGTGGAACTATCACTGTTCTCTATAACTATTTTCAAAAGTTATTGCTATTTCATGGTCTTACAGACCAAAGTGAAAAGAATGTAGCGGCAGTATTGAAAGAAAATCCTTATTTTATAAAAGAGTTTTATTCGGGGGCGCAACACTACCCAATGAAGCGCGTGAGTGCTATCATTGCTACATTGCGCCAAATCGATCTAAAAAGCAAAGGCTTAGGGGCTACCAATAACCTCTCCGAAGCCGATCTTCGTAAAGAACTGATTATAATGTTACGAGCGTAATTTGAAAATCTTTTTGTAGCTTAAAAAATAATATCATACCCTTGTAAAAAAATAGAAATGTTATGCAAACAAATGTCATACCTTTAGAAGAAAATACAGATTTTCAACCTTGTCAATTAGTTGAAAATGAAGAAGATTTCTATTATGAGCTAACAGCCAAAGACCTACGTAAATTAGCTATAGCTGAAAAACAATCACAATTAGGAATGTTTACTGATAGTTCAGAAGTACATAGAAAAGCCCAACAGATGATCAACCAATGGAAATAAAATGGATTTACGACGCTGAAGAAGATTATTATAACACCCTTACTTATTGGTATAAACATAATGGGAGTTATACCTATTCTGAAAAAATAATGAAAGCAGTAGAAGTTTTACAAAGAGAAATAGCAAAAAATCCTTACTTTTTAGCAAATATAGTGAACATTTAGGAATGTATCGAAGAAACTTTTTAGATAATAGGTTTGTAATTTATTATAAAGTTATAGAAGATAAAAATAGAATAGAAATACACTATTTTAGAAGTACTAAACAAAGATCTTTATAAGAAAAAAGCTGTCTAACAAAGTAAAATGTTAGACAGCTTTTTTGTCATATCAATTGTTTTAAAATCGTGTAGAGGCACCACCACCTCCAGAGTGTCCTCCTCCAAACGAACCACCAAAGCTGTCATCTCCAAAACTGCTTCCTCCAAACGAACTACCTACCCCAAAGCCAATGTCTCTTCGGTAATTACGGTTGTGTTCAATCTTGAAACTCTTTTCCTCTGTATGCAGGTGGTTGCAATTTTTGCAACGAAATTGTACTGTAATTTTTATGTAATCATCATCTATTGTATCTTGGGTTACTTTTTCAACAATGGTGGTGCCTGTGCGCTCACATTTTTCGCAAATCATCTCGGCGAGCAATCGTTTTTTGAGTCGTTTGCAATAAAAATACCAATAGATTCCAAAAGGTAGGGTAGGGAAGAAGAGTATGAATAGAGGAATGTATTTTTTTGAGATACTTACATTTTCAACACTTAAATACTTCACATAAGGTGATCTCGTGGGATTAGCCATTAGTTCTTCCATTTCTTTTCTAGTCTTTCCAAATTTTATAAGAATAAAAAAGAAAAAAGCTATAGCAAGGTAGAAAGCTCCAGAAAATATTTCTTTTATTTCTTCCCACCAATTGGGATTTTCTTGTTCTTCAAGCAGTTGAGGCAAAGTGGAATCACCTGAGATGACTTTTCGTATTTCTTCAGCTCCCGCTATGAGCCCTGCACCGTATTGTCCTTTCTTCATCAGAGGAATCATTGTGCGTGTTTGTATGAGTTTGCACAAGCCATCGGGTAGAGTACCTTCTAAACCATACCCTACTTCTATAGTGATAGCGCGTTCCTTTGGGTCGGTGATCAAGAGCATTAACAAGCCATTGTCTTGGTCTTTTTGCCCTAACCCCCAATGCTCAAATAGTTGTAATCCAAAATCGCGTATATCAGCATAATCGTTGGTATAGCGAGGCAAGATCACCACTGCCATTTCCACTCCTTTTTCAGCGCGCAAGTCTCTACAGATAGCATTGAGACTATCAACTTCAGTAGCTGTGAGCAAATGCTGAGGATCGGTGGTGTACTGCTGGGCATCTTGCAGTTGTACGTTGGGCACTGTTTTTACCGTATAAGCCTCTTGAGCAAAGGAAAATCCAATGCCAATGATAAAGGAAAATAGTAGGGTTAATAGCTTGTTGTTCATTTTTTTAGAAACTTACTTTAGGAGCTTTTTGGCTACCTTCTTCGGCTTTAAAATAAGCAGCTTCACTAAAACCAAAAATTGAAGCGAAGAGGTTGTTAGGAAAACGGCGGCAAGAGATGTTGTAGTCTTTTGATGAGCTGTTGTAGTTCTTACGAGCCACCGCAATGCGATTTTCACAACCTGACAATTCTGCTTGTAAGGCTATAAATTGTTCACTTGCTTTTAGGTCGGGGTAGGCTTCAGTAACCATTAGCAAACGACCGAGGGCTTGAGAGAGTTCTCCTTGCGCTTTATTGTATTGGGCTAACGATTCAGCATCGAGTTTTTCGGGGTTAATGTTGATTTGAGTCGCTTTACTGCGTGCCTCTACAACCTCTTTTAAGGTGTTGCTTTCGTGTTTGGTATAACCTTGAACTGTTGCCACAAGGTTAGGGATGAGGTCGGCACGACGTTGGTATTGAGTTTCTACTTGAGCCCACTCGCTGTGTAATTGTTCTTGTTTTTTTACTAAGCCGTTATAGGCTGAAATCGCGTATATTACTATAAGTGCAATGACACCAATAAGTATAAGAGTTGATTTTTTCATTTCTTTTTATCTTAATAAATTAATTCTGGGGGCAAAGATAGTAATAATTTGTCAATTAACCAATTATCAATGGTCAATTGATATTCTGATATTCAAGCATTTTGCTTCACTGAGGTTGGGGAAATTTACCACTACCATAAGTGTATCGTTAGTATTAGTGTAGTGTGTTTGCAAAATTTGCCTGATAATCGTTTCACTTTCAGCTTCAAAACTCGATTTTACAAAAACGACTTTTTTGGGGAAAATCACCGCGGTTGCCTCTTTGCATAAATTGTAGTTGTAGGAGAGGCAATCTTCTTCTAAAAAAGGTTTTTTACAATGCAATAGCTGAGTGTATTTATCTATCAGTAACCGTTTGTTGAATACCTCTTTTTCTATAAAACTATCGTTTTTGTACTGATATATCACTTCAGTTTCATAGTCGATTTTGCTAAAGGACATTATCGGGTCTATGGCTATATTGGCATCAGAGAATAGGAATTTTGCAAAGGTAAAATCATCAAAACTTACAAAATTTTGTGACGATGCGTATCTTTGGTAGGCAAAACCTTCTTCTTTGGGGTAATATGCGATTTTGCCATTTTTCAGCAATTCGTATAGTTCTGGGTCTTTGCGTGATAGAACTTTTAAAAATTCAGTAGCCGAAAAACGTTTGTTATGAGCGTAGTAATAATCGTAGTAGTAGCGGTAGAGTCTGCTTTCTTTTTCAGCGTAATAAACAGCTGTTTTCTGTTGGGCATATTTAACAAAAAGGAATCCTGCTCCCGCTAAAAGGAGCAAGATAATAGCAATAATGGTGATGACTTGTTTTCTCATAGTGTAGCCATTTCTTCGTTTAGCCAATCGGCAAAAGGCAGTAATTCAGTGTCTTCTTCCCAATATTCAGGAGGAATATCCGAATAGAACGTGCCAAAAGCATCGGGTTGGGTAGTGATAAATCCCGCTTGATGACCACTATTAGGGTAGCATACTAATAAAACTTTTGGGAAGAGATATGTACCCGTGCCTTCAAATACTTCAGCTGAAAAGGCTTCCCATTGATTTGGAGGAAAAAACTGATAGGAAAAACCTCGTTCATCTTCAAAAAGGGTACAAGCTCCTAAGGTAATGAGGAAAGTTTTGAAAGTTTCGGGCAACTTAATGTGGTGCTGAGCTTCAAAATCAGCTATTTCTTTAGGGGTAATAGTTGCTTGTTGGGTAAAACGGTATTGTTCATTGCCAAAATGCATAAAAGCACCGTTGCTTTCTGTGAGAAGTTTTTGTAAGGTTTCTAAGTTTTTAGTGAAGTGTTCCATAGTTTTGAGGGCTCTTGTTCATTTTTATGATTAAAAGAACTTCACAAAGATAATGCTATTATTTTAATTAGCAAACTTTACAATACAAAAAAGCACAATAACTAAAATGATTAGCTATTGTGCTTTTCTTATTTTTTACTTCTTACCTCTTATCTCTTACCTAAGCGAAGGATTTCTCCTACCCAGAGTACTGCACTGGTAGCACCAATAATAATTGCCCAATCTACCAATTTGAGAGGCGTTACATTGAACATCTGTCCACCAAAAGTAGTGATGAACACTTGTCCTAATATAATAGCTAAGGCGATGAGCATAAATCCTTGACTCTTACCGAGGTTGTTGAATGCGCTCTTGCCAGTGCGGTAGGCTTTGGCATTGAACATATTCCAGAATTGCAAGAATACGAATATAGAGAAGAACAAAGAAAGTTCATAAGCTGATAAACTGCCTTCAGGAGCTCCAAAATGGAAGAAATGTCTTGCATAATCGCTGATAGAGAACTCGGTGAGACTTGTGATGTCTTCATTCTTAAAATACTGAATGAAACCAAAGAGCAATAATACAAAGAATCCTCCTACCCCAAAGATGCCTTTTGCCATTGGAGAGCTGATGATATTAGCGCCACGCGCACGTGGTTTGTCGTTCATCACGCGGTTGCTTGGTGGCAATGATGCCAACGCCAATGCAGCAAAGGTATCCATTATAAGGTTCACCCAAAGCATTTGGGTTACAGTAAGCGGTGATTCTACCCCTAAGAAAGCCCCAATAAGCACGATGATACACGCTGCTACGTTGATGGTCATCTGAAAGAGGATAAAACGCTGAATGTTCAAATAGAGCGAGCGTCCCCACATTACGGCTTTACCAATACTGCTGAATGAGTTGTCCAAAATGGTGATATCTGAGGCTTCTTTAGCTACCGAAGTACCATCACCCATTGAAAGACCTACTTGCGCAGCTTTGAGGGCGGGAGCATCGTTGGTACCATCACCGGTTACAGCAACTACTTCACCTTTTTGTTGAAGTAAGTTTACTAAGCGAGCTTTGTCAAGCGGACGTGCACGCGAAATCACACGTAGGTCGCCTATACGGTCTAAAAGTTCGGCATCGCTCATTGCGGCAAACTCTACACCGGTAATTTGGTTGCGGTCGGTGCAAGTATCGTCCCACAAACGTATTTGGCGAGCGATTTCTCTTGCGGTACCAGGGGTGTCTCCGGTTACAATTTTCACCTGAATGCCTGCGTGCATACACTCTTCAATAGATGCAGGTACATCAGGGCGTACAGGGTCAGAAATAGCAGTGATACCTATAAAGTGCAAGCCGTTTACTACGAGCTTGCCGTTTTCTGAGATAATTGCTTTAGGGTCGTCAATCACTTTATACGCAAAACCGATAGTGCGCATCGCTTGGTTTTGGTATTGCAAAAGTTTAGCCTCAAAATCAGCTTGTGGAATATCTGAAAGGAATTTACCGCCTTCGTGGCAGAAAGTCATTACTATTTCAGGGGCTCCTTTTACGTACAACACGGGTTTGCCAAGGCTAGGCGATTGTACCAAAGTAGCCATATACTTGCGTTCGGTAGAGAAGGTAAGTTGCTGTAATACTTCGCTCTCTTCGCGTATCGGCAAGTAGTTAGTGCCTTTGCCATAGAGCCACAAGAGGAGGGCTCCTTCGGTAGGGTTACCCAATACGCTGGGTTTATCTTTATCGGTGAAATCTAGATAAGCGGTAGAGTTCACTGCCATAGATTCGGCTATGAGTTTCTCATCGGTACCCGCGTTGAAGTAAGTTTCGTAGATGGTCATTTGGTTTTGGGTGAGCGTACCCGTTTTGTCGGTACAAATCACGGTAGTAGCTCCCATTGTTTCGCAAGCGTGCATCTTGCGCACGAGATTATTAGTAGCCATCATACTGCGCATACTATATGCCAAACTGAGGGTAACACTCATTGGCAAGCCTTCGGGCACGGCTACTACTACTACGGTAATGGCAATCATCACGGTGTTGAGCAGGTAACCACCAAACGATACCCAGTCGATTGTGTCTAAACTATGGTCAGCACTGGTGAAATACACGATAAGGCGACCTACAATCACCAAAGCAGCAATTGCATAACTGATTTTGGTAATCATTCCTGCCAAATGGTCTAACTGTTCGTTGAGCGGGGTTTTTACGCTATTGTCTATCTGTACACCTTCAAACACTTTGCCGTATTCGGTAGCATCACCCACTTTTTTCACCTCAAAAATACAGTGTCCGTCGGATACTGAAGTCCCGCGACAGATGTAGTTAGAGGGGTAAGTAGCTTCGGCTTCAAAATCGGCAGGGTTAGTAGTTTTGTGTACCATAGGCTCTCCAGTGAGCGTCGATTCGTTCACGTGCAACGATACTGCTTCAAGGAGTTCTCCATCGGCAGGTACCTCTTCTCCTGTTTCTAAGATAACCACATCGCCTACTACGATATCTTTTTTGAGCACTTGGGTAATACGCTCATTGCGAATAACTTTATAGTAGATATCGTCGTTTACTTGATTGAGGATTTCAAATTGTTTGTTAGCTTTCTGTTCAAAATAGAAAGCCACTCCAGTAGCCAAAAGTACAGCAAAGAGGATACCTACAGGCTCTAAAAAGGCGTGGATACCCGTATTGTGTACTGTAAATTCATAGGTAGATACCCCAAATGAGAAGACGAGGGCTACCAGCAGAATAATAATAATAGGGTCAGTAAATTTCTCTAAGAATTGCTTCCAAAGAGGTTCACCCTCTACTGATGAGAGTGAGTTTTCGCCGTGTTTGGCACGACTTTCAAGAACTTGCGCATCGGTAAGCCCTTTGTAATGGTGTTTTTCTGCCATAGTTATTTAAAATGATTAAAGTGCAAAGATAGATATAATTAGCGAATTTGAGACATTAGTTAATCATCATCGCCCCAGCTGTGATGGTGACCACCACCCGAACCACCTGAGTGTATTTCGGAAGCGTGTGCCTCGTTATAATCGATAAACTTTTTAATTGAGATGCCTGTGCCAGCCATAGAAAGTGATAGCGCTGCAATGAGTAAGGCTTTACCTATACCATAGATAGCTGCAAAGTACAAACCAATGGCTGCCAACAGAATTACTACGGCACCTCCTATAAAAGCAATTTCACCAATTATAGGAATAAAAGAAGCGATAAGTACAAAAATTGCCAAAACGAGGGTAATCACTCCTAAGAGGTTGATGATGGTTTTTTTTACACTTTGAGGGCGCTGAGCTTCAAAAGTGTTGTTTTTTTGATATGTATTCATTCTAATAATAATTTTGGCGACAAAAATAAGAATAATTTGTTAATTAGCAAATTATACAATTCATCGCCAATACTATAAAAATCCTAAAACTACTACAAAAATAGAAAATACTAATACTACACCATCTAAAAAAATAATACTTTTCAGCTGATGAGGCTTGCGATATACAATTAAACTGTGAAGAATGCGAGTGACGAAAATTAATGCAAAAGCTGTAAAGTAATAATAGGAAGCAGGGTTGAGAGGAGAGTGAAAATCTAAGGAGAGAAATTGTGAAAAATCACGTGTAAGCCCACAAGTAGGGCATTCAAAGCCGTAATGAGATTTGTAATAGCATTGTATTTTGGCAGGAAAATATTTTAGATATAGTATTCCCCCAAAAAACAATGCTATTAATATACTATTTACTAATAGATACTTATGTGAATTAGTGAGTTTCAATGTTAATCGTCGTCGTAATCTCTGTTATAAGAAGAATCAGTATCTAAGCTGTCGTTTTGTATTCTTTGAGAATTTTCGATAATAGCATCTCCCATAGCTTTAAGTGTAAAAAGTTGTACACCAGAGATGATAGTTCCTACTAAGGAAATTACTAAAGCTGCTATGAGCATATCTTTGTTTACTTGATTTTTATAGGCTAAATAAAGTCCTATGCACGAAATAATAAGACTAATAACCCCAATGAAAAAAGCGAAAGCTCCAAAACAAGGGATGAAAGCGATAGCAACGGTGAGAATTGCTAGCACCAATCCTATTATACTTAAAGTGGTTACCATCGGATTGTCGTTGCTGTAGTGTTGCTGCTGCTGAGGTTGGAAATAGTTCTGAAAATTGTTTTGTGAATTGTCCATTTTTATTTATTTTTTATAACAGTCCGCAAAATAAGTAAGAAAAAGTAATATATGAAAATTTTTTTGTGTATTTTTTAAAATAGTTGTATCTTCGCCTCGTTATTCGTTATTCATCATTATGAAGAAAAACATACTCCTTGCTCTACTTTCAGGGGCTTTACTCGCAAGTGCGTGGGTAACCTATGGAATTACTATTTTGATATTCATTGGCTTTGTTCCTTTATTGCTGATGGAAGCGCGCATCCGTCACAACTATCGCCATACCAAACGCAAAGTGTTTGTGCTCTCTTATTTAGCATTCCTCACTTGGAATATTCCTACTACTTGGTGGATATGGTATTCTACCCAAATAGGGGCAATTTTCGCTATTTTAGCAAATACGCTACTAATGACCCTTACTTTCTTCCTCTATCATATTGTAGCCAAACGAATGAACCGCAAGGTATCGCTCATCTTCTTAGTTGCGATATGGCTTTCGTTTGAGAAATTCCACCTCACTTGGGAAGTTTCTTGGCCTTGGCTGAATTTAGGTAACGTTTTCTCCGAGCAAGTTACGTGGATACAATGGTACGAATATACGGGTACTTTTGGAGGCTCTTTATGGGTGTGGATTGTGAATATCATCTTATTTTTAGCTGTCGAAAACTATCTTACGACTAAAAACCGCAAAGTTCTTGCTCAAAAAGTGGGCTTGGCAATACTCTTTTTTGCTGTGCCTATAGTGATTTCGTATTTCCAATACCTCAATTATAGCGAAGCAGGCAAGAAAACAGTTGATGTGATTGTCTTGCAACCTAATATCGACCCTTATGCCGAGAAATATGCACTTTCTAATCAAGAAGTAAGCAATCTGTTGTTGCAACTCACCGCTGATAAATTAGATGATAAAGTAAATTTCGTCCTTACCCCCGAAACGGTCTTTGCTGAGAATATCAAACTGAACGAATTGCCTTATGCACCAGAGATAGATAGGTTGCGCACTTCTGTAGCGCGCTATCCTAAACTCAATTGGGTAGGAGGCACTGCAATGATTGAGTTTGTGAGAGATGAAGCACATACCACTTCCCAAAGCAACTATCTCTCTAATTATGGTATTTGGTACAACGATTACAATTCGGCTTTCTTGCTCAATCGCAATCCTGAAATGCCACTCTATCACAAGAGTAAATTGGTAGTAGCTGTCGAGAATTTTCCGTATCAAAATATACTAAAACCTATATTGGGCGAAACGCTCATCAATCTTGGCGGTACAATAGCGCTGAAAACTACCCAACCTGAGCGCACAGCTTTCGCAGGGGTAGACACCGAGGGAAAGGCAGCACCTATCATCTGTTATGAAACGATTTATGGTGAATTTGTGACGGGTTATATCAAGAAAGGGGCTAACTTTTTGGCTATCCTTACTAACGATGCGTGGTGGCGTAACACACAAGGGCACAAGCAACTCCTCAGCTATACCCGTTTGCGCGCCATTGAAACCCGCCGGAGTGTAGCCCGCAGTGCTAACACGGGGATTTCGGCATTTATCAACGGTAGGGGAGAGGTGCTCAAAACACTTCCTTATGGCACTCAAGGTAGTTTGAAAGGCACTATTGCTCTAAACGATGAAGTAACTTTCTATGTGCAAATGGGTGATTACATCGCCCGTATTGCGTATTTCTTGGCGTTTTTTGTGTTTTTGTATGCAGTATTAAGGAAACGTGAAACCATCTAAAAACTAACGACAAATGAAGAAACCTAATATATTTTTAGCGATTTTAACGGGCATCGGCTTTATAGTGCTTTCTATTATTTGCGGGTTAGGGTCTTCCTTATCCTTAAGAATTATTGATGTACTTCTGTTATTTACACCTATAATTTTTGTTTTAGGGCTGCTTTGTTATTATAGTTTCTATTATAAGTCTGTCAAAAAAATATTTTGGGTAAGTGTTTGTCTTACAGTATTAACAATGCTTTATACTTATCACAAAGACGAAATAGAAGAATCTTATACAGTATGGCAATCACAGCAGTTCCTTCCTAAAAATCTCAAAAACTACCCTGAACTTTCATCAAAAGAGCTTACACAAGGTAAAAAGACAATTACTCCGCTTTATGAAAGAGGAGGGTATTCGCTTAAGAAAAAGTTCTTCAACGATCAATATCAGTTAGTAACACTTTATAATAAATCAAATACTTCGTTTTATTTTTTTAAATTTGATACTTCAGGAAAAATAATTGACAGTTTGCCTCTCAATACAGCTGAGAAACAGAAACGAGAGTTTCATATCAAAGACAAGTATATCATTGATACTTATACACTCACTTACAGTACTTGGGCTATAGATGGCAACCCCGAATTTCGTCCAATGAAAGCCATTGAGGGTACTGATTTTTGGAAAGAAAACGATGTGAGAACTTATATATCCAAAAACCATCTACCCACGCCTACTTGTTATAAAATAGGAGTTAGAAACATAGAATGGCGCCCCGATAATCAAAAGTACTATACTACTTTTAATTATGAGAGTATTGTAGTGTTTATTCAAGACGGGATGCCTCATTATATTTGTTCTACTAATTACATTTACTCTTTTCAAAATACTCTTTTTGATAGGACTTCTATGTTCCCTCTTTTTATGAAATTGGGTGCTGACGATTTTTATTATAGTGACTTTCAAAGCACTTATACACGCCGTAAGATATTACCTCAGTATTTTTTGATAGAAGAAACTCTTGATAAAGGGGGAGAAGGAAAACTATTTATGCAACTGCGTTTAAACAATGCTTCTATCTCCTTTAAAGTTGATACTTATACGTTGACATCTGAAGGTGTTGCTCTAAAAAAACCTACTTATTACCTTACCAAAGGCAATGAAGAACTCGAAAAGTTTGAAAAAGTAGATCTGTATAGCAACAAACTGCTACAATATCAATTGTTATCTATAAAAGGGCGACTATATATGGTAAAGTAGATCGTTTTTAACCCCCTAACCCCTACCTCCTAATATGGAACACTATATTTCTAACGAAGTCCTTCTTTTAGAACAGCTTATTGCAATTGTAGAAGGCGATACACAACTAAAACTCTCGGAAGAGGCGGTGATTAATATCGAAACGTGCCACCGCTTCCTCAGCGATTATTGTAAAAAAGACCCTGAAATTCTAAACCGACTTTCAGTGGGCTCTATATCATTGTTGCGCCACTATGCTTGTGGTATAGGCGAGCGTATCCCCAATGAGATTGTCAAACTGATGCTCTTTCTCAAAATACAATCGTTTTCCTATGGCTATAGTGGGGTGCGATTGGCTTTGGTGCAACGCCTCATCGACTTTTATAATCAAGAGGTCTTTCCGGTGGTGTATTCTAAAGATATCCCCGATGAACGCATTGCTCTGGCACACCTCGCTTTACCGCTCTTTGGTGAAGGCGAAGTGTGTATACACAACAAAATCTATTCAGCTCAAGAGCTGGAAGCTAAATACGGTTGGCAACCTCTATCCTTGGAAATGCGCGAAGCCGATGCCTTGCTCAACGGCACTCAGCTCACCACTGCTTATGGCATCTACAACCTTAGTAAATCGCTGAAAATCATCCAGTGGGCAGACTTTGTATCATCGGTTTCTACCCAAGCCTTTGGTGGCAACCTCTCGGCATTTTCGGAAGCTATGCAAGTAGTACGCCCCCATAAGGGACTTGTGGAAACGGCTCAGCACCTGCGCACCCTATTAAAAGATAGTACCCTCGCTGCACAACCGCAAGCCTTCTCATCTATGCCCGAAGCTTTTTGCTCTATTCCTCAAATACACGGAGCTGTTCGCGAGTCGATTGCAGCCATTCGCAAGGTGATTAAAACCGAGATGAACTCAGTTACCGATAACCCTATTCTCTTCCCTGAGACCCAAGAAATTATCTTTGGAGGCAACTCACATACCCTGCCCCTCACCTTGGCAATGGACTTTTTGGCGATTACCCTCACCAGTTTGGGCAATATCAGCGAACGACGTGTGTTCTACTTGCTTTCTAATCTCGGCAAAGAGATAGAAACAGAAATAGATTACCCTATTTTCCAGCGTATCATAGAAGGAATATTGAATGAAAACCGTCGTCTTTCTATTCCTGCAAGCATCGAAAGTCCTATTTTGTTTGAAAAAACAATAGATATTAAAGGAATGGGAGGTAGTTCGGCTATCAAATGCGAACAAGTAGTAAAGAATATAGAAGAAATATTAGCCATTGAATTGATTTTAGCTACTTCGCAGTGGAAAAAGAAGCATTTTGACTACCATTCTGCTTTGTTTAAAGAATATCTTACCTTTATGGCAGATGAGGAAGTAACGACCCTCAAGAAACAAATAGAGCACACCATACAATTTTTTAATAACACACAAAATTAGAACTTATGAAGAAATTACAAACGTTTTTAACTATAGTCTTTGCACTATTAACATTCATCACCTTTGCCCAAGATAATAAATTGATAATGTATATAGGCACTTATACTGAAGAGAGTAATTCTAATGGTATTTACACCTATCATTTCAATCAGGAGAACGGTACTTTTGAACTGCTGAGCAGTGCCACCGCTGCCAATCCTTCTTTTGTAACCTTATCGCCCGATGGAAAACGCCTATATGCCGTAAGTGAATATAACGATGGGCGACAAGGAGCCTATTCTTTTGATGTGAGTGAAGATAAAGTACAGCTAAGCAATCCTATATTCCTGCCTACGGCTCCTAAAGAATCCTTGCCACGAGCAGGTGCCGACCCTTGCCATATTGTAACCGACGGTAAATACGTCATCACAGCAAATTATACAGGGGGCGACATCAGTGTTTTCTCGCTGGATGCAGAAGGTAAATTAAAAGCAGAGACACAACATATTGCTTTTGTAGGAAAGACACCCAAGCGTGTAGCACATATCCACTGCATTATTCCCACCCCCGATAAAAAGTATATATTAGCAACCGATTTGGGCAACGACCGCGTGTATCGTTTTCGTTACAACAAGAAAGCACGTAAAAACGCTGAGGTACTGACCGCTCAGCGAGTAGCTTACGAGGTGAGTGACGGACAAGGCCCTCGCCATCTTACTTTTAGCAAAGACGGTCGTTTTGCTTATCTTATCAACGAATTAGGAGGTGAATGTGTGGTACTCAGCTATCACAAGGGTAAACTGAAAGAAGTACAGCGTATAATGGCTGATGAAGGTGGCGGGCGTGGTAGTGCCGATATACATATCAGTCCCGATGGGCGTTTTCTGTACACCTCTCACCGATTAAAGAAAGATGGTATTGCAATTTTTGCTATCGACCCTGAGAAAGGTACTTTAACCAAAATAGGCTACCAACTCACAGGTATTCACCCCCGCAATTTTGCTATTACCCCCAATGGTAAATACCTTTTAGTAGCTTGCCGAGATGATAATAAAATTCAGGTTTTTGAGCGTAATGAAGCAACTGGAGAACTCACTGAAACCGCCCAAGCGATAGAAGTAGATAAACCCACGTGTATTGTGTTTGGAAAATCCAACTAAAATCACTACTTTTGTCGCACAAATTATTAATTCTCAATTGTTCATTGTTTATGACCGACTTAGAAATCGCCCAAAAAGCACAGATGCTCCCTATCAGAGAGGTAGCTAAAAAATTAAACATCAGCGAGGACGACCTCGACCCTTATGGAAAATACAAGGCTAAATTGCCATTGTACCTCATCAATGCTGAGAAGATGAAAAACAGTAAGTTAGTGCTTGTTACGGCTATTACGCCTACCCCTGCGGGTGAGGGCAAGACCACGGTGAGCATTGGTCTGACGGAAGGACTTAACAGAATAGGCAAAAAAGCGATTGCCGTATTGCGTGAACCGTCGTTAGGACCTGTTTTTGGTATCAAAGGAGGGGCTGCTGGTGGTGGCTATTCGCAAGTGGTGCCTATGGAGGACATCAACTTACATTTTACAGGCGACTTTTCGGCTATTGAGAAGGCTAATAACCTCTTGGCGGCTGTCATTGATAATAATATCCAGAGCAAAACACACTCTATAGGCATCGACCCACGCACCGTAGTTTGGAAGCGCGTAATGGATATGAACGACCGCGCACTACGCCATATAGTGGTAGGTTTAGGCGGTGCTACGCACGGTGTGCCTCGCGAAGACGGTTTTAACATCACTCCTGCTTCTGAGATTATGGCCATATTGTGCTTGTCAGAAAGTTTTTCTGACCTGAAAAGGCGTATTGGTAACATCTATGTAGGCAAAAAGTTTGACGGCACCCCCGTATTTGCCCGCGATTTAAACGTGGTAGGGGCAATGGCGCTACTGCTCAAAGAAGCTATCAAACCTAACCTTGTGCAAACCCTTGAAAACAATCCTGCTATCTTGCACGGAGGCCCCTTTGCTAGCATTGCGCAAGGTACAAACACTGTGTTAGCTACCAAAATGGGACTCTCATTAGGCGACTATGTAGTTACCGAAGCTGGTTTTGGTGCCGACCTTGGGGCTGAGAAATTCCTCAATATCAAATGTACTTCAGCAGGCTTAGCCCCCGACGCAGTAGTGATTGTAGCAACTATCCGCGCCTTGCGTCATCACGGAGGGGCTAAAAAAGAAGAGTATAACACTCCTTCCTTGCAAAAAGTGAAACTCGGTATTGCCAATTTGGAAAAACATATCGAGAATGTTCAACTTTTTGGTCTCAAAGCAGTGGTAGCGATCAACTATTTCCCTAACGATAGTGAGGAAGAAATCGCCTATATAAAAGAAGTATGTGCTCAAAAAGGAGTGCAAGCTATTGTGAGCAAAGGGTTTAGTGAAGGAGGTAAAGGTACTGAAGAGCTCGCCCACGCGGTGGTCACTATAGCCCAAAGTGGTGAGAGTCATTTTAGTCCGTTGTATAGCAATGAAGCGAGTATAGAAGAAAAAATAACAGCAGTAGCTACTAAGATTTACGGAGCGAGCAAGGTGAATTACAATAGTAAAGCCGTAAGTCAGTTGAAGCAAATCAAAACATTAGGCTTTGATAAAATGCCTATTTGTATAGTGAAAACCCCTAAATCGCTCAGTGATGACGAGAAGAAACTCGCCCGTCCTACCGATTTTGAGGTAACCGTGCGAGAGTTTGAGTTTGCCTCAGGGGCGGGCTTTGTAATTCCAATCTTAGGCGATACTGTGCGTATGCCGGGACTCCCCAGTGTGCCTGCCGCCGAAGGTATGGATATAGATGACGAGGGCGTCATCACGGGACTCTCGTAATTCGCTAATTCTCAAATTTGAAAATTCTCTAATTATTATTATCTTTGCCCCGTATTAATTAATAAAATAACAAACTCTTCAATTGGCTAATTTGCTAATTGACTAATTAACAAATCAATATTATGGCAATCAATCTACAAAAAGGACAACGTATAGACATTGGTCTACAAAATTTAACTATAGGCTTAGGCTGGGACCCTAATGAGGGTACTGGCTACGATTTCGATTTAGACGCTTCAGCTTTTATGATAGATGCACAGCGCCTTATCCCTTCTGAACCTTTCTTTGTGTTCTATGGCAATACCGATTCTCCCGATGGTGCCCTCCACCACACTGGCGACGACCCTACAGGAGGTAACAGTGCCGATGGCGACGACGAGAGTATACAAGTAGACCTCGCTAAAGTAGATCCACGAGTAACCGAAATTCTTTTCGTGGTAACCATTCACGATGCACTCAACCGCAAACAAAACTACGGACAAGTGCGCAATTCGTATATCCGCATCGTCGATAACGCTAACGGTGAAGAGGTAGCTAAATACGAATTAGGCGAAGATTTTTCTATAGAAATGGCTGTAGAATTTGGTCGTCTCTATAAACACAATGGCAAATGGAAATTTGAAGCCTCAGGCATTGGCTACAAAGAAGATTTAGCATTTTTCCTTTCTAAATACTACAAAGGCGAAATCATTAAATAACTTAACAACACTTTGTAAAAGTCCTTAATATTTGTGTCGCTACACTTTGCCAAAGTTTTAATTGCTCGTCGTGCTACGACCTTTGGCAAAGTTCATTGTCTTGACAATCTAAACAATTCACCGTCAGGTGAAAATTCGTGAGATAATAAAAAAATAAAGACTTTTATGCACTCCCAATTTCGTGAAAATTCGTGTAATTCGTGGGAAATTAAAAATATTTTTTACTGATTGTTTAATAATTACTTACGCCGAACTCACGTTAATTAATAATTCATTTGTGAAATTCGTGCGAGTTTTTAATAACTCACATCAAAATATCTTAAACATTATGGAACAAACTTTAGAACTACAAGCACTCGATACAAACGCTCAAGTAATCGATAAGAACGGCAATGTAACCCTTCAAAACCTTACACCTGCCGATACCTCTAAGTACGAACTCATCGCTGCCAATATAGAGGAAACAAACCCTAACTCGGTAATCAACTTTGGTGCTGAGTTACAAAATACATTGGCTTCACAAAGTGATAGTTTTTTAAACAATGTACGCCGCTCTAATGCTGGTGAGGTAGGCGAGCTCATCAATAAATTGCTCATAGAACTCAACTATGTAGATGTAGATGAACTCGAAGGTAATAGCTTTAAAAAATTCTTGCGCAAAATACCGCTCTTGGGGCGTATGGTAACTACAGTAGATAATATTTTTGCCAAATACGACAAAATAGTGAACAACATCACCGATATTTCTAATAAGGTGAATGCAGGTATCATCAATTCTACTAAAGATAACGCGGTGTTGCAAACCATTTTTGGTAGCAATGTCGATGCCATTAAAAAGATTGAAGAGTACATCATTGCAGGTAGTTTGCGTTACGAGAAAACCAAACAAGAACTCGCTCTGATGGAAGCAAATCCCGATGCGTATCAAGATTATCAAATTTCCGATAAACGCGACTTCGCCAACCGTTTAGACCGCCGTTTAGCCGATTTGAAAGTCGTGCGCTTTATTATGTTGCAATCATTACCTCAAATCCGATTGATACAGAACAACAACGTGTCAATAGCCGAAAAAGCACAAACCATCCTCACTACTACTTTGCCTGTTTGGAAAAACCAACTTACGCTGGCTGTAGCCTTACATCGCCAGCAACAACATATCGAGGTACAACAACGCGTATCGCAAACCACCGAAGAAATTTTGCGCAAAAACGCTCAGCGTCTCCAACAGAATACCGTAAATGTTGCTCGTGCTAACGAACAAACAATTGTGTCTATCGATACCTTGCGTGAAACTACCACTTCACTCATCAACACCCTCAATGAGGTAAAACAAATCCAACAACAAGGAGAGCAAAGTCGCCGCTTGTTGGACAACGAATTGCAAAACTTAGAAACAACTCTTAAAAACCAATTGCAAAACAGAAAGTCATAACACTTGGGAACAGAAACAAAAATACTGAATGATAGCAAACGGAGGTTGCAAAAACTTAAAATATTAGAGAATTTTTTTAAACAACCCGACTTGGTAGGTATAGTGGTACGTACCGAGATTATCCATTCATTTTTTGAAAAAAATGCCGAAGCCTTAGATGTGAACAAGTTAGAACTGTTCCACTTGCAGTATACCGATAGCCTTATTGAGCTACTCACCAAACTCAAAAAGCAAAAAGAAGCTGCCATCATCAATATTGATACTGAAATTGCAGCCCATCAGGATTATATTGCGCAGCTGGCACGCCAAGGTAAAGCCGAAAACCGTTTTGAAACCGACCAGCGGTATCACGAAGCTGAGGTATCGGCGGTGTTTCAAGCCGCTTATAGTACCCTCACAGGTAGTTACAAGCCTTACAATCTCACGGCTATCCGCAGTTTCCCTAACCTCTATGCCGAGGAATATTTTCGCGACGACGATGATATCACACATCTGTTAGTAGTGCCAGGAACGAAACTCTACACCTTGGAAGGGCTGAGTATTGAGCGCCTATTGCTCTCCCGTTTGGCGAGCAAAAACTTCAAAGTGCGTTTTATGTGTGGTTTCAATGTAGATTTCCAACTCTTCGAGCTGTTTAGAATCCTCGGCTCCGATGATGAGTTTATTTGGAATCTGCAAACCAATGGCTTCTATTTGCTAAAAGATGCCTTCAAGCACCAACTGAATCGCGAAAAAAACGTGAGTAACGGTCATTCGTTAGTAGGTGAATTGGAACGCAAAATAAGCGACTTAGAAGAAAAACGCAAAGAGATACGCAACAGTTTCCCCGAGGATGTAAAAGAACTCTTGGCAAAGTACTGTGAAACCATTGACAACAACAACCTTGCTGAAGAACAATTGAATATAGAGGAAGAAAAAAACATCCTCACCTCTATGCTCGATTTAAACCTAAACAAGTAACATTCCAATTAGCAAATCAGCTAATTGACTAATTAATAAATTATTTTTATGGCAATCAACTTACAAAAAGGACAAAGAGAGAGCATCAATGCTCCTAAATTTACTGTAGGTCTGGGTTGGGATACGAACAGCTCTGCTACAGGTACTGATTTCGATTTAGACGCTTCTGTATTTATCTTAGGCGAAAACAAAAAATTGTTGTCGGACAATCACTTCGTTTTCTACAACAACCTCAAATCTCCTAACGAAGCAGTAGTGCACACCGGTGACAACCGTACAGGAGCAGGCGATGGCGACGACGAGCAAATCCTTGTCGACCTCTCTAAAATAGAACCTAATGCAGCCGAAATCTGCATCGTGGTAACTATTCACGAGGCTGCTCAACGCGGTCAAAACTTCGGGCAGGTACGCAATTCATTCATCCGCATTTTCGATTCAGTTACCAATCAAGAATTGCTAAAATACGAATTGGAAGAGGATTTTTCTATCGAAACAGCCGTAGAGTTCGGTCGTATCTACAAACGCAATGGCGAATGGAAGTTCGAAGCTGTAGGTATGGGTATGAAAGGCGGTTTGGAAGATTATCTCAACAAATACAATTAACTGAATTATAAACCTCTCAATTGGCAAATCTGCTAATTGATAAATAAATTAAATTTATGGCAATCAATCTACAAAAAGGTCAAAAAATCGACCTACGCAAAGAATCTGGCGAAAAGCTACAAAACTTCTGTATTGGAGTGAACTGGGGCGCTATCGAAACTAAAGCTCTCTTTGGTTTGATGAAAAACAAACAAGATGTCGATTTAGACCTTAGTTGTATCCTCATCGACGACAATAACAATGTGTGCGACCACCTCTATTCTCCTTTGTATAACCCTCAAATCTTACAACAATTTGGGATTCCTAAAGGAAAATTAGATTCCAATGACGGCGCTCTTCACCACACCGGCGACGATTTGCAAGGCGATAAAGGAGGTGACGATGGTCTTGATAACGAAATTATCACTGTAAACTTAGATCGTGTAGCTCCTAATGTATCTAAAATCTTCTTCTTCCTCAACAACGTAGGTAAAGAAGACTTTTCACAAATCCCTTATGCTAAAATTCGTATGTTCGAAGGAACACCACAGCGTGTAAACTCTGTATTTGCCTCTTACAACGTAGCTGCCGAACCTGCTTACGCTGGTAAACGCGCTCTTATTTTGGCAAAACTCTACAAGAGAAATGGCGAATGGAAATTTGATGCTATCGGTGACCCTGTCGACGATTCTTTCCTTGGTCAAACCATTCACCGTATTGTTCAAAGTTATTTATAATCTAAAAGAGATTGTTCAAAAAGTACAAAAATTGCCTTTGTGTCCCTACACTTTCGTAAATTTGACTGCTCTGATAATCAATTACTTTTAGAGTATGTTATGTAGGGGCGTTTTGCAAACGCCCATTGCAAACGCTCGTACAAAAAACTTTTTGGACAATCTCTTAAAATATGTAATACAATGAGACGACTTCCCGTATACCTCCTCTTAGATACTTCCGGATCAATGACCGGCGAACCTATTGAGGCAGTGAAAAATGGCGTGCAAATGATGATTCATTCGCTGCGCCAAAACCCTCAGGCTATCGAAACCGCTTTCGTGAGCATCATCACTTTCGATTCCGATGCTAAACAACTTATCCCTCTTACCGATTTGGCTTCTTTCCAAACGGTAGACCTTAAAGTCGCTGGCACAACAGCTCTCGGTGCAGCTCTAAGCCTCCTCGCCGATAAATTGGAAAATGAAGTTACCAAAACAACTCTCGAACAAAAAGGCGACTGGAAACCTATCGTTTTTATTATGACCGATGGTGTTCCTACCGACGATTGGCAAGCGGGATTCCAAAAACTCAAAGCCGTAAAAAAAGGATTGATAGTGGGATGTGCCGCTGGTAATAACGCCGACGATAAAGTGCTCAAGGAAATAGCCGACCAAGTAGTGCGCCTTAGCAATACCGATGCCGATAGTATTGGCAAATTTTTCCAATGGGTATCTGCCTCTATTGCCACTACCTCTACCAAAGTAGAAGAAACAGGTATCGACCTTACCAAAAAAGACCAACTCCCACCTCCACCAAGTGAATTAGTAATTGTTTCCTAACGATGAACAGACGACTCTTAGCTTATTTTCTTTTAGACACTTCAGGCTCAATGAGCGGTGAACCTATCCAAGCCCTCAACAACGGCTTCTATGGGCTCATCAATATGCTACGCAACGACCCTCAGGCGATGGATTCCCTCCATTTGAGTGTCATTACTTTCGACCGTGAAGTGCGCAACATCATCCCGCTGATAGATTTAGCTTCTTTTCAGCCTATCGAAATCAAATGTCCCGAAAGTGGACCCACTCACACTGGTGAAGCCCTTGAAATGGTGTGTGATTTGGTAAAAACTGAACTCATCAGAGGTTCAGCGCAACAAAAAGGCGACTGGAAACCGCTTTTATTTATCTTTACCGATGGCAAACCTTCCGATATACAGAAGTATCGTGAATATATCCCTAAAGTAAAAGCCTTAGATTTTGGTGTGATTGTAGGTTGTGCTGCAGGGCCAAAAGCCGAAGTGTCCTACCTCCAAGAACTCACCCCCGATGTGGTAAAACTCGATACCACCGATGCCAATATGCTCACTACCTTTTTCAAATGGGTAAGTTCATCTATAGAAATGGGCGGCAAATCACAAGGCACCGGCGAATCTATGACTCTCCCACCTCCACCCCGTGAACTCAATTTAGTAGTATAGAAAGGATTATGATTAAGTAAATAATTCTCATTATTAATTTAAAATTCATCAAATGAAAACTCTTGGTCTTATCAAAAAAATATTCCTCCTACTTATAGCAGCTGTTACATTGGTAGCTTGCTCTAAAGGTAGTGATAACAACGAGCCTACTCCTAAACCAGATCCTAAACCAGACCCCAAACCTAATCCTGAGGTTAAAATTCTTGATTTAGGATGGGCAATCAACCCTAATATCAACCAAAAAGAACAGCACTACATCACTTTCTACACCCAATCCACAAGTGCACAGATTGAAATAAATGCTATCGGTAAAGGATGGGTAGACCTCAATAACAACGGCCTTCAGGATGACGATGAGCAAACCCAAGTGTTTACTAATTCCCCTAAAAACTATACTTTCAAGAGTGCGGTGGTAACTTTCTATGGAAACTTTACTCGTTTTATAGCAAACAAAGTTAAGATAAAAAATATTGATCTCTCTCACTCTCCAGCTTTGAAAACCTTATCTCTTGAAAGAAATGAACTCGCTCACTTAGATCTTAGTAAGAATATTGCTCTCTCTGAAGTTTGGATCAATAACAACCAAATTAACGAAGAAGCTATGCTTGCAATTGCCCAAAATATTCCTAAAAAAGAAATTAACAACAAGGCTACTATCTTTCTGCAATCTTTTAAAGAAGGTACTTCCGAGGCAAATAAAATTAACAAACAGGTGTTAGACCTATTAACTGATAAAAACTGGGAAGCAAAGTTTTATGAAAGAGATGAGTACAAGGAATCTTATGATGACGACCCTTTCCCTATGGAAAATATCCCCACAGGTGATTATGGCATCTATATAGGTAATAAACAACTTACAGCTACCAATTATTGGAAGATTACCTCTGAGAACTTCCCAGCTCTTGAATCTGGTGTTATTCGCTATAAACCCAAAAAACGTATTCTTATCCTCAATGGAGCCTCTATTAAAGTTACAGAGGATACAGATGGTATTTCTCAAACAGAAAAAAATTCCGCTGATCTTACCATTGTACTACAAGAGAATAATAAAATCTATTCTAAAAATCATTCTGCTGTTGCGGTACTTAATGGAAGTTTAAAAATTACAGGAAATGGTACCCTCAATTTATTTACAGAAGCATATCTAATAAGAAATATCAATGTAATAAAGGATCTTACCATAGAAGGAGGGTGCTCTATTGAATCAAATGGTCAAATAATTGCAAAAAAAACACTTGTTGTTAATCGTTCAAATGTCTATGTAAAAGGAACAAGTCAGCCTGTTATGGTAGGTGTTGAAGCTCTCAAACTTCTAAATTGCAGAGTAGACTCTCCCAAAGGAACTTCTATAAAAAAATGGCAAGATCATTTCTTTACCTTTATGAAATCTAATAACTACGACTATTGTACAGAAATTAAAATAGTAGCAAACTAAATCTATCTAGAAAAACTTACGTTAAGTAACATTACAAAATTAATAAAACTACATAAATATGAAAAAAATAATTTTATTCAGCATCGGAGTTTTCTTTTTGATAACAAAGGCATTAGCTCAAGATATAAAAATAAAAAAAGGAGAATTGCTCATCGATGGTACTCCTATCGCAAAAATAAGCAGTAAGGATAAAGTGGTTAGCTATTCCGATTTGTCAGGCAATTTCTTGTTTACTGCCGAAGCCCCTTATGCTACAGTTTCTGGCAACAGCACTCCCGAGAGATGGTTGCGCTTTAAAGGTGCTAACAACAATGTAAGAGAAATATCTCTCCCTTACTCCTTTAAACTTACTTTTTCAATAGAAAAGTATGTTACAGATGCTATCTTAAAAACAATCCCTGAATTACTCCCTCTAAAAGGAGCAAATAACCAGTTTATTAATCAGTTTTTCGCTTCTCAAGACCAGCCTTTCTCTGATAGATGGGACGCTATTTACGAAGAAGAACGCGAAGCTACCAGAACAGAACAAGAGTTAGCAAATGCTGATAAATTAAGAATAGAACAAAACAATATACTCAAAGACGGCAATAAAATAGGAACTATTTCTGCAAAAGTTTCCAAAATGGATAATTTTATGAACAAACCTGCTGCCTACAAATATACTGTAACCGATGAAAACGGAGGTCAGGTTGCTTCTTTAGAATATGAAGCAAAAGCTGATGGCTTTTACATCATAAAAACTTATGACCAAAAAGAGTTTAGCATATTGTCAAAACTTATAGAACCACAACCTGATAAAGCTCCTGGCTATGACCCTTTAGCTAAGCGTATTGTACAACGTTTATATGCTAATGGTTATCCATTTGGCGATATGACTGTAGCTTTTGAACAGTTTTTAGAAGCTAAAAAACAAGAAGCTAAAAGAAAATACAATGAAAAAAGAGAAGAAGCTAAAGTTGGTTCAATGAATTTATACAATGTAGCTGGCTATGTAATCGATAAAAACAATGAGAAAAAAGAAGGTGCTTTGACCATCGAATTTGAGTCAATTGAAAAAAGAATGGGCGCTACTCTCCCCGATAGATCTACACTCGGAAGACTTCTTAAACTAAAAGACCAAGCAGGTAATGTTATTACTTTTAACGCTGATGACAAAGTGAAATTCTGTGCTGAAGGTCATTGTTATTTAGGAGTAGAACCTCTCGAAAACGATTATATGAAAAGCAGTAGCTTCGCCGACCCTTATACCTATCAGTTCTTTGAAATTCTATATGAAAAAGATGGAAATTACGTATTGAATCACATCGCCTATCCCGATGATTATTTACTGAAAGTAAAAGGTAATGACAAAGCTATTTATTTAGGTGAAAAAGGAATTTTCCGCACTAAAAAACCTGAAAAAATACAACGTTTGCTCACTAAATACCTAAATTGCCCCTCTATGGATCCAACTAAATATAACACCTTCACAAAAGAAGGACTTATTGAAGTGATTCAAGACTACCAAAAAAACTGTCAATAACTCTTATCTAAAAAAATGCGCAGACTCCCCATTTATTTCCTCCTCGACGTCTCCGAATCAATGGTCGGTGACCCCATAGAACACGTGCAAGATGGTATGGCTACAATCATCAAAGAACTCAAAGCCGACCCCTTTGCGCTCGAAACCGTTTGGCTCTCTATCATTGGCTTTGCTGGCAAAAGCAAGGTCATTACGCCTTTGCAGGATATCATCACTTTCTATCCGCCTAAAATTCCTATCGGTGGAGGTACTTCCCTTGCTAATGGGCTCAACGAACTGATGAACGCTATCGACCGCGAAGTAGTCAAAACTACCCTCGAACGCAAAGGCGATTGGAAACCTCTCATTTTCCTTTTTACCGACGGTGTCCCTACCGACGACCCCGCCCAAGCTATCGAACGTTGGAATACTCATTACCGCCGTAAAGCAAACTTAGTGGTGATTTCGTTGGGTGAGAACACAAACTACAACCTCTTAGGGCAACTCACCGATCAAGTCTTGCAGTTCAACAACACCAATGCAGCTGCTTACAAAGAGTTCTTTAAGTGGATTACCGCTTCTATTAAAACCACCAGCGAGCAGGTGAACAACACCAATACCGATGCTATCAAGCTCGCCAAACCCGATCATCACCTCATTGAAAGCATCGACCTCACCAAGCGCCACGATGTCCCCGATGAAAACTTCGTGGTCATTCGCGGGAAGTGCTCTAATACCCAAAAACAATATCTTATCAAATTCCAAAAAAGCTCTCGCAGTTCGCGTATTTACGGAATGCAAACCCGTATCTATATGCTGCAAGGAGCTTATAAAATAGACGAGAATAGCTACAGAGAATTTTCTAACGAAACGAACTATGCCCTCAAAGTGTCGTCGGACGAGCTGATGGGCAACCCTTCTTGCCCTTGTTGCGGCAATGCCTACGCTTTGGCAACCTGTTCTTGTGGAGGCGTGCACTGCATCTCTGGCGAAGGCGAGAACAGCTGTCCGTGGTGTGGCTCAGTGGCTAACTACACTATGTCCGATGAAGATTTTGACATCAATAGAACCTTAGGCTAATGGACGAAATTATACAAACCATCATCAAAGGGGAACACCCTAATGGGCAACCCAATCCACGTGTAGAAGCCAAAGTGCTCTCTATACTCTCTCAGTCCGAAAAAATTAGCAGTTTAGCGCATCAACTACAAGAAGAAGTGAAAGAAAAATACCATATACATTACGAAATTGAATCTTTTTTAGATGCTCATTTGCCAATTGCCAATGCCAATGCTAAAAAAGACTATAATTTTAGCTTTAATTTAGAGGAATTTCCGCATATACACATCACTCATATCAGTCCTTTAGAAGAATTGGGGCTTATTTTCTCCCCCGATACACACACTATTATAGGAAAACCTACAATGGCAGCGAGTACCGAGTTGGAAATTCATTTCTATTGCACTCAAGACCCCGATTTGATCGAACGTGTAAAGCGAGTGCCTTTCATCATCAACCCCGACCCTAAAGACCTTTGGCAAGATATTCCTTTGGATAAAGAAGCGCGTTTCTACAAAACCGAAGAAGCTACCCTAAAAGCTTCTTTCTTAGACAAAAAACTCGTAGTTGCTTCTAAACGTGGCAGGTCACACGCTCACCAAGGAGGCGCTCGCGACGACGATTTCTACACTTTACCTTTGCCTAACGATTGGCAAGTGATAGCCGTCGCCGATGGTGCAGGCTCAGCTAAGTTTGCACGCAAAGGCTCCGAAATTGCCACTCATTTCATTTGTGATAGTTTTAATGATAGCGATTTCCTAAACACAATCGACCAAGAGGTGGTTGCTTATTTCGCAGCAGCCAAAGACCTCACACATAAGAGCAATATTGTAAATGCCATTTATCGCAAGTTGCGAGAACTTTTCCGTTATTTAGAAGATTTTGCTAACGCCGAAGAAATTGCGCTGAAAGACCTCCATACAACACTCATTTTTGTCTTGGCTAAGAAGTACGATTTTGGCTATGTGCTACTCACCTTTGGTGTAGGCGATTGCCCTATTTGTATTCTAAACGAAGCACAAACCGAAGTGCAATTGCTCAACCTATTAGATATAGGTGAATTTGGTGGAGGCACACGTTTCATCACTATGCCCGAGATTTATTCTAACGATGCCGAAATACCCGTCGGTAAACGCTTTGGCATTCATCGCTTTAACGATTTTTCTAAACTATTCCTAATGACCGACGGCATCTACGACCCTAAGTTTGTAGTCGAAAACAACCTTACTAAAATAGAATGTTGGAATAATTTCTTAGCCGACCTCAATGGAGAGAACGACGACCATTGTCAAGTTGATTTCCAAAACGATAACCAAATAGATCAGCAGCTCCTTCAGTGGCTCGACTTCTGGAGCAAAGGCAATTCCGATGATAGAACCCTCGCGATTATTTACTAAAATGAATACAATCACTGTAAAATCAATTATAGATACTTCCAAATCCTACCAATATGTAGATGATGGCAACCCCAAACGTGGGGGAGTGAAAGACGTATATTTCTCTCCCGATCGTCGTTATGTGGTAGCTTTCTTCCGTGAACCCTTAGATTTTAACCAAAAAGAACGCATCAAGCGCATCGTCTCTCTGTATTTAGAGAATATCAAAAAAGGTAATGCCCCCGATTATTTCCTCAACGAGATTTTTCGCTGGCCTTACGATGCCGTCGAAAAAGACGGTAAAACAGGCGTGATTGTCCCTATCTACGACCGTAAATTCTTCTTTGCCAAAGGACGTCTTGCCGACGACGGACTCAAAGGCGAAGAAAAAAAAGGTAAGTGGTTCACTACCCCTTCCTTTCGCGACCCTCAGTATCCCCTTTGCTTAGATCCTTCAGAGTTAGGCGATTGGCTTAGCTATTTCCAAATCGCTATCAATATCTGTCGTGGCATTAAGAAAATGCACCAAATGGGGCTCGCCCATTCCGACCTCTCTTACAACAACATCCTCATCGACCCCGTAACCAAATCAGCAAATATCATCGACTTAGATGGTTTGGTGGTACCTGGAATGTTTCCTCCAGAGGTCATTGGCACCGCCGATTTTATAGCTCCCGAAGTGCTTAGCACCAAACATTTAGACTTCAAAGACCCTAAACGTGCACTGCCTAACCAAAAAACAGACTTGCACGCTTTGGCAGTACTTATATATATGTATCTCTTGCGACGCCACCCGCTCAAAGGTAGCAAAGTATGGGATTTAGATGCCGAAAAAGACGAGTTGTTGGCGATGGGGGAGAAGGCTCTCTTTATAGAACACCCCACCGATGCCACCAATCGTGTAAAACCCGACCAGTTGCGCAAGTGGGACACTTTTTGGGGTGACCCCGCCAAATTGCCTTATACCGTTACAGGACCCTATCTCACCGAACTCTTCAATCGCGCTTTCATCGACGGATTGCACAACCCAATGTTACGCCCTATTGCTAACGAGTGGGAAACAGCTCTGCTTAAAACTGTAGATTTGATACAACCTTGCAGCAATCCAAGTTGTACACAAAAGTGGTATGTATTCGATAATACCGCTCGCCCTAAGTGTCCGTTTTGTGGTACCCCTCACCGTGGCAGCCTTCCTATCGCCGACTTGTATTACAATGCCGGCAACAATGTGTGGAAACCCGAAAACCATCGCCTGATGATATACCACAACCAATACCTTTTCAAGTGGCACGTATCGCGCAAGCTCATCCGCAACGAGAATCTCACTAACGACGACAAAAAGCCTGTAGGTTATTTCACCTTTTACCAAAACAGATGGGTACTCGTCAATCAATCCCTTCCCGATATGAAAGACGTTACCGAAAACAAACCCATTCCCATTGGTACAATGGTAGAACTCACCAATGAGAAAAAAATAAAGCTCTCAAACGACGAAGGCGGCAGATTACTTTACATCACCTTAGTAAATTAATTTCCCCAACCACCCAATCCCATCACCAAATCCCACCACCAAATCCCACCACCACCCTCTTTTTCTCTAACCCCCACAGTTCCCACCGCCTCCCACCACTCCCATCACTCACATCCCCCGAAAAAACTCTCACCCCTCCCATTCCCTTCGAGTTTCTCCTAGTCCCTCCGAGTTCCTCTCCACCGTTCCCACCGCTCCCACCCCATCTCCACCCGCACAACTCCTCCCTTTCCGGTTAGTCCCCCTTCGGGGGTTCGGGGGC